>NZ_JAPCIX010000068.1:0-518 GCF_027707605.1 Aeromonas sp. QDB31 | reverse complement strand
TATGTTCGGTCATGGTTTCAATCCCGGTCAGCGTCCCATATAGCCCCGAAACCTGCCAGGTGGGCCAAGATAGACCAAGCACCATAAGCAATAGGGCTAGGGTTGGTTTTGCTCACCCAACGTCTGAAGGTTCGGGTTCCCTTTCCGCTGCCCCTCTCACCAGGCAAACCAACTAGATCAGCAACATCAACACCACTGAGCGGCTTACTAAGCCCTTTTCGTTGCCTAATCAGCTCCAACACCTCTTTGATTTCATCGACTGTTGGAGCCTGCCAATCTTCAGCAAACGGCCTAAGCGTTTCAGGTCTAATCATGCAATAAATCCTCAAATAGCCCCGGACAATGCCGGGGCTTTTTCATCAATGGGAAACGGTCGCGGCGGCCTCCCGATACGCCTTCAGTTCAACCAAGAGCAAGCCAAGCTCCCGCATCTTCATGCGTGGCATATGAACGGGGCGGCGGGCCGTCAGAGCGTCGCCAATGTGTTTTGCAAGTGATACAATATCCGTATTCATCGC
>NZ_JAPCIX010000067.1:0-525 GCF_027707605.1 Aeromonas sp. QDB31 | reverse complement strand
CGGCGCGAAGCACAAGCATCAGCAGCAGTTCCAGAAGCAGGGCAAGGCGATCAACGACAAGGTGCGCCTGTACTCCAGGATCGGCCAGGCGCTGCTGGAAGCGAAGGAAAGCGGCAGCGACCCCTATGCCGCCATCGAGGCGGTGATTCCCTGGGACGAGTTCACCGAGAGCGTCAGCGAGGCCGAGCTGCTGGCCCGGCCGGAAGGCTTCGACCACCTGCACCTGGTCGGCGAGAACTTCGCCACCCTGCGCCGTTACACGCCGGCCTTGCTGGAGGTGCTGGAACTGCGCGCCGCGCCGGCCGCGCAAGGCGTGCTGGCAGCCGTGCAGACCCTGCGTGAGATGAACGCCGACAACCTGCGCAAGGTGCCGGCCGATGCACCCACGGCCTTCATCAAGCCGCGCTGGAAGCCGCTGGTGATCACCCCGGAAGGCCTCGACCGGAAATTCTACGAAATCTGCGCCCTGTCCGAGCTGAAGAACGCCCTGCGCTCCGGCGACATCTGGGTCAAGGGCTCGCGGCA
>NZ_JAPCIX010000066.1:0-556 GCF_027707605.1 Aeromonas sp. QDB31 | reverse complement strand
TCCTTCATCGCCTCTGACTGCCAAGGCATCCACCATGTACGCTTAGTCACTTAACCATACAACCCCAAGAAGTGTCGTCGAAACGACGCGACTTGTTGCTGTACAACAAGGACCAAAATAAATTTTGGTTTTCGCCAAGAAGTTTCCAAAGCACTTGTAACAAATGTTTGAGAACTACTTTTTAAATCAGCTTTCCAGATTGTTAAAGAGCAAACTTCGTAAAGAAGTCAAAGGCATTAACTGAATATTGCTATCCAATTCATGGCTTTGTCTTCTGACAAACACAGTACGATATGGTGGAGCTATGCGGGATCGAACCGCAGACCTCCTGCGTGCAAAGCAGGCGCTCTCCCAGCTGAGCTATAGCCCCGTAATCGAAGTGGTGGGTCTGAGTGGACTCGAACCACCGACCTCACCCTTATCAGGGGTGCGCTCTAACCACCTGAGCTACAGACCCACTTCGTGTACTGTCTCTAAACTTGAATCAAGGCAATCTGTGTGAACACTCAACAACACGACATCTTAAGGTAAGGAGGTGATCCAACCCCAGGTTCCC
>NZ_JAPCIX010000065.1:0-566 GCF_027707605.1 Aeromonas sp. QDB31 | reverse complement strand
GATCGGCTCAAACTGAAAAAATGAAATGACTGAGTCAGCCGAGAAGAATTTCCCCGCTTATTCGCACCTTCCCTAGCTTCTTCCGCCAGTGGAAGGCTTCCCTTTGCTTGTCTGACAGTTCGGCCTGGATGATGGCCAGCGCTTCGATCCTCCTCCTGTCGTACATCACGCCATTAGGTGCGATCAGACAGTCATTCTTCATCCGCCATCCCTGCCATTCCTTGAAAATCGTGGGCAGCTCCCGCCCGGATGCCATACGCATAAGCCGTTTATAGACAGGTGGGATCTCTTTACCCTTATCCCAATATGTGACCTGCCTCACAGAAACGAAACATAGATTTGCCGTCTCCTCTTCCGATAAACCGCATTCAAACCAACGAAAAATGAAGTTTTTGGTCAACTCTCGTTCCATCCAAGTAAATACCTGATAAACCAGCAAAATTGCGTGGGCTGGCTTATCGGCAGGTTTCAGATGGGCATTTAACTAAACGGGGGAACCGCAGAATTCGGAAAAAATCGTACGCTAAGCTAACGGTGTTCTCGTGACAGCTCTTTGACTAGGCTTT
>NZ_JAPCIX010000064.1:0-696 GCF_027707605.1 Aeromonas sp. QDB31 | reverse complement strand
GGAAACCCTCTACCAGTACCTCCGCACGGACGACTGACACATGCCGCGTCGCTTGATCCTCTCGGCCACGGAGCGGGACACCCTGCTTGCGCTGCCGGAAAGCCAGGATGACCTGATCCGCTACTACACCTTCAACGACTCCGACCTGTCGCTGATCCGCCAGCGACGCGGCGACGCCAACCGCCTCGGCTTCGCCGTGCAGCTCTGCCTGCTGCGCTACCCCGGTTACGCGCTGGGAACCGACAGCGAGCTGCCCGAGCCGGTCATCCTGTGGGTGGCGAAGCAAGTCCAGGCCGAGCCGGCGAGCTGGGCAAAGTACGGCGAGCGCGACGTGACCCGTCGCGAGCATGCCCAGGAACTGCGCACCTACCTGCAACTGGCCCCGTTCGGCCTGTCCGACTTCCGCGCCCTGGTGCGCGAGCTAACCGAGCTGGCCCAGCAGACCGACAAAGGCTTGCTGCTGGCCGGTCAGGCCCTGGAGAGCCTACGGCAGAAACGACGCATCCTGCCGGCGCTGAGCGTGATTGACCGGGCCTGCTCGGAAGCCATTGCGCGAGCCAATCGGCGGGTCTACCGCGCCCTGGTCGAACCACTCACGGACTCGCATCGGGCCAAGCTGGACGAGCTGTTGAAGCTCAAGGCCGGCAGCAGCATCACCTGGTTGACCTGGCTGCGCCAGGCACCGCTGAAACCCAA
>NZ_JAPCIX010000063.1:0-757 GCF_027707605.1 Aeromonas sp. QDB31 | reverse complement strand
GGGGGAACCGCAGAATTCGGAAAAAATCGTACGCTAAGCTAACGGTGTTCTCGTGACAGCTCTTTGACTAGGCTTTCTAAGGCCATTCTGATAGCCCTGACTTCCTGAAAAGCCATGGCTAAAATTTGTGCGGCTAAAAGGGATAACCGATGGTAAAGTAAGTTATCCCTGTCGAGATACTGAAAAGCGTTATCCTCGTTTTTCCCAAAACTGTTTTGCCAGTTCGCTCAGAGCGCTAGTTAACTGAGCGACAGATTTCGCACTTTGCAAATTATTCTGCCCGGTCTGTACATTGGTATCAGCAGCATCGCGTATATTGATAATACTGCGGTTTATGTCTTCACTTACTGCTCCCTGCTGCTCGACCGCAGTCGCTATTTGCGCGTTCATGTCGGTAATTTCGTTAACGCGTTGGCCAATTCCATCAAGAGCTGTAGCTGCTTCCTCTGCGTGAGCTACACTCGTGTGCGCTTGCCGACCACTTTGCTCCATGACTGTAACAGCGGATTGCGCTCGCTCTTGTAGAGCGCTGATCATGCTTTGAATATCCGTTGTCGATTGCTGTGTGCGAGCAGCAAGACTGCGAACCTCATCGGCGACAACAGCAAAACCACGCCCCTGCTCACCAGCACGCGCGGCCTCAATTGCTGCGTTGAGTGCCAACAAATTCGTTTGCTCGGCGATCCCTCGTATAACGTCAAGAACTTTTGATATCTCGTTACTTTGACCTTCAAGCTCATGAATAACCTGAGCGGCT
>NZ_JAPCIX010000062.1:0-799 GCF_027707605.1 Aeromonas sp. QDB31 | reverse complement strand
GGGAACGCCCGCCTGGGACGTCGCGCGGATCGACCGGACATTCGCGGAGACCTTCGTCCTGAGATCCGAGCTCCTAGTCGCGAGTTGCAGCGACGGCATCGTCGGCTGTTGCACCTTGTCGGCCGAGGATCCCGAGTTCTGGCCCGACGCCCTCAAGGGGGAGGCCGCATATCTGCACAAGCTCGCGGTGCGACGGACACATGCGGGCCGGGGTGTCAGCTCCGCGCTGATCGAGGCTTGCCGCCATGCCGCGCGAACGCAGGGGTGCGCCAAGCTGCGGCTCGACTGCCACCCGAACCTGCGTGGCCTATACGAGCGGCTCGGATTCACCCACGTCGACACTTTCAATCCCGGCTGGGATCCAACCTTCATCGCAGAACGCCTAGAACTCGAAATCTAACGTCCGTTCGGGCATCGAGGTCCATGTCGGGGTGGGACGGGCCCGTGGCTTCAAGATCACTTGCAGTCCGACCGCGATGTCTTGGTTGCGCGAGAGGTTGTCGATATCCTCCACTTCCATCATCAACCCTGGATAATGCCGCCGCCGTCATCGCCGCCGACGCCCGTGCCGGGCTTTTCGGGCCTGTCAGGCTTGCTCGGCCTTCAGCCTGCCTGGGCGAGATCTCCGGCGGACGGATTAACGGCGGAGCTTCGCCGCCTTTCGTGCGTGTGAAGGCCGAAGATAGTTCTCTCAAAAACATCCGTTTATGAGAGATACCAAATGTCATTTTCAGAAGACGACTGCACCAGTTGATTGGGCGTAATGGCTGTTGTGCAGCCAGCTCCTGACAGTTCAATA
>NZ_JAPCIX010000061.1:0-820 GCF_027707605.1 Aeromonas sp. QDB31 | reverse complement strand
GGCACTGTTGCAAATAGTCGGTGGTGATAAACTTATCATCCCCTTTTGCTGATGGAGCTGCACATGAACCCATTCAAAGGCCGGCATTTTCAGCGTGACATCATTCTGTGGGCCGTACGCTGGTACTGCAAATACGGCATCAGTTACCGTGAGCTGCAGGAGATGCTGGCTGAACGCGGAGTGAATGTCGATCACTCCACGATTTACCGCTGGGTTCAGCGTTATGCGCCTGAAATGGAAAAACGGCTGCGCTGGTACTGGCGTAACCCTTCCGATCTTTGCCCGTGGCACATGGATGAAACCTACGTGAAGGTCAATGGCCGCTGGGCGTATCTGTACCGGGCCGTCGACAGCCGGGGCCGCACTGTCGATTTTTATCTCTCCTCCCGTCGTAACAGCAAAGCTGCATACCGGTTTCTGGGTAAAATCCTCAACAACGTGAAGAAGTGGCAGATCCCGCGATTCATCAACACGGATAAAGCGCCCGCCTATGGTCGCGCGCTTGCTCTGCTCAAACGCGAAGGCCGGTGCCCGTCTGACGTTGAACACCGACAGATTAAGTACCGGAACAACGTGATTGAATGCGATCATGGCAAACTGAAACGGATAATCGGCGCCACGCTGGGATTTAAATCCATGAAGACGGCTTACGCCACCATCAAAGGTATTGAGGTGATGCGTGCACTACGCAAAGGCCAGGCCTCAGCATTTTATTATGGTGATCCCCTGGGCGAAATGCGCCTGGTAAGCAGAGTTTTTGAAATGTAAGGCCTTTGAATAAGACAAAAGGCTGCCTCATCGCTAACTTTGCAACAGTGCC
>NZ_JAPCIX010000060.1:0-852 GCF_027707605.1 Aeromonas sp. QDB31 | reverse complement strand
CATGTTGGATATGGTAAGCACCGCTTATCACCCGCTGTCCCGCCCGGTTATGCAGCACCTGATGGCTCAATCCCTGGCTACGGGCAAAGCTCGCATACACGCCTGCCCCATCACTGCACAGCACCGCATCCTTGTCGACTAGCGGCGCCAGGACCGCTTTCACATGCCTGGCATCCAGTTGCTCCAGTTGGAAATCGGCCAGATGGCCTTCCCTGTCTTGCACCACAACCACCGGGATGTAATCCGGCCCCGTTCCTCGGGTTCGCCCTTTGCCACCTCGCTGTCGGGCTGGTCGTGACCAGACATGCTGGCCTTTGAAGGACTCAAGAAAGAAGGTCTCATCCACTTCCACAATCCCGCCTTCATGGTCGGCCCGATGCTCCGCCATGGCGCGCAGAAAGCGATGGCGCCACAGGAAGGCTGTGTTCTTGCTGACCCCACAGCGCCGGGCCGCTGCTCTGACGGTTAGACCGTCGATGAGCGCCTGGGCATAGGCTTGCCAGCATTGGGATTTTCTCAGGCGTGCCAATGGCGTCTTGGTCAAGGTGGAGCAGGTCCGCAAGCATTGTTTACAACGGTAACGCCGCAACCCCCGAGTCCAGCCCCAGGGAGCAAGCTGGTCTGGTTGTGCATGACAATGGGGACACGCAGGGCAATCCGGTAGCAAGGCGTTAATGCGAGAAGGCAAGCTGGGTTGCTGCAACTCACGCTGAGCGATATGTCGTTGTCGGACAGAGAGTTGCGGGAACAGGGTAAGGAGATGTTGGAAGGCTTGGGTATCCATGATGGAGGCCCTCAAGGTGATGACCTACTCCAAGGTTAGTCTTCCAACACGTAATTGGGACAGCGCCT
>NZ_JAPCIX010000059.1:0-854 GCF_027707605.1 Aeromonas sp. QDB31 | reverse complement strand
CCCAAGGCTGGTAATGGCCGGCGACCTTATCCGCTGGAAACCATGCTACGCATTCACTGCATGCAGCATTGGTACAACCTGAGCGATGGCGCGATGGAAGATGCTCTGTACGAAATCGCCTCCATGCGTCTGTTTGCCCGGTTATCCCTGGATAGCGCCTTGCCAGACCGCACCACCATCATGAATTTCCGCCACCTGCTGGAGCAGCATCAACTGGCCCGCCAATTGTTCAAGACCATCAATCGCTGGCTGGCCGAAGCAGGCGTCATGATGACTCAAGGCACCTTGGTCGATGCCACCATCATTGAGGCACCCAGCTCGACCAAGAACAAAGAGCAGCAACGCGATCCGCAGATGCATCAGACCAAGAAAGGCAATCAGTGGCACTTTGGCATGAAGGCCCACATTGGTGTCGATGCCAAGAGTGGCCTGACCCACAGCCTAGTCACCACCGCTGCCAACGAGCATGACCTCAATCAGCTGGGTAATCTGCTGCATGGAGAGGAGCAATTTGTCTCAGCCGATGCCGGCTACCAAGGGGCGCCACAGCGCGAGGAGCTGGCCGAGGTGGATGTGGACTGGCTGATCGCCGAGCGCCCCGGCAAGGTAAGAACCTTGAAACAGCATCCACGCAAGAACAAAACGGCCATCAACATCGAATACATGAAAGCCAGCATCCGGGCCAAGGTGGAGCACCCATTTCGCATCATCAAGCGACAGTTCGGCTTCGTGAAAGCCAGATACAAGGGGTTGCTGAAAAACGATAACCAACTGGCGATGTTATTCACGCTGGCCAACCTGTTTCGGGCGGACCAAATGATACGTCAGTGGGAGAGATCTCACTAAAAACTGGG
>NZ_JAPCIX010000058.1:0-958 GCF_027707605.1 Aeromonas sp. QDB31 | reverse complement strand
TGTTGTGCAGCCAGCTCCTGACAGTTCAATATCAGAAGTGATCTGCACCAATCTCGACTATGCTCAATACTCGTGTGGGCTCTGTTGCAAAAATCGTGAAGCTTGAGCATGCTTGGCGGAGATTGGACGGACGGAACGATGACGGATTTCAAGTGGCGCCATTTCCAGGGTGATGTGATCCTGTGGGCGGTGCGCTGGTATTGTCGCTATCCGATCAGCTATCGCGACCTTGAGGAAATGCTGGCGGAACGCGGCATTTCGGTCGACCATACGACGATCTATCGCTGGGTCCAGTGCTACGCCCCGGAGATGGAGAAGCGGCTGCGCTGGTTCTGGCGGCGTGGCTTTGATCCGAGCTGGCGCCTGGATGAAACCTACGTCAAGGTGCGGGGCAAGTGGACCTACCTGTACCGGGCAGTCGACAAGCGGGGCGACACGATCGATTTCTACCTGTCGCCGACCCGCAGCGCCAAGGCAGCGAAGCGGTTCCTGGGCAAGGCCCTGCGAGGCCTGAAGCACTGGGAAAAGCCTGCCACGCTCAATACCGACAAAGCGCCGAGCTATGGTGCAGCGATCACCGAATTGAAGCGCGAAGGAAAGCTGGACCGGGAGACGGCCCACCGGCAGGTGAAGTATCTCAATAACGTGATCGAGGCCGATCACGGAAAGCTCAAGATACTGATCAAGCCGGTGCGCGGTTTCAAATCGATCCCCACGGCCTATGCCACGATCAAGGGATTCGAAGTCATGCGAGCCCTGCGCAAAGGACAGGCTCGCCCCTGGTGCCTGCAGCCCGGCATCAGGGGCGAGGTGCGCCTTGTGGAGAGAGCTTTTGGCATTGGGCCCTCGGCGCTGACGGAGGCCATGGGCATGCTCAACCACCATTTCGCAGCAGCCGCCTGATCGGCGCAGAGCGACAGCCTACCTCTGACTGCCGCCAATCTTTGCAACAGAGCCC
>NZ_JAPCIX010000057.1:0-1008 GCF_027707605.1 Aeromonas sp. QDB31 | reverse complement strand
CCAGAATTTACCAGTGACGGGTCGAAACTTAGAACTCCCAAAAGATGCCAATATTCTTTCGACTACCTCCCCTCAAAGCCATATCACGTACGTTAATCCTGACTTCATTAAAATCAGTGGTTTCACTGAGGAAGAACTATTAGGCCAGCCTCACAACATCGTAAGACACCCAGATATGCCGCCTGCTGCATTTGAGCATATGTGGAGTACATTAAAATCTGGCCGCTCATGGATGGGGCTAGTAAAAAATCGCTGTAAAAATGGCGACCACTATTGGGTAAGTGCTTATGTAACGCCAATAGCTAAGAATGGTTCGATTGTTGAATACCAGTCTGTAAGGACCAAGCCTGAACCTGAGCAGGTTTTGGCTGCGGAAAAATTATATGCTCAATTGAGAAGCGGGAAAGCCGCGAGGCCGAAATTGGCTGCTAGCTTTTCCGTGAAAATACTCTTGCTCATATGGGGTAGTATTATATCAAGCGCAATGGCTGCCGGCATGCTTACTGATACATCAATAAGCAGCTTATTGTTAGCCACTTTAATGTCAGGAAGCTTAAGCTCTGTTAGTGTTTTGGCTATTCTCTCTCCTCTTGGAAGACTGGTTGAAAGAGCCAGGAATATTTCCAATAACCCATTAAGTCAATCCCTCTACACTGGGCGCACCGATGAGTTTGGCCAAATAGAGTTTGCTTTACGAATGATGCAAGCTGAAACAGGCGCCATAGTAGGTCGCATAGGTGATGCATCAAATCGGCTTAGCGAACACACCCGAGGCCTACTAAAGGATATTGAGTCAAGCAATGTACTTACAGTTGAGCAGCAGGCAGAGACAGATCAAATAGCAACGGCAGTAAACCAAATGGTGGCAAGCATTCAAGAGGTTGCGAGCAATGCACAGCATGCTGCAGATGCGGCCGGAAGAGCAGACACTGAGACGGCATCTGGCCAGCGTCTGGTAGCCCACACAAGCCAGTCAATCACTGCCCTTGAAGGTGAAATTAGGCAAGC
>NZ_JAPCIX010000056.1:0-1126 GCF_027707605.1 Aeromonas sp. QDB31 | reverse complement strand
TTACGAACCGAACAGGCTTATGTCCACTGGGTTCGTGCCTTCATCCGTTTCCACGGTGTGCGTCACCCGGCAACCTTGGGCAGCAGCGAAGTCGAGGCATTTCTGTCCTGGCTGGCGAACGAGCGCAAGGTTTCGGTCTCCACGCATCGTCAGGCATTGGCGGCCTTGCTGTTCTTCTACGGCAAGGTGCTGTGCACGGATCTGCCCTGGCTTCAGGAGATCGGAAGACCTCGGCCGTCGCGGCGCTTGCCGGTGGTGCTGACCCCGGATGAAGTGGTTCGCATCCTCGGTTTTCTGGAAGGCGAGCATCGTTTGTTCGCCCAGCTTCTGTATGGAACGGGCATGCGGATCAGTGAGGGTTTGCAACTGCGGGTCAAGGATCTGGATTTCGATCACGGCACGATCATCGTGCGGGAGGGCAAGGGCTCCAAGGATCGGGCCTTGATGTTACCCGAGAGCTTGGCACCCAGCCTGCGCGAGCAGCTGTCGCGTGCACGGGCATGGTGGCTGAAGGACCAGGCCGAGGGCCGCAGCGGCGTTGCGCTTCCCGACGCCCTTGAGCGGAAGTATCCGCGCGCCGGGCATTCCTGGCCGTGGTTCTGGGTTTTTGCGCAGCACACGCATTCGACCGATCCACGGAGCGGTGTCGTGCGTCGCCATCACATGTATGACCAGACCTTTCAGCGCGCCTTCAAACGTGCCGTAGAACAAGCAGGCATCACGAAGCCCGCCACACCGCACACCCTCCGCCACTCGTTCGCGACGGCCTTGCTCCGCAGCGGTTACGACATTCGAACCGTGCAGGATCTGCTCGGCCATTCCGACGTCTCTACGACGATGATTTACACGCATGTGCTGAAAGTTGGCGGTGCCGGAGTGCGCTCACCGCTTGATGCGCTGCCGCCCCTCACTAGTGAGAGGTAGGGCAGCGCAAGTCAATCCTGGCGGATTCACTACCCCTGCGCGAAGGCCATCGGTGCCGCATCGAACGGCCGGTTGCGGAAAGTCCTCCCTGCGTCCGCTGATGGCCGGCAGCAGCCCGTCGTTGCCTGATGGATCCAACCCCTCCGCTGCTATAGTGCAGTCGGCTTCTGACGTTCAGTGCAGCCGTCTTCTGAAAACGACA
>NZ_JAPCIX010000055.1:0-1244 GCF_027707605.1 Aeromonas sp. QDB31 | reverse complement strand
GAGACGGCATCTGGCCAGCGTCTGGTAGCCCACACAAGCCAGTCAATCACTGCCCTTGAAGGTGAAATTAGGCAAGCGTGAATTCAGATAATAAGTGCAATGCCCATGGTGCATAGGAGAGAGGCGGTCAACTACCAGTTAGGGTACGCTTCTTCTCGCCAAAGAAACAAAGCGATACACCATGAAATACCAGCAGTTGACCGAGGGGCTACGATACCAGATTGCCTGCCTCCGTGACCATGGCCTGTCACAGGCCCGCATTGCCAAACAGCTCGGGGTTCATCCATCGACTATCAGTCGTGAGCTTCGTCGTAATTGTGCTGGGCAGGCCTATCAGCCGCAGCAGGCTCACCAACTTGCCACGGCACGACGGCTGACGAGTCAGAAGCGTACTGTCCCGTCTGATACCATCGACTTTGTTTGCATGGCGCTGGTCGCGGACTGGAGTCCCGAGCAAATCAGTGGCGTTGGAGACATGATTAACTGCCCGGTTAGCCACGAGTGGATATACCGCTATGTGGCACGCGACAAGGCCAACGGTGGCACGCTATACCGGCATCTGCGTCAGGGTCACAAACGCTATCGCAAGGGTAAGAACAGCAAACGCAGTGTCATTCCCAATCCGGTATCGATTGATGAACGCCCTGCGATAGTCAATGAGCGGAGCCGTGTGGGAGATTGGGAAGTCGATACCGTGTTGGGTAAGCAAGGCAGCGGTGCAATAGTGAGTCTGTTGGAGCGTAAGAGCCGGCTCTACCTGGTTCAATACGTTCCCAGCAAAACAGCCAGCGCGGTGGCGGACACCATTATCAGCATGCTGAAACCCTACCAGGCACATGTCCATACCATCACAGCTGACAATGGTAGCGAGTTTGTCGAACATGAACGTGTTGCAGCAGAGCTGGAAGCGCAGGTGTACTTTGCGCATCCATACAGTGCATGGGAACGGGGACAGAATGAGAATAGCAATGGTCTGCTGCGGCAATATGTGCCCAAAGGCAGTGATTTGAGTGTGGTGACAGCAGAGGCACTGTCAGCCGTCGAAAAGCGGCTGAACTTCAGGCCGCGCAAATGCTTGGGATTTAAACAGCCACAGGTGGTTTTTGACGAACTTCTGAAAGCAGCCTGATTTTTAATCGGGAATTGCACTTCGAAGTTGAATTCGCGAGCCGCTCAGGTTATTCATGAGCTTGAAGGTCAAAGTAACGAGATATCAAAAGTTCTTGACGTTATACGAGGGATCG
>NZ_JAPCIX010000054.1:0-1530 GCF_027707605.1 Aeromonas sp. QDB31 | reverse complement strand
GTAACCGTTCACCGGGACGGTGTTGACAGCACCAACTCCTCCGGGAACGGGTAGTCGGTTTTCTCGATGCAGGACCTGACAACTGCCCTCAGCCACTCCTGCGGGCAGCGGCCCAATCGCTTGGCCGTCTCCACCAACGATAGGATACGCTGCCTGAACTGCTCGCCTCGATGCGACCAGACGCCATAGCTTCCCTTGCGCCACAGCACATAGCCACGCAGCGCCCGCTCCGCTTCATTGTTGGTCAGCGCTATCTCGTCGTTTTCCATAAAACGCCATAGCATCTCATCGTCCTTGAGCAGTAACTGGCAGCGCCCACGGTAGCGCTTGGAACACAGTACACTGCCCCGCTCCAGCTGCCTTCGCCAGCTTTGCCGACATCGCTGCAACCTTCGCTGGTACTGCTCCCGGCTTAAGCAGCCTTGTTCATAGCCATGCCGGGTTCTGAACACCGTGTCAGCCAGCAGTACCAGCCGGGCTCCGATAGGCTGGTTGACGGCGTCGCTACTCTCGGCAATCGCCGCCACGTTGCGCAGCACATGCGCCCAGCACAGTTGGCGCTGGGCGCTGTCGATGAAGCGGTATCCCGCATACTGGTCGGTCACCAGCACCCCATCAAGCTCACTGCCCAGCAACCGCTTCGCTGCCTCCTGACCGCGGCCAAACGCCGTCATGAAGCAGACCGCGACCTTGCTCAGGGCCAGCCACATCCAGCGTCGCTCACCGCCCCGCTGGTGCCGGGTTTCATCGGCATGGATGATGGCGGCAGACTGCACTTGCTGTTTGATGGCTTGGTGGGTCGGGGTGAGCATGGCGCTGACCCGGCCTTGCGCTTCACTGATGGCGCCTCGGCTAAAGCTCAAACCGAAGTGCTGCTTGAGCTGCTGCTGTATCTTGCTGATGCTCTGGTGGAACTGACCACTCTGCAAAGCGATATAGCTCAGCAGATTAGCCCCCATCTGGCTGTGGCTCACCGTATCGGGCAGGGCTGCTTCACTGGTGGTGACGCACCCACGGCAGGTGCCCCGATACAGCTGATGCTCTGTCACCACATAGCTGACCTCGGGCAGGTCAAACACCTGATGAACCCGGTAGGGCTTGTCATGGGACACCACCTGCTCACCACAGCAGGCGCACTGCCGGGCAGGATAGTGTGGTATTGCCGTCAGTCGGTCGTCCTCAGGATGACGTTCACGCCGCTGCCCCTTGTGGCCAGGCTGGGCACCACGAGCCTTGCCGGAAGCGGGGCGCTTGCGCGCAGGCGGGGTCCCCGAGCCATCAGTGGAGGGGGGCTTGGAGGAGTTATTGCTGTTTTGGTTGAGGCGGTCTTCAAGCTCGGCGATGCGCGCCATCAGCTTGTAAATCAGCTCGTTGGCTTGCTCGAGGGTCAGCGGCAGGCCGGGTGGTGGCGTAATGGGTTTGCTCATGACGTGATGGTGCCAAGCTGGCGGGATCAGGCAAGGGGCAACAGTGGATCAAGGGATGATCGTCTCACTTTTTCCTGTCAATGCCATCTGGGTGAACAGTTAC
>NZ_JAPCIX010000053.1:0-1583 GCF_027707605.1 Aeromonas sp. QDB31 | reverse complement strand
GAATGGGTTCATGTGCAGCTCCATCAGCAAAAGGGGATGATAAGTTTATCACCACCGACTATTTGCAACAGTGCCCATCGGCGTAGTAGTGGATGTGGTCGATGACAAAGCCGGTGCGGGTCAGCGTGCGCCGGAGGATCGGCAGAAAATCGACCAGGAACGAAGTAGCGCGTGTGACGACGGCCGGTACGCCGACACGCGCCACGGCCTCGGCCCAGCGCGCGGCCGGCGGTTGGAGCAGGCCGTTGTGCACCGAACCGTGGTAGGTGCCGACCGCCAATGTGAGCCAGCGCTCTAGCTCGCGCAGCGTCAGGGCGGCCTTGTTTTCGGAATCGTAGTCGCCGCGCTGGTCAGGGTTGGAGAAGGTCGTTCCCGGCAGTTCGTCGTGAATCATCTGCATCGCCGTGCCGATGATCCGTTCCACGATGCCGCCATAGTGCGGCTGTCCCAGCGGGCGATAGTCCAGCCGGATGCCATGCTGCTCGCAACCCCGGCGCAGGGCCTCGCTCTTGAACTCGGCCGCGTTGTCTAGGTAGAGCAGCAAGGGCTTGCCGCTCATCTGCCAATCCATTTCCACGTTCAGTCCTTCCAGCCAAGGGCGCTTGTCGCAGGCGACATGCACGAGGCACAGGCCAACCGAAACGGCAGACGGCGCTTCCAGCGTGACGACCATGCCGAGCACGCAGCGGGTGAACACGTCGATGGCGAGGGTCAGGTACGGGCGGCCAATAGGTTGCCGGTCGCGGTCATCGACCACGATCAGGTCGATGACCGTATGGTCTATCTGCACCTGCTCCAGCGGCGCGGTCACGGCAGGAGGCTCGCCGCCCACACCTTGTAGGTCACGAGCGGCATCCTGGCCTTCCCGCCGGCGGATGACCTTGCGCGGGTCAAGGCTAGCGATCCGTAAGGCCACGGTATTGCGCGCCGGCACTCGCAGTTTTTGAGCCTTGCACACCTGAGTGACTTCGCGGTGAAAGGCCGCTAGGCTGCGCTTCTGCTTGGTCAGGAACCGCTTTTGCAGTAGCTCGTGGATGACGCGCTCGACCGGTTCCGGCAAGCGCCCCTTACCTTTACCTCCACCGGACTGGCCGGGCACCAGATCCGTCACGAGGCCGCTGCCTTGCCGGGCACGCCGGATCAGAACGTATACCTGGCGCCGAGACAAGCCCAGCGCCTGAGCCGCCATATCGGCCGCTTCGTGCCCGACCGTCTCCGACTGCGCCAACGGACTGATGATCTCCGCACGACGGCGCGCACGCTCCCAAGCCTCATCAGGCAGAGTGGCCACGCCTTGTTCTGGAATCCGTGGGGTGTCCGTCGCCATGCTCACCTCGCTTTGGTGCACACGAGTATTGAGCATAGTCGAGATTGGTGCAGATCACTTCTGATATTGAACTGTCAGGAGCTGGCTGCACAACAGCCATTACGCCCAATCAACTGGTGCAGTCGTCTTCTGAAAATGACACTGACGAAGCGGCGCGGCCCTGCCTGACATCAAGTTAGGGTATAGCCTAGATTGACATGCGCGATGCAACCCTTAACTTGCTTGCACCTATCGTTTCCATGCTAGCTTTATCGTA
>NZ_JAPCIX010000052.1:0-1899 GCF_027707605.1 Aeromonas sp. QDB31 | reverse complement strand
GGGAACGCCCGCCTGGGACGTCGCGCGGATCGACCGGACATTCGCGGAGACCTTCGTCCTGAGATCCGAGCTCCTAGGGATCGCCTCAGAAAACGGAAAATAAAGCACGCTAAGCCGTAAGTAAGCGTGCTCCTGTGAAAGCCACAGCTAAAACTGCGTAGTACACATAGAGGTATTTTTTTCTAGATTTATATCGAATTTCGTTATCGAATTTCGCTTATTATTGATCAACTCGTTGCAGATCATGAAGGCGAAAGTATGACGAATAACCCTACCGATGACAGCAGACCATGGTCGGTCTTTCTTATTTTTCTGCGGCTTGGATTGACATCTTTTGGCGGCCCCATTGCGCACTTGGGCTACTTCCGCGCCGAATTTGTCACACGGCGGCGCTGGCTCTCCGAACGGAGCTATGCTGACTTGGTCGCGCTTTGTCAGTTCTTGCCAGGGCCTGCAAGCAGCCAGGTCGGCATAGCGGTAGGACTGTCTCGGGCTGGATACAGCGGGGCGCTGGCTGCTTGGGCTGGCTTCACGCTGCCGTCTGCCATAGCCTTGATCCTTTTTGCGCTCGGCATCTCCAGCTATGGCGATTACGTCTCGCAGGGCGCGTTGCATGGCTTAAAAGTGGTGGCTGTGGCCGTGGTCGCTCAAGCAGTATGGGGCATGGCGCGTAACCTATGCACGGATGGGCTGCGAGTCACCATCATGGCAATTGCTACCTGCGTCGTTTTACTTGTGCCGTCCGCGTGGGGACAGGTTGGCGTGATTGCTATCGCAGGCATCGCAGGCCGGTTATTGTTCAAGCCAGCGAAAGTTGTTGAGCATGACCCCCTACCTATCACGGTCAGTCACCGGGCCGGCGTGCTTTGGCTCTCGCTGTTCTTTGTCTTGCTGATTGGCCTGCCGGTGTTGGCCGAACTGATGCCAAGTCAAACCATGGCAATGGTGGATTCCTTCTATCGTGTCGGATCACTGGTGTTCGGCGGTGGTCACGTTGTGCTGCCATTACTGCAAGCCGAAGTGGTGCCCTCCGGCTGGGTCAACAATGAATCCTTTCTCGCGGGGTACGGGGCAGCTCAAGCGGTGCCCGGCCCTTTGTTCACGTTCGCCGCGTTTCTTGGTGCCTCGATGAACACCGCCCCGTCGGGCTGGATCGGCGGCATTGTGTGTCTGCTGGCTATCTTCGCGCCCTCGTTCTTGCTGGTCGTCGGATCAATGCCATTTTGGGAGCGTTTGCGCCGCAATACAGGCATCCAAGCTGCGCTGGCCGGGATCAATGCCGCTGTAGTCGGCTTGCTGCTGGCCGCGCTGTATCAGCCTGTATGGACTAGCGCCATCTTTCAGCCGCAAGACTTCGGCTTGGCATTAGTTGCCCTTGTCGCACTTATGTTCTGGAAGCTCCCGCCGTGGCTGGTTGTCCTCGGTAGCGGTGCAGCTGGGTGGCTGTTGAGCGTCGCTCTGTGAGGCACAAAAAATGACTGACAAAGACCTCTACGGCGGTTTGATCCGCCTGCACATCCTTCACCATGCAGCCGAGGAACCTGTCTTTGGGCTGGGGATCATCGAAGAGCTACGCCGACACGGCTACGAGATGAGCGCTGGCACCGTGTACCCGATGCTGCACGGCCTGGAAAAAAAAGGCTATCTGACCTCACGCCACGAACGCACCGGGCGACGTGAACGGCGTGTTTATGACATCACTGAACAAGGCAGAACTGCACTTGCTGATGCGAAAACAAAGGTCAAGGAGCTGTTCGGAGAGTTGGTAGAAGGTGGTTGAGTTTTTGCTTCTATGTCAGGTTGAGCTATACCCTAACTGGATTGTCATTTTCAGAAGACGACTGCACCAGTTGATTGGGCGTAATGGCTGTTGTGCAGCCAGCTCCTGACAGTTCAATA
>NZ_JAPCIX010000051.1:0-1957 GCF_027707605.1 Aeromonas sp. QDB31 | reverse complement strand
TTGGAGCGGTAAGACCAACGAGTATCCAGCTCGGAGGAAAGAGCGGCGGCCTCATGGTACATCTGGGCGCTGTTTGTCGCCCCAGAGAGAAGGAGAAAGTTAAGACGCCAGAAAAGATGCCTCATTCGCTCGCCTTCGTTGATTCCGCCTCTGAGCTGGCCCAACTTGCGTAGGTCTTCCAGTCTGTCCCAGGCCAGTTGACGACCGCTGAAGGTGCGCAGGTTCCCGACCTTGCCACCATTAACGACCGTCAGCCTGGCTTGCTGCCGTTCCGCCTTTTGCTTCTCGATGTCCCAGCGAGCCACCGGCAACAGCATTTCAGCCAGATACTCGAAGTTGTAGCGAATGGGTAAGCCCCCTTCTTCCAGTACGTGAACCACACGGCACACGGCCCCGCTCTTTGAATTCACGGTATTGACCAGGCGAAGCACTCGGCTTGCATCCTTTGCCCCTGGATCAGCGCCCAGCTCGGCCAGCTTGTTGATTAGATGGGTTTGGCAAGCATTCCAGCGGGGCAGGGCTTGGCGAGGTACTGGCCTTTCCAGTAGCCATTTAGCCTGAATGCCACGCCCTGAATAGACCATGATGGATGGCTGCGGTATGCCTTCAGACTGGCAAAAGTACGTGATGGCCGCCGCCAGTTCTTCAGGCTTGCGACCTTGAGCCCAGGGCATCTTGTAGGTATCGAGATCAGCGAATAACAAACCAATCCGAAGGAGGTTCACGACTCGCCTGTTTGGCCGCATAAACTCGGCCTGTGATAGCCAGGTATCAAGACGATGATCAACAGCATTAAGGACTGTTGGCATCTGCTCAAGAGGGAAAGAGGATTGACGTTTGCCGGTTGGCCATTGCACCAGGAGCGAGAAAAAGCCCCTTGCGCTTGTGTCGTGATATGTTTCTGCCTCGTTCTGACCGAACAAGGACAACTGAGCTTGCGCCATTATTGATGCACCCCTAACTTGCCAAGGGGTACACTCCCGCTATAATAGGAGGTGCAACCCTTAGCCTTATCCAGGCTCCGGCACCTCGGTTGCCGCCAAGCTCACCGAAAGTGCCACCAAATTTAGACCCCGGTAAACCGCCCGCCAAGTTGGTTTCCGGGGTTTTCCCTTTCTATGCCGCTAACGGCCTCACCTGTCCTAGACGACTACGCAACGCCTCGTCATTCTCTGCGTCCCATAGATCCACGGCACTTTGCAGCCCTAGCCAGTATTCCGGCTCTGTTCGTGTAGCTGCTGCCAGGATAAACGCGCTATCGACTGTAACAGGCACTCGCCCGCGACATAGCTGATTAACGTGCTTTCTTGTCCATCCGGTATGGGTGGCCAAGTCTGTTTGAGTGATTCCGTACGGGGCCAAGAATTCCCTTTCAAGTATCTGGCCAGGTGTGGCCGGTCGTGATTGGTTCATGTAATAAGCCCTCATCAGAATGATGTGTTTTGAAGTGTAACCTAGTTGGTAAACTTCAACAATAGATCAGGCCCGCCCTGTAATAGGGGAGGGACTTGTCTCACAACATTGAGGCGATCACCTGGTTGAGCTGCTGCCGGTGCCTGGTGAGTTGGCCACCTGGTCGAGCTGCCGCCTGTAATAGGGGAGGGACTTGTCTCACCGCATCGAGGCGATCACCTGGTTGAGCTGCTGCCGGTGCCTGGTGCGTTGGCCACCTGGTCGAGCTGCCGCCTGTAATAGGGGAGGGACTTGTCTCACCGCATCGAGGCGATCACCTGGTTGAGCTGCTGCCGGTGCCTGGTGCGTTGGCCACCTGGTCGAGCTGCCGCCTGTAATAGGGGGGGACTTGTCTCACCGCATCGAGGCGATCACCTGGTTGAGCTGTTGATTTACTTCTGGCGTCCAGATCTGAACTTAGCAACAGCGGCACTGTTGCAAATAGTCGGTGGTGATAAACTTATCATCCCCTTTTGCTGATGGAGCTGCACATGAACCCATTCAA
>NZ_JAPCIX010000050.1:0-2278 GCF_027707605.1 Aeromonas sp. QDB31 | reverse complement strand
AAGCAGCTTGCCTTTGAAGGGGCTATCAAAGTAGTTGGTCATAAGAGATCCCGCGGTCTGTGACTTTGCCGTCTAACGTTTGAAATAAGGGGCGCCGAGCGCCAGCGAGGGGAGCCAAAAGCTTGCTTTTGGCCGTCCCGACTTGATTGAAGGGTTGGGCGTTTTTTTGCCTCGCCTTCGAGTTGCTCTTGTTGTACAATTTTCTGTACATGTACGGAGGATGTTATGGACGCTATCACTTACACACACGCCCGCGCCAACCTGGCTGGAACCATGGATCGTGTTTGCAACGATCATGAGCCGGTGATCATCACACGTAACGGCGACCAATCGGTTGTGATTCTCTCGCTGGAAGATTTCCAGGCGCTGGAAGAAACTGCGTATCTGCTGCGCAGCCCCGCCAACGCCAAGCGGCTTTTCAAGTCGATCGAGCAACTTGAAGCGGGCCGAGGACAGGCGCGGGAGTTGGCCGAATGAGATTAATTTTTTCCGATGATGCATGGGAAGATTATCTGTTCTGGCAAAAACAAGACCGCCGCATGGTTGATCGAATTAACAAGCTAATTAAAGAAACCACCCGAGAGCCTTTCTCTGGAGTGGGCAAGCCAGAGCCATTAAAACATGCTTTGGCCGGTTATTGGTCTCGTCGAATTACGGATGAGCACCGAATGGTTTACAAAGTGGCGGATGATGCCCTTTGGATCGTTCAACTCAAGTACCACTACTGAAAAGACGCCCAACGTTTGACATGAGGGGCGGCCAAGGGCGCCAGCCCTTGGACGTCCCCCTCGATGGAAGGGTTAGGCATCACTGCGTGTTCGCTCGAATGCCTGGCGTGTTTGAACCATGTACACGGCTGGACCATCTGGGGTGGTTACGGTACCTTGCCTCTCAAACCCCGCTTTCTCGTAGCATCGGATCGCTCGCAAGTTGCTCGGCGACGGGTCCGTTTGGATCTTGGTGACCTCGGGATCATTGAACAGCAACTCAACCAGAGCTCGAACCAGCTTGGTTCCCAAGCCTTTGCCCAGTTGTGATGCATTCGCCAGTGACTGGTCTATTCCGCGTACTCCTGGATCGGTTTCTTCTTCCCACCATCCGTCCCCGCTTCCAAGAGCAACGTACGACTGGGCATACCCAATCGGCTCTCCATTCAGCATTGCAATGTATGGAGTGACGGACTCTTGCGCTAAAACGCTTGGCAAGTACTGTTCCTGTACGTCAGCAAGTGTCGGGCGTGCTTCTTCTCCGCCCCACCACTCGACGATATGAGATCGATTTAGCCACTCATAGAGCATCGCAAGGTCATGCTCAGTCATGAGGCGCAGTGTGACGGAATCGGTGCTGTTGGTCACGATGCTGTACTTTGTGATGCCTAACTTTGTTTTAGACATCATTGGCGTGGAGCCGAGCAGACTGGCGGCTTCGTGCTTCACAAAGTAAATGAACGCAGTCAACTGATCAGCGCGTGAGGCCAAGCAATCCATCCCTTGTCCAAGGTAAGCCTGCTGGGCTTCAAGCAGCACGGGCTGATGTTGGACGGGCAGGCGTTCCATTACCCAGTTGGCAGCTACATCCTTCGGCGCGATCTTGCCGGTTGCTGCGCTGTACCAAATGCGAGACAAGGTAAGCACTACATTCCGCTCGTCGCCTGCCCAATCCGGTTGTGAGTTCCATAGTTTCAAGGTGTCGGCCAGTGCTTTGAATAGATCGCTTTCCGGGACTGGGTTGAAGAAATCTTCCGCGGCCGAACCTGCCAAGGCAAGGCTGTGTTGCCTTGCTTTAGTTAGCAGAATAGCCAGATCAACATCGGTTGTCGCGGGCTCGAAGATGCCCGCAAGAATGTCCTTGCGCTGCCACTCCCCGAATTGCAGTTCCCGTCTGGCTGGATAACGCCAAGGAACAACATCGCCGTACACGACGATGGTAACTTCCAAGGCACGGAGAGCTTCACTTTGGCCGGGAGAAGCGGAAACTTCCAGGAAATCTACGAACAGAGCCTGCCGCACAGTCTCATCGAGCTGTGCAGTCACAGTAACCAGCAAATCAATATCACTGCATGGCTTCAGGCCACCGTCGAGTGCAGAGCCGTACAAATGCACGGCCAGCAACGTCGATCCCAGATGATGCTCGATGACGTTGAGTGCCTGTGATAGCTGTACCGAAATCTCGGCGGGCACTGCGTTGCTCATGATGTCTAACTCCCAATTTGTGTAGGGCTTATTATGCACGCTTAAAAATAATAAAAGCAGACTTGACCTGATAGTTTGGCTGTGAG
>NZ_JAPCIX010000049.1:0-3385 GCF_027707605.1 Aeromonas sp. QDB31 | reverse complement strand
CCATTTCGCAGCAGCCGCCTGATCGGCGCAGAGCGACAGCCTACCTCTGACTGCCGCCAATCTTTGCAACAGAGCCCGCCGTGCTAGTCTGCTCGGTGATGGTGGAGTGAAGCCAACCCGCAATCGGGTTATGAATCTGCATCGCGATTCGCAATCAGCTGTCTCTTGAGCATGTCGAACTCCTGCGATGTTATCTCGCCGTGCTCGTGCTGCTACACCAACTTGTCCAACTCATCCGCCACACCGCTCCCCACCACCTGCGATGGCCAGGTTGTTTGCTGGGCGCATTGGCGGAGTATCGTCTCGACCCGGGACACCCACACCGGCACAACCTTACGGGAGTGATTCACTGTCAAAGAATCGGCCCGGTGCTCTGACGCAAGTATCGGGATGGTCACCATTTGTAAGCCGTAGACCTGAGTGGTGATCAAGACTTCGATACCACCGACCGTACCGGTACTAATCGACGACGGTCGTGTTCGTCGCCTGCCGCAGGGACTCTGCACACCTCCGTTTACGCATGTGCCTGGAGGAGTTGGAAATCGTCGTGTTCGGGAAACATTAAACACAGGATGGCAGCGATCTGAGCCAGCACATGATCAGCTAGCTCACCATCCGGATCGACGGCCCACTGCATCGTCGCGCCAGCGATGACCGAGTGCAGGAGCAACTCAGCTGCCGCAGGAGCACCTGGGGGCAGTCGCTTGCGGATCCCCTCCACCACCGCGCGGTTCCGCTGGATCGCAAGCGTGCGTAGCTCCGGCACCTGGAGCTCGTACCAGGAGATGAGATAGTTCACCGAGAAGTCGTTGCGAGTGTTCATGCTCCGAACGAGCACCTGCAAAAATTCCCAGAGCCCTTGCGGCCCTGCGCCTATCGGTATCGCATTCAGGTAATGCCGCACCTGCTCGACGCCGCGCTCCATCATCCTCACCAGCAGCGTATCGCGGTTGGTGAAGCGCTGGATTAACGCTGCGCGGGAGAGCCCCACCTCCTTTGCTACTCCGCTGAGCGTGAACTCTATGGGACCGCAACGCTTCAGCACTACGGTGGCGGCCTCGAGTACCTCGTCATCGGACTTGAGCTTGGGGCGGGGCATCAGTGTTCACCTTCTGTATGGGTTGGGGCGGAGGCTGTGGCTGCCGCCGCCATTGTAGCAAATTGAAGACGGAGCGAGAGTAGAGCCACGAGCCCCGCAAACACGGCCGATACAACGAGGCCAGGGAGCGGACCAGCAAGGTCGACAAACGCGCCGGCCGCAAGCATAACCATGGGCGAGGCTGACAGCATCACCGCCGAGACCGTGCCGAGTACCCGGCCGAGAAGTTCTGGCGGCGTGCGGTTGTAGATGGCAGCGTTGAGAATGGGAGAGACTGAGCCGGTCAGCAGTCCCACGAGCGCGCCCAACAACATCAGCACCGGCACGCCTGGCAACTGTGAAAGCAGAAGCGAGCCCACCGCAGAGCCACAAAATGCCACCGCCAGCCAGTTCTGCGCTGATATCCGGGCGCCGACCGACGCATGAATGGCAATGCCAAGGAGACCACCAGCCCCCATCATTGAGGAGAACAGCCCGAGCTCTGCTACTTGGCGTCCTGCATCTACAAACAGCGCAGGCATGATGACGCTGCCGTTGGCGCCAACGATGCCCACGAAGATCATCACTATACCAAAGAGAGGGCGCAGCAGGGGTTCGCTCCAGAGAAAAGCGACGCCGGCGCGCATGGAGAGAGTCGCCGTCGTGGTCATCGTCCGAGCGGCACGCGCGGGAAGCACCCACGCGCCGAGCAGACCTGCAAGGACGGAGCAGAACGCCGTCAGCCCGAGCGTTGGCGCAGCGCCAAGCAGGCCGATTGCGGCCCCCCCAAGGGCCGGGCCACCTAGAATCGCGACGTTCCCGATCACCGCTTTCAGTGACGAGACGCGCTCAACGGAGAGCCCGGCGACGTGGCCGAGTTTGGGCAGCTCACTGTCCTGCGCGGCCATACCGGGTGCGTCGAACGCGGCACCGAGCACCACGCAAGCGATCAGCCCAGTGTTCGAGAGGGCGCCAACGGCATCGAGCAGTGGGATGCTCGCCATGGCCACGCCGCCCACCACACCCGAGATCAATGCGACGGGCGCGCGCCCGAACCGATCGACGAGGCCACCACCAACCCACGCGCCGATGATGGTCGCGATGACGCTGCTAGCGGCCGTGGCGCCCGCCCAGGCCGCGCTCTTTGTATGAGACAGGACGAACCATGGAAGCGCGAGGGCCGCCACCGCGTTGCCGATCCGGAAGAGAAAGGTCGCCGCGAACAGCGTCGCGAGCGGGCTATATCGACGTTCGCTCATTCCGCTGCGGCGAGCTGCGCCTTCGCCGCAGCGAGGTACTCTTCGTTACCCGAGTCGAGGGCGAAGAGTGCGTAGGTGACCGCCCCGAACGCAAGGCGCTCCGCGATGTGGTGGGCGAGCCGCGGCCACACCCGGCCACCGGCCGCTTCATACGTGAGGAGGAGCTTCGCGAGCCCCTCTTCACCAAAGACCATAAGGTGCGCGGCCATGTCGATGGCAGGGTCATCAACGCGGGCCTCGCTCCAGTCGATCATCCCGCTGACGCGCTCCGTGTTGTCGATGAGCACATGGCCCACGTAGAGATCGCCATGCACCACCACGGAGAAATCTGGCCACGACGAATCGTCGTCGAGCCAGCGCTGCCACCGGTGGAGGCGCTTGTCGTTCACCACGAACTCGCGTCGGACGCGGTCAACGTCGTCGGCCACCTTCTGACGGGCCTGCGTCGGTGTACGGATGAGCATCCCCGCATCCACGGCGGCGGAAATGGGGACGGCATGCAGGGCGGCGAGCGCGGTCGCGAAGCTCTCCGCGAAGACCTCCGAGTCCTGCGGCACGACCCAGTCGGGCGTGGACGAACCAGGCTGGATGACCATCGCAGTCGAGTCTTCGAGCATGGGATAGGCAACGAGCTCGGCGTTGGCCACGCGCCAGTCCGGCACCGCGAACGGCAGGCGATTCTTGAGCATTGCCAGCACCCGCGCCTCTGGTTCGACCTTCGCGCTTACCTCGGCTCGGCGCGGGATGCGCAGCACCCACCGACGTCCATCGTCGACGGTGGCGATCACGATCCTATAGTCGAGCCCAAGCTCATTGACAGTCAGCGGGCCATGGAGCTTGAGCCCATGTCGGGCTGCAAGTGCGTACAGTTGGGAGGTATCGGCGGTCGTGACTACGGTCATGATTCACTCCTGAGGGCTTGACGGGTTTAGCCACCTAAATGTAACAGTCACGTCGGTTATATTCAATCCGGCACTGTTGCAAAGTTAGCGATGAGGCAGCCTTTTGTCTTATTCAAAGGCCTTACATTTCAAAAACTCTGCTTACC
>NZ_JAPCIX010000048.1:0-3416 GCF_027707605.1 Aeromonas sp. QDB31 | reverse complement strand
CGAGCGGGTGCAGGGGTCGGGCCGAACGGGGAATCCTCACATACGGCCCAGCGTGCGACGCGCACCATAGCCTCCCAGGGCTCGCAACCTTGGGGCACCAGCACCGAGCGCAACGGGGAATCAACCACGGCCAGCTCGATAAAAACGGCGCGGCAGTCCGGCCCACAGGTAGGGACTGAAGCAGGTGCAGAGTGGCGCGGTGTGTCTCAGGAGCGCGTGAGGGGGAGCGGCAGCAAGCCGCCTCGATAGTCCTGAGCAAGGCGAGCTATCCAGCGTAACTACGTCATTTTTAACGTAGCCAAGCAGGAGGGCGAACCTATCTTGAAGCGCAGCGAAGGATAGGTTCGCCGGTGTCCTCTGCCCTGCCTTTCAACAACAAAAAAAAGCGCGGATCTTGGCGAGGTGGGTAACTGCGCCTGTCCGTCCACATGCCATTTTTCGGCTTGTGGGCGGCAGCAGTTACCCACGGAGCGTGTTGTTTTGGGGCTTGTTCGTTGCACGATAGTCCCATTGCCCTAGTCTTTCCGCGAGATCACAAATCATTTCCTAAATTCGACCAATCAAATTGCGAAATCGATGCTTTGATGCCAAAATCAAATTGTCAGAATGACTCATCGAATTTGGAGATTGACGCATGCAGGAAAAGGAAGCCAAGATGGTCTTCGACCTGGGCGGGTTCAGTAAGGCCATGATTGCCCCAACCCCCATGGGGTCAGGGTTCCACCTCCACTTGGTGCGTTTCGGCAAAGGTGGTACCGAGGTCATCGAACGGCAGCGCGGAGGTTGGAGAGTTTTCTCCTCGATGGACGCTGCCGCGAACACTGCCAATGCCATTGGGTTCCGGCGTATCGAGATCGACCTGAGCAGTCGCTAAGGGCCAACAGACCCGCTTCGCGGGGGCCGATAGGAAAAGACAATCTGCTTTGCACAGCCCCACTTCGGTGGGTTTTTTTGTGCCCCGCAGGGGCACGGGGTCAAGGGGGGGGATCCCCCTTGCTCAAGTCCAGCCCCCTTGTAAGCGAAGCACAAGGGGGCTAGTGAGTGTCCTGCTTGTGTTCCACAAGCAGGAGGTGGGGGTATCATCCACTCATGGTTCGGAGTTTTAGAGGCAACCCATGGCTAAAAAATTCGTCATTATCCGGCACAAAAAGCTGAAGAGCATTGGGCACGTTAAGGCGGCGATCAATCACAACGACCGGACATCTAAACCACCAAATGCAGACCCCAGCAAAGAGTCGTTGAATCAGGTCTTTGGTGGGGGGGTGCCGACATTTTCTCGAACGCTGGCCAAGGTGACTCGCAAAAGTACGGCCAAGGATCCGGTGGTTGCCCTGGAGTACATCGTGACCGCCAGCCCAGAGTCCATGCAGGCTCCTGGATTTGACCAGGCAGGGTATTTCAGAGCGGCTAGGGAGTACCTGGATGAGCTGTTGGGAGCAGACAATTTCGTGCATGGGGCTATCCACATGGATGAGTCAAACCCCCATATGCACCTGGTGTACGTGCCCCTGGTGCAGACACCGGGGAGCACCAGAAAGCGGTCTGTCGTGGTGGGTAAGGCCCCTGACGGCTCGCAGCTCCGAGAGGTGAGGGAGTTCAAGGTAGAGCCGGCCACCGTGCTGAACGGCAAACACTTTACGGGGCTGGAGGCCAGTCAGCGGCTTCAGACTGAGTTTGCTGAGCGGGTAGGTGTGCCGTTTGGCCTGACCCGCGGGGTGAGGAAAAGCGGTGCCCATCACACCGAGATAAAGGCGTTTTATGGGGGGTTGGAGGCCGTCAAAACTGAGTTGGCTGAGGCTCGGATCCAGCTGGAGGCGGCTAAAGCCGAGTTGAGTGAGATGGCTCGGCAGCGCGATAGGCTGCGGCGCGAGCTCAAGGAGATCCCGAAACTGGTTTTGGAGCGCGTAGGAGCCGTTATGGCTGCGATCAAGGGGGTTCTTGATACCGGAGGGTGGGGCTATGAGCCAGACCTCATCAGGGGGCCGCTAGCACGGCTATTTTCGATGCCGGAAACGCAGGCTCAGCCTGGGCGAGGGATGCTTTTGGATGGAATAAAAGCGCATATGCAGCGGGCTCAGGATGAGGCCAGAGATAGGGGAGAGTCGGTCCCAAACTTTGGTGGGGAGGCCGAGTTGGCTGAAGCTGCAACGCGTAAGCCGAGGCCATGATGGAGTTACCGCCCTGGCTACGCTTGCCAGCCCTTGCTTATGAGTTGACAGACTTCGCTAGTCATCTCCTGAGTAAGGGCTTCTTGTAGCTAGAAATCGGGCTTTGGTCAGGCAAAGGAGAGCGGCTTGAGCGAGTTGGCATCTATCTTTGACCTTGCCTTTTCAAGGCTATATGCGGCTTGAAGGTTGATCCAAGATTCAGCCGTTCTCCCAAGAACAGCCGACAACCTGACAGCCATTTCATAGCTGACATCCATCTTACCATTGATAATACGACTCAACGTTGATGGTGAAATATTAAGGCGTTCAGCAAGATCTGCGGCCTGCAACTCAAGAGGCTCCATGTATGCAAGGGAGATGAATTCCCCTGGGTGCATATTGTTCATCATATCGAGCTCCTGTTATTCATAATTAATTGCATATCGGTTGCTTTATTTGTCTTGACGTGATGCGCATTGCGCACCTAGCAAGTCCTTTACTTTTAGCTACAAAAGTGCTAAGATGGTACATCCGATCACTTTTTTTTACGTGGTAGTGGTTTGGGTTTTTCTTTTGGGGAGGGTTTGGGGTTTACTACGTCGGTATTAATAATAACTGACTTACCCTCTTAAACGCAACACGAGGCTTGCAATAAATCATCATAATATGAAGAGGGTTTTAAGAATGATAAAAAGTTATAAGTCGAAACGGTTAGAGGCATTTAGTGAGGGGGATCATTCGAAGATAGACTCTCGTCATGTTAATGCGGTAAGGGTGATCATTGCTGCGCTCAAATCTGCAACAGAGATTGATGACCTTAGGTTGCCAGGCAAAAGATTGCATTCGTACAAGGGCATTAGCCCTGTTCGCTGGTCCTTGGATGTGTCGGGGAACTGGCGCATTACGTTTGAGTTTGAGAATGGTCACGCCTATGCGGTTGATTATGAGGATCCGCACTAAGCGGATTGACGCTGTTTGCGGATCCAGCGTAACCTGTTCGCCAGAAACGAAAAAACCACCCGGCAAGGTGGTTTGTTCGAAGGTACGTTGAGTTGGAGCTCTCTGTACCTGGTAACAGCTTCGGGCGGAAGCAGCTACCGTAAGACCCTTTCAGTTTAGCGGCCTACGGCCCTATCGATCAAGTAGTCTCTCGCCCGAAACCTGTTACCGTTGGCTCCTGCCAATGGCGATTAGTCGTATCCGCTCGAATTGGAAGCATGTTGATGTTGTCGAGCGGGTGCAGGGGTCGGGCCGAACGGGGAATCCTCA
>NZ_JAPCIX010000047.1:0-3448 GCF_027707605.1 Aeromonas sp. QDB31 | reverse complement strand
GTAAGCAGAGTTTTTGAAATGTAAGGCCTTTGAATAAGACAAAAGGCTGCCTCATCGCTAACTTTGCAACAGTGCCGTCTAGACTTCTTTTAACAGTAAAGTTATCATAAAACTGAATTTTATTTTTTAGGTAAGTTTATGCATTCTATCCGCATTCGTTAAGACACAACTATTTGCATAGTGACACTATTTTATAATGGTGGGCTTTTGTTGTGTCTTTAAGAATATATGCGGATATATAAAGTAAAAGTATGCTTAATTTATAAGTATGCTTTTAGTGCATAGTTTCCAGTTATAACTTAATTGACTAGCTATTTGTCCACCCTGTGGATGAATAGCTTTTTTTTGGGAGGACACTGTGATGCTAGCTTTTGTTTTCACCTAAATCCTGTTTGCTGCATAAAAAATTTCAAGAGCTAAACAGGAGTAAATAAAAATGAGTTTAATTATTAAAGCGAGAAACATACGCTTGGATTATGCTGGGCGTGATGTTTTGGATATTGATGAATTGGAAATTCACTCTTATGACCGTATTGGTCTTGTGGGTGATAACGGAGCAGGAAAGAGTAGTTTACTCAAAGTACTTAATGGCGAAATTGTTTTAGCCGAAGCGACATTACAGCGTTTTGGTGATTTTGCACATATCAGCCAACTGGGCGGAATCGAAATAGAAACGGTCGAAGACCGGGCAATGTTATCTCGCCTTGGTGTTTCCAATGTACAAAACGACACAATGAGTGGCGGAGAGGAAACTCGTGCAAAAATTGCTGCCGCATTTTCCCAACAAGTACATGGCATTCTAGCGGATGAACCAACCAGCCACCTTGATCTCAATGGAATAGATCTACTTATTGGTCAACTTAAAGCATTTGATGGAGCATTACTTGTTATCAGTCATGACCGATATTTTCTTGATATGGTTGTAGACAAGATATGGGAGTTAAAAGACGGTAAAATTACGGAATATTGGGGTGGTTACTCGGATTACTTGCGTCAAAAAGAAGAAGAGCGACAACACCAAGCCGTAGAATATGAGCTGATGATGAAGGAACGGGAGCGATTAGAATCTGCTGTGCAAGAAAAACGCCAGCAAGCTAATCGATTAGACAATAAGAAAAAAGGAGAAAAATCCAAAAACTCTACCGAAAGTGCTGGACGACTTGGGCATGCAAAAATGACTGGCACCAAGCAAAGAAAACTGTATCAGGCAGCTAAGAGTATGGAAAAGCGTTTGGCTGCATTAGAAGATATTCAAGCACCAGAGCATTTGCGTTCTATTCGTTTTCGTCAAAGTTCAGCCCTAGAACTGCACAATAAGTTCCCGATTACGGCAGATGGTCTGAGCTTAAAATTTGGTAGCCGTACTATCTTTGATGACGCTAACTTTATAATACCGCTTGGCGCTAAAGTCGCTATAACTGGATCGAATGGAACAGGGAAAACGTCCTTGTTAAAAATGATATCAGAACGTGCTGATGGATTAACCATATCTCCAAAAGCTGAAATTGGCTACTTTACACAAACAGGATATAAATTTAACACGCATAAATCTGTGCTCTCCTTTATGCAGGAAGAGTGCGAGTACACAGTTGCGGAAATTCGTGCAGTATTGGCTTCAATGGGGATCGGAGCGAATGATATTCAAAAAAACTTATCCGACTTATCGGGAGGTGAAATCATCAAACTGCTTTTATCCAAAATGCTTTTAGGAAAATATAATATTTTGCTTATGGATGAACCAGGAAACTATCTTGACCTAAAAAGTATTGCCGCATTAGAAACAATGATGAAGTCCTATGCAGGAACTATTATCTTCGTATCTCATGACAAGCAATTGGTCGATAATATTGCTGACATTATCTACGAGATCAAAGACCACAAAATCATCAAGACTTTTGAGAGAGATTGTTAATGATAGCCAATCTAATCCGAACATTAATTATTGAACTCTTTAAAGGAAATTAAAAATGACAATTCAAGATATTCAATCACTTGCTGAAGCACACGGCTTGTTGCTTACGGACAAAATGAATTTCAATGAAATGGGCATTGATTTTAAGGTCGTTTTTGCTCTTGATACAAAGGGGCAACAATGGTTGCTGCGTATTCCTCGTCGTGATGGCATGAGGGAACAAATCAAGAAAGAAAAACGCATTTTAGAATTGGTAAAAAAACATCTTTCTGTAGAGGTTCCTGATTGGAGAATTTCATCTACAGAATTAGTGGCTTATCCCATACTTAAAGATAATCCTGTTTTAAATTTGGATGCTGAAACCTATGAAATAATTTGGAATATGGACAAAGATAGCCCGAAATACATAACATCTTTGGCAAAAACCTTATTTGAAATCCATAGTATTCCTGAAAAAGAAGTTCGGGAAAATGATTTGAAAATTATGAAACCTTCAGATTTAAGACCTGAAATAGCAAACAATTTGCAGTTAGTAAAATCTGAAATTGGTATAAGTGAGCAATTGGAAACCCGCTACAGAAAATGGTTGGATAATGATGTTCTATGGGCAGATTTCACCCAATTTATACATGGCGATTTATATGCTGGGCATGTACTAGCTTCAAAGGATGGAGCTGTTTCAGGCGTTATTGATTGGTCAACAGCCCATATAGATGACCCAGCGATTGATTTTGCTGGGCATGTAACTTTGTTTGGAGAAGAAAGCCTCAAAACTCTAATCATCGAGTATGAAAAACTAGGGGGTAAAGTTTGGAATAAACTATATGAACAGACTTTAGAAAGAGCAGCGGCCTCTCCTTTGATGTATGGTTTATTTGCCTTAGAAACTCAAAATGAAAGCCTTATCGTTGGAGCAAAAGCTCAGTTGGGAGTTATATAATTTAAAAATATGATTGCTGAGAACTGCCTTGTTTTGAAACTTGGTTGGCTTTAATTAGTTTTTAGTATTCTTTATAGAAAATGCCTCGATCAAGGGGCATTTCTAACAATCATTTAACATAAAATTTCTTATACGAAATGCTTGATATTTCTCTTTAAATATCATTATATTAACGTAAGCCGTTCTGGAGTATAGGGCACCAGAACGCAGGGCGGGAGCACACTTTGTTGATCTTTTAACCAAAGAATAACTGAGCCCGATAATCGTCATTCCAGCCGGCTCTTTTTAGCTTGTTTCTCTGACTTCGAGCACCACAATTGCTCTGTTTTACGATATTCAATACGAACCGCCGGAATAGCGCCATATTCTCGACTGCATCCTCCATCGCTATCCTGGAAGCATCCTCGTTGAACACCACATCAAGAATGTAATGCTGGCTGTTCTCTATCCGCCAGTGCTGCCGTATATAGTGCCCTAGCAGCTGGTGCTTGGGGGATAACGAGCTGACATAGTAAGAGGGGCACTGTTGCAAAGTTAGCGATGAGGCAGCCTTTTGTCTTATTCAAAGGCCTTACATTTCAAAAACTCTGCTTACC
>NZ_JAPCIX010000046.1:1878-4998 GCF_027707605.1 Aeromonas sp. QDB31 | reverse complement strand
GAATGCCACACTACCATCGGCGCTACCGCGTTTCACTTCTGAGTTCGGCATGGGATCAGGTGGTTCCACGGCGCTATGGCCGCCAGGCAAAAAACTTCATCTGGAAAGCTGACGTGAATAACGAGTTACCTGTTGGCTTCGCTATCACTGAATTAGGTAGTAGTTCTTCGATTTGCTACAAGGCCCAGAACACTTCTTGGGTGTTGTATGGTTAAGCCTCACGGGTAATTAGTATGGGTTAGCTCAACACGTCGCCGCGCTTACACACCCCACCTATCAACGTTGTGGTCTCCAACGGCCCTTTAGGACCCTCAAGGGGTCAGGGATGACTCATCTCAGGGCTCGCTTCCCGCTTAGATGCTTTCAGCGGTTATCGATTCCGAACTTAGCTACCGGGCAGTGCCACTGGCGTGACAACCCGAACACCAGAGGTTCGTTCACTCCGGTCCTCTCGTACTAGGAGCAACTCCCTTCAATCATCCAACGCCCACGGCAGATAGGGACCGAACTGTCTCACGACGTTCTGAACCCAGCTCGCGTACCACTTTAAATGGCGAACAGCCATACCCTTGGGACCGACTTCAGCCCCAGGATGTGATGAGCCGACATCGAGGTGCCAAACACCGCCGTCGATATGAACTCTTGGGCGGTATCAGCCTGTTATCCCCGGAGTACCTTTTATCCGTTGAGCGATGGCCCTTCCATTCAGAACCACCGGATCACTATGACCTACTTTCGTACCTGCTCGACCTGTCCGTCTCGCAGTTAAGCTGGCTTATGCCATTGCACTAACCTCCTGATGTCCGACCAGGATTAGCCAACCTTCGTGCTCCTCCGTTACTCTTTGGGAGGAGACCGCCCCAGTCAAACTACCCACCAGGCACTGTCCGCGAGCCCGATTCAGGGCCCTGCGTTAGAACATCAAACATACAAGGGTGGTATTTCAAGGACGGCTCCAGCGCAACTGGCGTCACGCCTTCAAAGCCTCCCACCTATCCTACACATGTAGGTTCAATGTTCAGTGCCAAGCTGTAGTAAAGGTTCACGGGGTCTTTCCGTCTAGCCGCGGGTACACCGCATCTTCACGGCGAATTCGATTTCACTGAGTCTCGGGTGGAGACAGCATGGCCATGGTTACACCATTCGTGCAGGTCGGAACTTACCCGACAAGGAATTTCGCTACCTTAGGACCGTTATAGTTACGGCCGCCGTTTACCGGGGCTTCGATCAAGAGCTTCGCTTGCGCTAACCCCATCAATTAACCTTCCGGCACCGGGCAGGTGTCACACCCTATACGTCCACTTTCGTGTTTGCAGAGTGCTGTGTTTTTGATAAACAGTCCCAGCCATCTGGTCACTGCGACTCCCAACTGCTCCATCCGCAAGGGACTTCACTGTCAAGAGCGAACCTTCTCCCGAAGTTACGGTTCTATTTTGCCTAGTTCCTTCACCCGAGTTCTCTCAAGCGCCTTGGTATTCTCTACCCGACCACCTGTGTCGGTTTGGGGTACGATGACTTGTAATCTGAAGCTTAGAGGCTTTTCCTGGAAGCAGGGCATCAATGGCTTCACCACCGTAGTGGCTTCGTCTCGTGTCTCAGTGTTGTGTCTCCGGATTTGCCTAGAAACACCACCTACGCACTTTCACCAGGACAACCGTCGCCTGGCCCACCTAGCCTTCTCCGTCCCCCCATCGCAATTACAAGTCGTGCAGGAATATTAACCTGCTTCCCATCGATTACGCCTTTCGGCCTCACCTTAGGGGTCGACTCACCCTGCCCCGATTAACGTTGGACAGGAACCCTTGGTCTTCCGGCGAGGAGGCTTTTCACCCCCTTTATCGTTACTTACGTCAGCATTCGCACTTCTGATATCTCCAGCATACCTCTCGATACACCTTCGCAGACTTACAGAACGCTCCCCTACCACTCATACATAAGTATGAATCCGCGGCTTCGGTGCCTGGTTTGAGCCCCGTTACATCTTCCGCGCAGGCCGACTCGACTAGTGAGCTATTACGCTTTCTTTAAATGATGGCTGCTTCTAAGCCAACATCCTAGCTGTCTGAGCCTTCCCACATCGTTTCCCACTTAACCAGAACTTTGGGACCTTAGCCGGCGGTCTGGGTTGTTTCCCTCTTCACGACGGACGTTAGCACCCGCCGTGTGTCTCCCGGATATTACTTACTGGTATTCGGAGTTTGCATGGAGTTGGTAAGTCGGGATGACCCCCTAGTCCAAACAGTGCTCTACCCCCAGTAGTATTCGTCCGAGGCGCTACCTAAATAGCTTTCGGGGAGAACCAGCTATCTCCGAGTTTGATTGGCCTTTCACCCCCAGCCACAGGTCATCCCCTAACTTTGCAACGTTAGTGGGTTCGGTCCTCCAGTTGATGTTACTCAACCTTCAACCTGCCCATGGCTAGATCACCCGGTTTCGGGTCTACACCTTGCAACTAGACGCCCAGTTAAGACTCGGTTTCCCTACGGCTCCCCTATACGGTTAACCTCGCTACAAAATGTAAGTCGCTGACCCATTATACAAAAGGTACGCAGTCACCCCGAAGGGCTCCCACTGCTTGTACGTACACGGTTTCAGGTTCTATTTCACTCCCCTCACAGGGGTTCTTTTCGCCTTTCCCTCACGGTACTGGTTCACTATCGGTCAGTCAGGAGTATTTAGCCTTGGAGGATGGTCCCCCCATATTCAGACAGGATGTCACGTGTCCCGCCCTACTCGATTTCACTTCAAGGTCGTTTTCGTGTACGGGGCTATCACCCTGTATCGCTGGCCTTTCCAGGACCATTCCACTAACTTCCAAGAAACTTAAGGGCTAATCCCCGTTCGCTCGCCGCTACTGAGGGAATCTCGGTTGATTTCTTTTCCTCGGGGTACTTAGATGTTTCAGTTCTCCCGGTTCGCCTCGTTGCACTATGTATTCATGCAACGATACCTAGCTTATGCTAAGTGGGTTTCCCCATTCGGAAATCTGTGAGTAATAGCGTCTCTTACCGACTTCTCACAGCTTATCGCAGGTTAGTACGTCCTTCATCGCCTCTGACTGCCAAGGCATCCACCATGTACGCTTAGTCACTTAACCATACAACCCCAAGAAGTGTCGGC
>NZ_JAPCIX010000045.1:0-5095 GCF_027707605.1 Aeromonas sp. QDB31 | reverse complement strand
AGGACGGGGATCGCGACCCCGCCAGCGCCTAACCACAGACCGCCTAAACAGGAGGCAAATCAATGGCTACCCACAATCCTATCGACATACTGGCGGCTTTCACAGCCCCACCCCCTCCAATTGATTATGTGTTGCCCAACATGGTGGCCGGCACCGTGGGGGCGCTGGTATCCCCCGGTGGGGCTGGCAAGTCCATGCTGGCCCTGCAACTGGCGATGCAGATCGCTGGCGGCCCCGATCTGCTGGGCGTGGGCGAGCTGCCGACAGGCCGAGTGATCTACCTGCCCGCAGAAGACCCACCAGTTGCCATCCATCACCGCCTGCACGCACTCGGGGCGCACCTCTCCGCAGCCGAACGGCAGGCCGTGGCAACCGACTTGTGGATCAAACCGCTGATCGGAAACGGCCCCAACATCATGACCCCGGAGTGGTTCGACGGCATGATGAAAGCCGCCGAGGGCAGACGCCTGATGGTGCTGGACACGCTCAGGCGCTTCCACATCGAGGAGGAGAACGCCTCCGGGCCTATGGCCCAAGTCATCGGCCGCATGGAGGCCATCGCCGCCGAGACAGGGTGCTCGATCATCTTCCTGCACCATGCCAACAAAAGCGCGGCCATGATGGGCGCAGGCGACCAGCAGCAGGCCAGCCGGGGATCGTCCGTGCTCGTGGATAACATCCGCTGGCAGTCCTACCTGTCCGGCATGACGGCCGCCGAGGCCGAGGAATGGGGCGTAGACGACTCACAGCGGCCCTATTTCGTGCGCTACGGCGTGAGCAAGGCCAACTATGGGGCACCGTTCAAAGACCGCTGGTTCAGGCGGCATGACGGCGGGGTGCTCAAGCCCGCTGTGCTGGAAAAGCAACGCAAGAGCAAGGGGGTGTCTGATGGCTACGCTGGTTGAGCACAGGGGCGGGGACGTTGATCATGCCCGCCACGACCCCGCTTTAGCGCTGGTGTCGCTGTTCCGGCCCGTGTGCCGTGGCCGCCGTCCGGGCGGCCTGACAATCGAGCATGAGCATAACGGGTTGCGCCTCAAGTTTAATATCTGGCAGGCGCTCGATAGTCGCGATCAGTCTGTTTTGCTCGGTGCTATTGGGCTGGCCGGTATGCTGGCCGCGGTGGGCGAAACTAACGGTTTAGGGGCCGAGGTTGAACACCCGCGAGGCCAACAGCTATGGCTTGATCTCAAGCCAGAAGAAAGCGCCGTGATGGATAAAGCCATAGTGGTCAAAACAACTCGGTACGCGCTTCTACAAGCTGCGGGGATGGATGATCAGGGCAAAAGTTACGATAGGCTTGAAGATTGTCTTGAACGCCTCAGCATGGTGGGCTGTCGTGCCCGAAAGGATGGCTATGACTGGTCAATGCGCCTGCTGTCCTATGCCGAAACCCCAGAGGGCCAAATTCATATTGCCCTTAACCCTCGCTTTGCCGAAGCGCTGTCCGGGCATCATGTGCATGTATCACTGATTGAGCGCCGCGAGCTGCACAGCGACACCGCTCAGCTTACCCATGCCTGGCTGTCAGCATGGTTGCGGCAAGGGAACAGTAACAGCATCCGGCTCGACCGACTGGCTGAGAAGGTTTGGGGGCCGCCCAGCAAGGCCGCAGCCACCAACCGGAAGCGCCGTGAGCGCATCGGTAAGGCGCTGAATGAGATCAGCAAGCTGCACGGCTGGAATGTGAAAATCGAAGGGCGTGGGGCTGCTGCGAAAGTCACGATTAAGCGCCCGCTACTGATCGAACAAAGCTAGTCCCAGCCAAACGGTCACGGCCTACCGTTTTAACGGTCACGTTCTACCGTTTTAACGGTCACGCTCTACCGTTTTAACGGTCACGTTTTCACTTCTGAAAAATCGCTGTAAGCCGCGCCACCACTGGCCTACAGCGATTCGCCAAAAATCCGTACTAAGATATTACTAAGAATATCTAGGGCCGAAGGCCCCTAGATGGGCCTTCAACCCTGCCCAAAATGCCCGGCCAGAGGCCGGAGGCCCTTTATCGCTGCGCTAAGCTACACACCCCCCCACTGCTGCGCAGTAGGGGGAAAGGCGGGCTTCGCCCGCTGGTGCCTGTCTGAGACGCCACAGGAGGCCCGTAGAGCTGTTTTGCCGCGACAGCGGCCTTTCCCCTACTGCGCAGCAGTGGGGGCGGTGTGTAGCCCCGCAGGGGCCTCTTCCTGCACCACCTGCTCTGGCTTAGCCTTTGCCAGTGGTGGCAGACCAAACAGGGCTCGGTCTGGATCACGGTCAAGCTGCTTGTCCAGCTCAGCCCGTAGCCAGACCTCATTGAACTGCCCCAGCTTTCCCGCCTCTATCATGCCCGTGAGCATTGCCCCAACTATGATCTTGCGCCGAGTATCATCCCGCCGTTCCTGCTGCTGTTCCCTTGCCCTCACTCGCTGGATCTCGGCATTGATCCGCGCCCTCTGTTCTTCGAGCTTGGCGAGTTTATCCTCTAACTTTCCCATGTTGACAGCCCTGTTGTTATGTGCCCGTTGTAGAGTATCATCAGGTTACTGATGCCGCAAACCCGACTCATGGAACATGAGGAGGGCGCACTTACCGGTTTCTCTGCGAGAAACTGCCTCCGGCCCCCCTTCGGGGCGGTGCGCTCTCCGAGGGCCACTAGCGTGGAGCTTACACATGGCGATATTTCATCTCGCGGCCAAGACTGGCAGCCGTGGCGGCGGCCAGTCGGCTAAGGCCAAGGCCGACTACATTCAGCGCGAGGGCAAGTATGCCCGCGACAAAGACGAGGTGCTGCACACCCAGTCTGGCAACATGCCATCATGGGCGGCAGGAGCCGCAGAGGTCGGCAACTACTGGGATGCCGCCGACCTGTACGAACGGGCCAATGGCCGCCTATTCAAAGAGGTTGAATTTGCCCTGCCAATCGAGCTGACGCTCGATCAGCAGCGGGTGCTCGTGGACGACTTCGCCAAGTACCTGACCGAGGTCGAGCGCCTGCCGTATACGCTGGCGATTCATAAGGGGGGGGGTGAGAACCCGCATTGCCACCTGATGATGTCCGAGCGCAAAAACGATGGCGTCGAGCGCAAGAAAGATCAGTGGTTCAGCAGGTACAACCCGAAAAATCCGGGGCAGGGGGGGGCGCAGAAAACCGAGAGTTTGAAGCCCAAGGCGTGGCTTGAGAAGACCCGAGCAGCATGGGCAGACCATGCCAACCGGGCGCTGGAGATGGCAGGCCACGAAGCCCGCATCGACCACCGGACGCTAGAGGCGCAGGGGATCGAGCGCCTGCCGACCATCCACCTTGGCCCCAACGTGGTGGAGATGGAGGGGCGGGGCATCCGCACCGGGCGGGCGGATACGGCCCTGTCCATCGAGACGGCCAACACCGAGATCATCGACCTACAGGCATACAGAGAGAGCATTGACCATGAGCGCGATAGACAAAGTGAGGCAGGCCAGAGGGATCGACGAGCTGGCGGGGCAGATCGAGCCGCTGGCGCAGAGCTTGGCGACTCTCGCAGACAAGGCCGTGACGGCGATAGACAAGACTCAAGAGGCCAGCATAAAGCAGGCTGGAGAGTGGGAGATCCAGCAGGGCAAAGCCGCGACGGCGTGGGAAGGCACAGCCGAGGCACTGGACAAGGCAGCCGAGGCACTGGACAAGGCAGCCGAGAAGGCCGATCGCGCAGCGAGTCAGTTGGGATGGCGGATTTTCGTACTCACCTCGATGGGTTTTCTGCTGTTTACGCTAGTGCTGCTGATCGGATTGTGGCTCTGGCTGGCCCCGGAACTCAGGACGACAAAGGAGGGGGCAGTGTGGCTACTACTCAGGCTCAAGTGAAGGGGGATCGCACCTCTCAGGCCATCGCCCGCCAGCTCAAGGCTATGGGCTGCGACCTGTACGATATTGGCATCAGGGACTCCGCCACAGGCAAGATGATGAATCGGGAATGGACGCTGCAAGAGGTGGTCGAGAACGCCGCATGGCTCAAGCGGATGAACGCTCAGGGCAACGATATCTATATCCGGCCAGCCGAATCAGCCAGGCACGGGCTTGTCCTGGTAGACGACTTGAGCAGCTTTGACCTGGACGCGATGAAGGAGGAAGGGCGGGAGCCTGCCGCCGTTATCGAGACCAGCCCGAAGAACTATCAGGCGTGGGTGAAGGTAGCGGCAAACGCGCCAGCAGAGCACAGGGGCGCGATTGCCCGCAGGCTGGCCCGAGAGTATGACGCCGACCCCGCAAGCGCTGACAGCCACCACTATGGCCGTCTGGCGGGCTTTACCAACCAGAAGCCCAAGCACACAACCAAGACGGGGTATCAGCCGTGGGTGCTGTGCCGAGCGTCCAGCGGCCAAGCCGCCACCACAGGCCCCCAGATGGTGCAGGAGGCCGGGCAGGAGCTTGAGAGAAAGGAGCGCCAGCAGGAGCAGGCCCGCAGGCTGGAGGGCATAGAGACAGCCCAGCCACGCCGTTATCACAGGACTGCCTTGGACGAGTACCGCAGCGAAATGGCGGGGCTGGTGAAGCGGTTCGGGGACGACCTGAGCAAGTGCGATTACATCGCCGCCATGAAGTTGGCCATGAAGGGCATAGATCCCGACGAGATCGCCAAGGCCATGGCCGAGGCCAGCCCCGGCCTCATGGATCGCAAGGCAGGCCATGAGGCCGACTACATCGAGCGCACCATCAAAAAAGTGATGGCGCTGCCGGAGGTGCAGAAGATCCGCGCCGAGCTTGAGCAGACGCAAAAAACCAAGCGGGAATACCCCACGCTGAAAATGTGACTTTTAGTTAGAGCTAACCCATGTTATGGTGTTGGCTCTAACCATGTATTTTGCATTAGCTCTAATGAGGTCTGGTATGAAGGACAAGCGGGATAAATTGACTGGCAACCTGTTGGCCAGCGATAACGCGATCAGGCAGGCTAGGTTTGCCGAGACCCAGCGTGAACTGGGGCGCAAGGCGCGTAAGATATGGGCCACAGACGATGAGGCCGAGGCCTTGAGGCTTTATCTGGACAAGATCAGAGCGGCGCAGGACGGGGATCGCGACCCCGCCAGCGCCTAACCACAGACCGCCTAAACAGGAGGCAAATCAATGGCTACCCACAAT
>NZ_JAPCIX010000044.1:0-5320 GCF_027707605.1 Aeromonas sp. QDB31 | reverse complement strand
CGAGCGGGTGCAGGGGTCGGGCCGAACGGGGAATCCTCACATACGGCCCAGCGTGCGACGCGCACCATAGCCTCCCATGGCTCGCAACCATGGGGTACCAGCACCGAGCGCAACGGGGAACCAACCACGGCCAGCTCGATAAAAACGGCGCGGCAGTCCAGCCCACAGGTGGGGACTGAAGCAGGTACAGAGTGGCGAGGTGTGTCTCAGGAGCGCGTGAGGGGGAGCTGCCGCAAGCAGCCTCGATAGTCCTGAGCAAGGCGAGCTATCCAGCGTAACTACGTCATTTTTAACGTAGCCAAGCAGGAGGGCGAGCCTATCTTGAAGCGCAGCGAAAGATAGGCTCGCCGGTGCCTTACGCCCTTTTCTTTCAAACAAAAAAAGAGAGATGCTCTTGGCGAGGTGGGTAACTGCGCCCGTCCGTCCACATGCCATCGGTTCGGCTTGTGGGCGGCAGCAGTTATCCACGGAAGCGGGTTAGGTTTGGCTCTGGCCGGAGGTACGTATGGGGTTCGACAAGCCCCTGCTCGATTTAGGGAGCCGGATCAGCGTTGAAGGGGGCTTGCTCAACTTCGATTTGGAGGCCCAGAAGTGGCGGGAGTGCCTCATTGCCTTGGGCCTTGAGTTGGATTGAAAAGCATTTTGCCGATTCGACAAATCATATTTCCAAAGTGATTGACGGCCTCCCCCAAGAGGGTACAATCAAATTGTCGATTTGACGTTTCAAATATTGGATTTGATGATGCAGGAAAAAGAGGCCAAGACCATTTTCGACATGGGCGGATTCTCCAAGGCGATGATCGTCCCCACCCCTATGGGGGCTGGGTTCCATCTCCACCTGGTACGCTTCGGCAAGGGGGGCTCCGAGGTGGTAGAGCGCCAGCGCGGCGGCTGGCGGGTTTTCTCCTCGATGGATGCCGCGGCCAACACCGCGAATGGCATCGGCTTTCGCCGCATCGAGATCGACCTGAGCAGCCGTTAGGGCCGCCAGTGCGGCCATCGAGGCTGCCCAGCTAAAAACATCGTGCAGGCCAATAGGGGGCACCTCAGAAAACGGAAAATAAAGCACGCTAAGGCATAGCTGACCTTGCCAGGCCTGCTTCGCCCTGTAGTGACGCGATCAACGGGCAGGAAACATTCCCCTTTCGCGCTTGGCCGCCGTCACCGCGCTTTCCACCGCCGCGAGCTGGCGGGCGATGTCGAGGCAGGTTTCTCCCCCTTCGATCATCCCGATGACGTGCCGCAGATGCCCCTCGGCGCGCTTGAGCCGCTTCACCAGGTCGGGATGGGTGGTGTGCTTATGCATGTCTTCCATGCTGAAATCATATCCCCCCAGGGGGGATACTGCCACTGGATGTTAGATCAACGGCTGCTTGCCAGGCGGGGGGAATGGTCGCCGAGCCAGGCTAAGGCAATTGCCCGGAGCGGCATCCCGGCCGTGGTGAGACGCGAACACAAATGTGTACAACAATTCACATGAAAACATGTTCATGTGTTATATTTTGAGCCACAGTCAAAGACCCAGTTTCCCGAGGCCCCATGTCCCAATCCCACGCACATGACCATGGTCACGATCACGACCATGATCATGACCACACCCCGACCGTGACCAGCGCCAACGAGCGCAAGGTCCTGCTGTCCTTTTTCCTGATCTTCGGCTTCATGGTCGTGGAGGCCGTCGGAGGCGTGCTGTCGGGCTCGCTGGCCTTGCTGGCCGACGCGGGCCACATGCTGACCGACGCCGCGGCGCTCGCACTGGCCTACGCAGCATTCCGGTTCGGCCGCCGCGCGGCCGACAGCAAGCGCACCTTCGGCTACCTGCGCTTCGAGGTCATCGCCGGTTTCCTGAACGCCGTGACCCTGTTCGCGATCGTCGCTTGGATCGCCTACGAGGCGTGGGAGCGGCTGCAGGCGCCGCCCGTGATCCTGGCCGGCCCGATGATGATCGTCGCCGTGCTCGGCCTGCTGGTGAACGTGCTCGTGCTGTGGATCATGACCCGCGGAGAGACCGATCACGTCAACGTGAAGGGGGCCATCCTGCACGTGATGGGCGACCTGCTCGGCTCGGTCGGCGCCATCGTCGCTGCGATCGTCATCTACCTCACGGGCTGGACGCCGATCGATCCCATCCTGTCGGTCCTGGTCGCGGCGCTGATCCTGCGCAGCGCATGGAAGCTGCTCGCCAAGTCGATCCACATCCTGCTGGAAGGCGCGCCGGAGGATGCTTCGCCGGAGAAGGTGGAGCAAGGCCTGATGGGCGCCGTGCCGGGCCTGGCGGCCGTCAGCCACGTTCACGTGTGGCAGCTCACCTCCGGGCGCACGATGGCCACGCTGCACGTTCGCCCCAACGTGGACGAGGAAGCACGCGCCGTGGTCAAGCGCGTCGAAGCGGTGCTTCGAGAGCAATTCAGCATCGAACACGCCACGGTCGGGATCGACTGGAACTCGGGCACCGACGAGAACGTCTGCAGCTTGCAGCCCACGTCGGAGCGTCAGGACCACAGCGGCCACGATCACAGCGGTCATGACCACAGCGGGCACGACCACAGCGGCCATGATCATGGCAATCACAAGCATGGCGGCGGGCACAGCCACGGCCATGACCACGACCATTCCGCTCCTGGTCACAGGCATTGAGGCCGCGCGAGCCGGCTCGCACTCCACTTGAGGATTTGCATCCATGACGTCCCGCAAAACCACCAGCGCCGACACCGCGCAATGCTCGACCACCAGCCACGACGCGGCGACCGATGCCCTCGCAATGTCGCAAAGTGACGTCGCTGTTCTGGCCGAGACCTTCCGCCTGCTGGGCGACCAATCGCGATTGAAGATCCTGCTGCAGTGCATGCATGGCTCGGTCGCCGTGGGGGACATCGCCGAAGCGCTCGACCTGTCGCAGTCTCTGGTCAGCCATCACCTGCGGCTGCTGCGCGGTGCGCGCCTCGTGCGCGGCGAACGCCAAGCCAAGCACATCTTCTACAGCATCGCGGACCAGCACGTCAGCCAGGTGCTGCAGGACATGGCGGTCCACATTTCCGAGGACAAAGCCGACGACTGACCAGGCCCAAGCACCCAGGCGAATGGCAGGTTGCGAGGCGCCGGTACCCACGCCGCCGGTTAGCCTCAAGGACGTCCCAATAGGCCGACAACATGCCAAAGTCTCACGGCTCCATCCCCCCTAGCCCTCTGGTTCGTCTTGGCAGCAGCTCCCGCAGCTTCTCGTCGAGCTCGTTGTTTTGTTCCGAGAGTTGTTGGTTGTAGCCCTTCAGCTTCGAGATCTCAGCCTCCAACCGCTTCACCGCCTGCTCATGCAGCCCAGCATCCCACTTCAACCCCAAAAGCTCTTGTTTGGCTTCGCCTAACGCTCTCTGAGCTATTTCGGCGGCTAGTTCGGCCTGCTTGGCCTTCTCAAGCAGCTCCGCGCTGTAGCGGCCTTTCTGGCGGCTAAACAGCGCCTGTTTGAGTTGAGCATTCTCCTCCTGCAGGACGGCGTTCTCGCGCTCAAGGCGCTTGGCCTTGGCATGGCCGGTCACCTTATCGAGCATCGACGGTGCCGGCACCTGTCCGGCTGCCTTGCGGGGGTCGTGCGGTGCCCCGCCAGCGGCGCCGGGCTTGTACTCGCAGGCAATGTGCGCATTGACGGCCTGCCATGCTCGTTTCCGCAGGGCTGCAACCTTGCTGGCCCCGTCCAACCATGCCTTGGCCTGTAGCTTGCCGTCTCTGATCGGCGTTACGACAACATGAAAGTGCGGGCTGCTCTCGTCGGTGTGAAAGTCGATCCCAACGATGTTGTCCTCCCCGAACTCCTGCACCGCCCATGCTTTGACCCCCCGGGCTGCGAGATTCATCGGCTTAATAATGTGGAGTGGCCTCCCCTCTGGAAAGTCCAGTTCTGGCTCCTCTCGCCAGTCTGTCTGGTTGCCAAGCTGGATCACGAACTGGATGGCCTGAACGGCATCTTTGCGCTTGGCGAGCCCTTTGGCCTTGACCAGCGCCTCTGGTCTCCATGGTGTTACCTGGTGGCGGCCTTCTGGGGTAAACCATGCCTCCGGTCGGAGCTGGCTTTCGGTGGCGTGGAGGCGGAGGTTGTGCCCCTCTGCCCTGCCGACGGAGGAGGACTGCATCTTGTCGATCGCTAGCGAGAATGAGAGCGCCATTGTGTCTTTGCCCCTTGCTCTTTGGTCTCCGGAAACAGTACCAGATTGAGGAGGCAAAGTGTTCTCCTAACACTTTGGTGCCCAAAGTTGGAGCCCTGCGGGGCGAAAAAAACCTGCCGCACTGCGCTTGCCAAACCCAGAAAAAAGGGCAACTAGCGCAGTCTAGTTGCCCTTTTCTATTGGGTTCTCTTGAGGGGGCTTATGGCTCATTTATGAGGTCTTCGGTAGGAAGAGCCATTGGATTACCGTGATAGCCAAGCTCCAACAACTTAATGTGGTTGTCTGAAATTTTTTGGAAATGGAGCACCCAGTCAGACACCTTGTACTTGCTATGGAAAGAGCCTTTGAAACATGGATCTCCGATGTGGGCATGCCATAGAGCGAACGTTCTTGCGTGTTCCTCTATAGCTTCTTTGTTCGGATAGTGGTCAGGCACCTTGTACGATGGCGATACCTTCCCAATCCATGCCGGAGGGCCAAACAATCCATGTTTTTCGAAGTGATCGATGAAATCATCGATCTTGGACAAGGTGGTTTTAGAGTATCGCTCGTTGTAGTACTTCAGGAACGTTGTCCCGAAATCTACAGAGTTTTGTGGGGTGCTTTGGCTGCCTGTTTTGCCCATTCTCTGCGCTGTTCTCTAGTGAGGCCAGAGGGCATTCTAACAGACGGTTCTTCGGTTAACGAAATCAGACGCTGAAGCTCTACGCCAAATACTTTAACCCCTTGCAATTCAAGGTTTAAAGCTTGGAGTTTCATACAGAATCCTTTGGTGAGTAAGTGGTTTACGTTTTAAGTTTCTACGTTCACTTGCGTTTATTCAATATAAATCAACGAAAACGGATGCCACTCGAGATTGACGATCCTTTGGGATCCAGCGTAACCTGCTCGCCAGAAACGAAAAAACCGCCGTTAGCGCGGCGGTTTTTACGGGAACCCAAGTGTTAGCGCACCGGAGTTCCTGGGTAACAGCTTCAGGCGGAAGCAGCTACCGAATACCAATCAAGTTTAGCGGCAACCTGCCGCACCTTTCAAGCTAAATCCCGCCTGAACCCCTGTTACCGTTGGCCTCTGCCAATGGCGATAAGTCGTATCCGCTCGAATTGGAAGCATGTTGATGTTGTCGAGCGGGTGCAGGGGTCGGGCCGAACGGGGAATCCTCA
>NZ_JAPCIX010000043.1:0-5685 GCF_027707605.1 Aeromonas sp. QDB31 | reverse complement strand
AAGACGGGAAGTTTCGGCCCTTACGGATGCCCGGAAAACCTTAGCGTACGATTTTTTCCGAATTCTGCGGGCTCCCCTTGTCGGGGCTAGTGTTTAGTGTATGATATACACGTATATCATTGGTGTTTGAGGTGGATAATGTTAGCGATACGCTTGCCTTCGGATATCGAAGAGCGCTTGGCAAATTTGGCGCAAGAGACGGGGAGAACGAAGACCTTCTATGCACGGGAGGCTATCTTGACTCATCTGGAAGAGATGGAAGATTATTATCTGGCCGAAAGGGTCATGGAGAAAGTTCGTAAGGGCGAAGAACGCCTGTTCTCACTGGATGACGTGGAGCGCGATCTTGGCTTGGAAAGTTGAGTTGACCGATACCGCCAAGAAACAATTGGCGAGGCTAGATAAGACCCAAGCCCAGAGAATAACAAAGTATCTTCGCCGGGTTATGTTGCTTGAAGATCCTAGGGATGCAGGTAAAGCCTTGACGGGAAACTTGCGTACCTACTGGCGATATCGAGTCGGTGATTATCGCGTTGTTTGTGAAATAAGAGATAACGAAATGATTATTGTTGCTGTGATGGTTGGTCATCGCAGTAATATATACGAATAAACTAAATTAGTCATTTCTTGGTGGTTAGATGATAGATAGACATTTAAAAAAAATCACGGCCTTGGTTTTTATTGTTGCTTGTGTACTTGCTAAAGTGTTGATCGGCCCCATAACATGCAATAGTGGATGGAGTTCTCCATCGATTGGTCTTAGCGGAGCTTGTTCACATCATGGCGGTGTAGCATCATGGAAAGGTACATTGCCAATATTATTAGGCGCCGCTGCCGCATTGTTTTTTTATTTTCGCTTTAAACTCCCACCTCAACTACCACCTCAAAGAACATCTGATGCTTCAACTTCCCCTCTAATAGCACCTGATTTTTTAAATGTGGATGTAGAGCAACAGACTGTTGTTAGTAATGATGCGATCACTCCTGAATTATCTGGTAATTCAAAAAAGAAAAGGGTTTATAAAAAGAAATCTTCATGCCCAAGGTGTCATTCCGCAATGAGACTAAGAACTGCAACTAAAGGTAATAATGCAGGGCATAAATTTTGGGGGTGCAGTAAATATCCTAGGTGTAAAGGTACTCGAACCTACGTGCCTGAGATTAAGTGAAGGATGGTTGCACCGTTGTTGGTGTTGAGCACAATGCGGGGGTGTTGTAACGTACTGTCCATAAAAGACAAACCCCGAATCTCTGTCTAATCAACTTGGCGGAAGATAACAGAGAGTTCGGGGCCGTGACTTAATCACAGGAACAAGAATACCACATGGATCACATCAAACAACCTAGAGCCGCCAATAAGCGCGGTGCCAGATGCTAAAACCAGCGCTTCAAGTCGCTGCTTTTGTCGAACGTCTTCCCCACCGTCCCTACTGCACTGATGATCCGGCGCAGGGGCTGCTTATTCGCCCACAAGCGACCGCACTGGCTTATCGTCATATCCAGCATAACCCGCCGCCGCATGTCTCCACGTTGGTTTTTGACGTGGACAGGGCGGACGGTTGTCACGCTTGGGAGGATGCGGGCTTGCCCGCGCCTAACTGGGTTTGCCTCAATGTGCGTAATGGACATGCCCATTACGGTTACCTGCTGACTGCCCCTGTAGCTCGCACCAGTGCAGCCAAGCAAAAACCGTTGCGCTATCTGGCGGCCATAGAGCACGTTCTGGCGAAGAGACTGGGTGCTGACATGGGTTATGCAGGGTTAATAACTAAAAACCCCGTACACAGCGACTGGTGGACGATATGGCATCACTGCGAGCCGTTTAGCCTCGACTATCTGGCAGAGTTCTGCCCAGATGCGGATTTGGCTGCCTATAGCCGCCGCAGTCGCAAAGAGGTCGGCGGTCTGGGGCGTAACGTCACGGTGTTTGATAACGTGCGTGAATGGGCCTACAGCGCAGTTAGATCGTACTGGCGGCCTAACGGGTTCGAGGCTTGGGCCGATGCGGTGAGAGCAGCTTGTGAGAGCTCCAATGCGTTTGGACGCGAGCAGGGTGGCCCGCTGCCCGTATCGGAAATCAAGGCCACGTCCAAGAGCATCGCTCGCTGGGTGTGGAACCGATTTACCCCCGCAGGGTTTAGCCAGGTGCAGGCGCATCGAGGGGCTAAGGGAGGGCGTATATCCAAGCGTCCAACCAAGAATGGCATGGCTCGGGCCGACTTGTTGCCCGAGGTGGTCAAGCTCAAGGAACGGGGTTACAGCAACCGTGATATTGCTGAGGATCTGCAAATTTCAGCCAGTACGGTGAGCCTGTACCTCAAACGTGTACGAGAGTGATCGAATAAGCCTTATCAGATAACAGCGCCCCGTAAGGGGCGTTCTTATTTCAAAAAGTATTTGAGAGAGAGGATCGGTGCGAGGGGGGTAAGGCCGATCCCGAAGGGTTGTCCATCAGGCCGTGTGTTTGGCCTGTGGGCAATAGGTCTTATCCCCGGAGCTGTTTGTTTTCTGCTGTTCGTAGTGCCTGCAGGATCTCCCCGGCCTGTTCCGGGGTCAGAACCACCGCTGACCCTCGATCCCGGATAGCCTGCATCTGGGCATCTAACCCCTCCATCAGCGACCTATTTATTGTCACCGTAACGTTATTGTCCTGCTGTTTGGCACGGTAGGCTGCTTGTCGTTCTGCCCCGCTTTTGGCTGTTCCGGTCTTTGGTCTACCCCGTCCGCGCTTGATGCCAAACATGTCCCCAGTACCCTGATCCGTGGTGTCCTTCATTGTGTCATTTCCTGTCACTGTAACGGTAATTTATTATGTGTCACTGTGACAATAATTAGCAAGTTGCCGCCCCCCTATTTTTTTGCTGTACTGGTTATTAGCCAGCGTACCCGTATTACTTTTCGCCCGCTTCGCGGCCTCCAGTAATACGGGGCTGGTGAGGGGCCTAGCCCCTTCAATCCCCCACACAAAACAGCCGGAGGCACCGTGTCCAGAGTCCCGAAAACGACCACCATCAGCTTACGGATCGACAAGCCCACTGCCGCCGAATGGCGGGAGCGAGCAGCAGCCTCTGGGCTCAGCGTGTCGGACTGGATCAGGGGGGCGGTGGATGCTGGCCAGCAGACGAACTTGCCGACGCCACAGCGCCGCCCCGTCCGTGTCCGTGACACCAGCAACGATGCCGATCCGGCGCTGATGCGCCAGCTGGCCGCGTTGGGATCGAACCTCAACCAGATCGCCCGTAGCCTGAATGAGTGCCGGCTAGTCGGTGCACCGGTCCGACTGGTGGAGGTGCTGGCCCTGCTGCGCAGCATCGAGGCGGAGGCGGCCCACCTGCTGCCCCAGTTGCCTCCGCCCCCCAAGCCGACCACCAAGGAGAGCAGCAGCGATGCACGTTAAATTCCTAGCCCACGGTACGGGCAGCGGCGCCCGCGCCTCGGCCTACCTGCTTGGGGCGCACGACCACACAGGAGCGGAGCGGGCCGGGGTGACGGTACTACGGGGGGATCCGGCGCTGTTCGCGGCGGTGGCCGACTCACTGCCGTTCCAGCAGCGGTACTCCAGCGCGGTGATTTCGTGGGCCGCTGAGGAGGCACCGACCACTGCCGAGATCGACGAGGTGCTGGCCGATTTCGAGGCGCTGGCATTTGCCGGACTGGAGCCGGAGGACTACCACATGACCGTCGTCCAGCACGACGAACCGGATGGCGGGGCGCATGTGCACATCCTGATCCCCCGTGTTCACCTGGGCAGCGGAAAATCGTTCAACCCGGCCCCACCAGGTCAACGCGACGACTTCTATGCGGTCAGGGATAAACACAATCATGCCAAGGGCTGGGCGCGGCCAGACGACCCGCTCCGGGCACGGCTGCTGCGGCCGGATTTCGAGGCATACAAGGGCGACCACCCGGCCATCAAAAAACAAATCACCGACCACCTAATAGGGGCCACCGCGCAGGGGGTGATCACAAACGCCGCCGAGCTGCGGACCTACCTGCAAGAATCGCTCGGGTGCGAAATCACGCGAACGGGCATGGATTACATCAGCATCAAGCCGGAGGGCTACCCCAAAGCCGTCCGGTTAAGGGGAGAGTTATATGGAGCATCTTGGACCGCAAAAGGCGCAATTGAGCGAGAGGCTCAAGTTGCAGCACGAGCAGGCATTGGGCGAGGTGGAGAAGTTAGCGAAAGCGGTGCTCGACGAGCTCAAGAAAGACTTAAAAAAGCGTGTGAACGACGAGCTGAATACAACTGTGGGCGCTATCCGGGACGGGATCGAGGGATTGCCCCAACAGATCACCGACTCGGCCGACCCATTGAGGGAGGTCTTGGAGCAGGCACGGAGCGAGGCCAACACCCTCAAGCTGATCTCCAGCGTCTGGCTCAAAGCCTTGCTGGTCGGGGTATGCACCTCCGTGGGGATCGGGCTGGGGAGCTGGGGGGTGTTGAGCTGGATGGGCAGCGAGGTTCAGCGGTTGAACAGCGAGATCAGCAGCGCGAAAGCCACGTTGGCGGAGCTTCCGACCGGAGTGACCTTCGTCCATCAGGGGGGCAAGAGCTACATCCTCGCGCCGACATTAGGGAAACCGTTCAAGGTGAAGGACAGCGACAAAATGGCCGTGAAGGTGAACTGAATGACAGAACTGGAACGGATACTGCTCGACAGGCTGGAGCGAATCGAAACGGCACACCAGCAGCAAACGGCGGCTTTGGAGCAGCAATTGAAGCAGCAGGCGCGTTCTTTGAGCGAATTGCAGACGGTATGCAGCAATGCGCTAAAGAGCTGCGAGACGCTATGCAGCGAGCTACAGAGCTCGTTCGAGACGCTGCAGAACGGGGTAGAGCGCTCGAACAAAGTCACAGGGACAGCGCTTGGCAGCTTGAGCAGCAGTGTCAACGACTTGATCAAGGCGCTGGACGCCTTGCAGAGGGCGCAGCGTTGATCGCCAACAGGGCCGCAGATCTGCGAAAAGAGCAGCGGCGAGATCGTGGCTTGAGAATGTGATATATCGTCACGGTGACAATAATTAAGGAGATCGGGTATGAAATCAGGTCGGTTGGGTACGCCTGGCACGGTGGCGCATATTCGCCAGTTCCCCCCGGTTGAGTACGAACTGGTTAGCTATCAAGGTTCCCCGTGGCTATGGGCCGATGGAGAACCGCTGATCGACCTGCTCGATGCGACCATCGACTGGGTGATCGATGACGACGGCAGCCGCTGGATCGTCATTGACACCGAATACCTGCGCCAGCAGGTGGCCCACTATGCCCTATTGTCCGCCGATACATGGCGGCAACGGTTGCTCGATGCAGGCGTGGAGGTGGATTGAGGTGCGATTGAGAGATCGGTTTCCGGGGCTGATGTTGTGGCACACAGTGGCGGCACTGGTCGCCGTGTTTGCGGCGAAAGCCCTTCTGTACTGGGCGGCGGACTGGCTGGGCCTTGGGCCGCTCTACAGCGCCTTGGCGGGGCCTTCTTGGGATGTGGCGGCATGGATAGCGTTGTTGGCCCTGCTGCTGCGGTGGATGAAGGTCTAGCCTGTTCTGCCGCGCTGCGCTTGGCGGCCCCGACAACAAGATTGACAGGCTTCGCGAGTCACTCTTGTTGTCGGGGGAACCGCAGAATTCGGAAAAAATCGTACGCTAAGCTAACGGTGTTCTCGTGACAGCTCTTTGACTAGGCTTTC
>NZ_JAPCIX010000042.1:0-7473 GCF_027707605.1 Aeromonas sp. QDB31 | reverse complement strand
ATCGGCTCAAACATGAAGAAATGAAATGACTGAGTCAGCCGAGAAGAATTTCCCCGCTTATTCGCACCTTCCTTAGCAAGCCAATACTCTTTGAAGTACATAATATTGGTTAATGTGCTGATCTGGTAGTTAACGGACTTCTGATGCAACTGTTCAATGCAAAACTTCAGTGACAAGAATGTAGGCTGCATGACCTCAGTGTCGAAGAGGCAGGCTCTCTCATCATCAATCTTCATCACCTTATACATGTATTCATTCCATGTGTAGACATTACATGCTATGTACAAACTAGGTCATAGACATTACGAAAGCAAAGTCTGGAAATGGAAAAAGTGATGACTTCTTCCATGTTACTGATTCCATTGAGTTTGTTGGTTATCCTACAAACATGACATGTAGAAGATCACTGATGGATTGGATTTAACATAATATACATTATGCGCGGTTAGGTCAGGCCCGTTCACAGGAGACAGAAACACAGCAACCGTAAGGGCTACAGCCGTGCCTGCACCTTTCGAGTACTTCGCCAGGATGTCGTACCAAGCCTGTTTTAGCTCGGGATCGGTGGCCCTGACCGCCGCCATGCTTAACAGCACTTCGCTGACGTCCAAGCCAGCTTCTTCAGCCATCTTTTTTGCAGTCGCATCAGTGAGTTGTGACTTTCCTTTGTTCACTGCTGAGATATACGAGGTGGTAAATCCCAGGTCTGCGGCGACTTCCTGGAATTGGCTGTACTTTTTGGCCCTCATGTAGGCCATAAGCAGCGTTTTAGAGTCCATGTTTTTGTCTCCTGAGTGGTTAGACAATCGTCCCATCATACCGACTTTGGCGAAAAACAGCTTGTTTCCATTCAACTCGCCACATGGTTGAATGAGTCAACCAACCATTTGATTGCGTGACCCATGACCCACTCTAGCCCACAAAACCAGGATCTGCCCGCGCTCATCGAGCGCAAGGTCTATTGGCAGGCAGAGCCGACTGGCGATTACTCCGCCTGCATCGCGGGTCAGGTCGAGATGTTCCGCGATCTGCATGAGCTGCGGGTCTACCTGTCGATGACGTACCCCGACACCGTGTTTGACCTGGTAGAGGTCACCGAGGAGACGTGGCGCGACTTCTATGACCAGGGAGTGTTCTTCGATGACTGGTCATAGCTCCGTGATGCCGATAAATAGGGTTATCGGCGCCAAAACCCTGATCGACTATCTGTCCTTTACCTGGGCGCCGGACGAACTGCGCCGGATGACCGACTTGGCCAAGCAAGGCGCACTGCTCAAAGCCATCCCGCGGTTCGACACTGCCAACAAGGCTATCCAGGCGGCCTTTGCTGCCCCTGCGGTGGAAGGCTTGCGCTACCTGTGGAAGCGTCCGGTTGGCTTCGCTCCCCTCGCCCGCTTTGACAAGGTGACTGAGCGCTTGTGTGAGAAAGCCTCGCCCAAGCCCCTGGCCGTGAAAGCCCCCTCCCCTGTGCTCACGCCGTCCATGACCGAAATGATGGAGCAGGCCTTGCACTCTGGGTACAAGTCCCGCGCCGACATGCGCAAGGAACTCAAGTCCGTCTGCTCTGCCCTGCTGGAGTTCTCCGAGTTTGAGGTGGTCCAGGGTGCCAAATATTGGGAAGCCTATAACGACTTGATCGACTGCTACGGCGTTCAGTTCCTGGATGCCCTCTGTTGCAATGAGATCGAGCTGTGGCTCGAAGAGCTGAATACCCGCATCGGTGTCCCTATCCCCGAACCGCGCTTCACCATGCGCCCTCGCCGCTCCGGTCTGCATGGCTACGCCAATTCGGCTGACCTGCTGTGTGATGGCCTCCCCTGCGGCCTTATTGGCTGGGGTGCGGCGAACCATGGTTGCATGGTGAGTTTTTCCGGCGTGGGTTGTGCGGCCCTGGACTTCCAGGCTTTGCACGATGTTATCTCTCACGTTCCTGGGGTGCGCATCACTCGGGTGGATCTCGCCCTGGACGATTACGGCGGCGAGCACATCACCTACCAGGGTGCCATTGCCGGCGCCGAAGCCGGCGAGTTCCATCCCCAGCGGGGCCGCGCGCCGTCCTGGATGAAGATTGAGTCGGGCGAGTTCGTGATCACCGAGCTGGCCAAGGGCATCGCCAAGCGTTTCGGCATGGTGCCGACCAAGGGCTGCTCCTTCTACGTGGGTAGCCGCATCAACGGTAAATGCGCTCGGGTATACGAAAAGGGAAAACAGATGCAGTCGGCAGAATACCCGAACTGGGTACGCGCCGAAGGCGAATTACACAATAAGGACAGGATTATTCCGCTGGACGTCCTGGTAAACCCAGACCCCTATTTTGCGGGGATGTATCCGCAGTTCGCCACATGGTTGGCGGCTGTTCAGCAATCGGAAATAACACCCGTCAGACTGACCACCTTTAAAAACAAGTTCAAAACGTCCAGGGACAACGCCGTATTTAATATGTCCAGGATGGCAGGCCGCCTTGTTAATTGGTTAGCCAATATTGAGGGGCTATCCCCTGACAAGATTGTTAACCAATTAACTGCGCACCTGGAAGAAACAGATATTCCGGCGCGATTAAGAATGCCGCTCCCTCCTGACCTGGACGAGCTGCCACTATTTTCGACCTAACTAAGGTTCTTCAACGAGGTAATAACTATGTCTATTCTGTCCGGTGTTCTGGTCACTCGCGTGACCCATGGCTATGGTGTTTCCCGCAAATCTGGTGCTCCGGTGCCTTATGACTTTGCCCAGGTGGAATACCTGGCACTGGCAAATAACGTCAACAAGCCGGAGTGCAATATCACCTCCTGGGGTTATGAGGTACGCCAATTGGCCCTGCGCAATGATGCCACCACGATTAAAGAGCTGGCCGACTGTCCGAAATTGGTGGCTGTGGATCTTGTCCTGGAAGCCGACCCCCAGAATCCGACCCGTAACGTTGTTGTTGGTTTCCAGCCCACTAAAAAGCCGCTGTAACCACCGCGCAACGAGGAGGAGGAGCGAGAGCGCGCAGCGAGCGACGACGAGGGCGCGATAATGCTTTGTCTAGATATTACCTCTGAGGGATATACCCGCCTTGCCGAGGGGGATGCCTGTAAATATGTGCTCCTGACTGTCCAGGAGCACACCAGATTAACGGATATATCCAACTGGTTTCAGTTGGATGTAACACAAATCGGAATTGCCTTTAGTTCAGGGATTGTTATCTGGGCTTTGGGTTTAAAACTGGGCGCAATTGCCCGTGTAATCGTAGGTGCAAAAAGAGGATAAACGAAATGTCTAATTTCTATCGTAATGGTTGTATCGCCCTGGTGGGTTCTGTTGCTGCTGTAAGTGCCAATGCCGCTGATGGTGGTATCGCTGCCGCTGCGGGTGCGGCCCTGGATGCGGCCCAGTCTGATGTGACTACCACCGCGCCCAAGGTCATGATGGTCGTGGCGACTGTCGTCGGTGTCGGTATCCTGATCGCGCTCATGCGCAAAGCCTAAGCCGTGTCCCTGCTAATCGGGACACTGTGGTTTCTGTTCTTTGTCGAAGGCTACAGATCATCGTTTTCGATATGACATAAGGCGGCTTCGGTCGCCTTTTTTATTGGGGGTCGTGTGAGAGTCCTTTATTTGCTGCTCCTGGTGCCGCTGGGGGCGTTTGCGAGTTGTCCGGCTGGCCTTAAGCTGTCCAACGTGCCGATTAGTACCGCGCTGCCCTATTGCGTGAAATGGGAGTCATCCACCCTGGGCGGCTGTCAGGTGGCGTGTCCTGGTGTCTGCGTCGAGTTTCCTAATGAAGGCACCAAGGGGCCTATCGAGACGACGGGGAGCGAATGCTCTTTGGGTGGTGGAACGGGTGGCGACGGTGGAACAGGTGGTGATGGTGGAACAGGTGGTGATGGTGGTGCCCCATATTATTACCCGTTTAAAAATCAGGTAAGTCCCATTGGTGTTGGTGGTCAATATCAAGAGGCTACTACCAGAGCGTTAAAACAGATTGACGAGGATATTCGTTGGTCTGCAATTAAATTCTATGAGCAGGGTGAGGCTTCGCTTGCCACATTTAAAACCTTTAGCCATGACTTGATGAAGGTTACGGATGCCTTGACTATTCAAAGTAATAGCGCTGAGGAATCGGGTAAGACCCAGTTCGCCATTTGGCAAACTCTCAGTCGAAGTGAGGATACATTGCTGCATTTAACGAATTGCGTGGTGAATCCACTTGCTAATAACTGCGGACATTTGGCTGGTTCGAGTGGTGGTGGTTCATCTGGTGATACCAAGGCCCTTGTATCTATGATGGGTAGCGCAATGGGAATGTGGGCGTCTACTCAAGGTAATACGTATTCAACCAATGATACTCTAGGTTATGTTAATCGAGAGTTGGGGGCGTTTAGGGATCAGTCAACAACAATAGCTCGTGAACAGCTTGGCTTGCAAAAGAATATCGCCGAGAATTTGTCTGATATTGAGGGCATATTGAGAGATTCGCATGCAGGGGGTGGTGAGGGTACGGGCTCTGAGATGGATTATTCGAAAATGCCAGGGGCGGCGGATAATCCTTTACATGTGGCTGGGTCAAATTACGAGTCTAATTTGTGCCAGGAAGGTGATAACTGTGCTTTTGACCTGGGCAAAATAAATAAACAGTATGATGACAAGAAAACCGAGTTGAAAGATAAATACGGGGCGATAAAGGATGAAGTCTCCCAGGTATTTAAATTCCAGTTTAGCGGCTCGGCATCGGCACCTAAATGCTTTGATATGTTCTCGTTGTTTGGCAAATCATATTCAGTTTGCCCAGAGGCTGATGGTTATTGGGAAACCCTGGCAGCCATCATGATGTTTATTTTCTACTTCATTGCCTTAATGATCGTTGCCAGGAGGTGATACATGGAATGGTTGGGTGATTTATTCAGTGGGTTGTTTAACGACATATATAATCTGGCTGTCCAGGTAACCGCCTGGATTTCGGTCAAATTGGCGATTCAGTGGGTTGAATTTAAGTTATTCATGTTGATGTTTTCCTGGGACGTTGCCAGGGAAATCCTGATTAATCTGCAATTCAGCGATCTAATTTCGCAGTCATTTAATAACCTGCCTGCTTCGGTGAGAGATATTTTGCTCTATCTGCATTTTGATAAAGGCCTGTCCGTTATTACCCAAGCGTTTGTGACGCGCTTCTTGCTTAATATGTTCGGGTGGTGATGCATGTCGATTAAAATCCATCATGGCGCTCCTGGTTCCTATAAATCCAGTGGGGCCATTCATACCGATGTGATCCCGGCCATCAAGGCGGGTCGCTACATCATCACCAACGTGCGGGGCTTCTCGGTTGAGCGTTGCCGTGAGGTGCTCGGCAAGGATGTGCCAGAGGGCTTTGAGGTGCTTTATGTCGAGACGGAATCCCAGGAGGGACGCGATCATCTGGCACGGTTCTACCACTGGGCGCCCAAGGGGGCTTTCTTCCTGGTCGATGAAGTGCAGCGGGTATTTCCGCCAGCATGGCGCCAGAGTGATTTAGACCGCCTCGATTATCCAGGTGGGCCGGATAAGGCCAAGGAAGATGGCCGACCTGAAACCATCGACGTGGCATTTGATATGCACCGTCACCATAACTGGGACTTTGTATTAACTACCCCGAACATCAAAAAGGTGCACCAGGTAATTAGGGCTGCGGCTGAAACGGCCATTCGTCATACCAATATGGCGATATTGGGCATTGGTGGCCGTTATAAGACCGTGCTTCACCTCTCCGATAATTCCGGCACATCCCTTTCTGATGTGCTGCAAGCAAAGCCATTTAATAAGGTGCCCAAATATGTTTTCAAGCTTTATGACTCGACTACAACCGGTAAGGTCTCGGATACAATCGCGGGTAGCTCGATGCTGCGAGATCCTAAAATTCTATTTCTTCTGGCGGTTTGGGGACTCTGTGTATTCTTTGGCTTCATCAAGCCTGAATATATTGATGCTCCTGCTAAGGCCTCTGCGCCCGCTTCTGCCACTGCTCCGGCTCCTGGGGCGGTGGGTGCTTCGCCCACTGCTGATGTACGTCCTGGTGGCGCTCCTGCTGCGTCTGCTGATGGCGTCCTTGCTGTAGGGCCGTTCGCTGGTTACCGCCTGATTATCAACTGCCATGTGCTGACCAAAAGTGATCGAGACGTCTACAACGTTGAATACTGCTTTGCGCTGCGCAAGGGCGACGACGAGCAAGCCATCTATGCCGAGGAGTGGCCGCAGTATTTCGTGGGCGTAAAGGCCATGACAGCGTGCCATGCGGTGATCCAGTACCAGGGGCAGCCTGTGGACGTATATTGCGACCCTGACGGGGATGCGCTGCGTAAGCGGGTCAATGCTGCCCTCTTCGCGGGTAGAGATAGTGAAAGTGCACCAGTCGATGACCGGACATAACATTTTCGGTGTCCGGGTATAAAAATAGTCACTGCGTTACGCGGTTTCTTATGTTAAATAGGACTGTTAAAAGGAGTTGATGTGCTTGGTATCGTTGTGGTTTTCATTGATATTGCCATTCTGCTCGCGATTGGGAGCCACCCTGATTACTCTGCCGAAGAGCGTTTGGCCTGCTTTGCCCTGGTAGCCCTGTTTTCACTGCCTCCCCTGCTCTGGCTGTTTGGGGGGCACCTCATGGCGTTGGAGGTCAAATGGCGACACCATTGCCGCGCTAAACGCCGTGCCCGTGCTGCTGCCGCGCGTCTCAAGGCTGGCAACTGAACACCAGGGGCGCCAGCCCCTATAAGCCGCCCTCTGCTGCTGATGAAGCCTCCAGGCGTCTCGCGGCGAAACACGCCCATCTTGCCCTGAGCCTGGGGCCACCCCCTTCCCTGCTAAACCCGTTTTTAATGCCCCAGTCAGAGCGACCAGCCGAAGGCTATGGGGCGCGTGTGGTGACTTCCTGGGCCTCCTGTCGCAGACAAGCTGCTCTCAAGGTCTTGTGCCGTCCTGGTGACTGACTGCCCCAGGGGATCCGGCTGTCCCCTGCCCCCCCGTGTAGTAATACGGGGGGAATTCATACACCGAAGCTGAACCTTGGGCACGTTCCTTTGAAAGTCTTGCCCGAAGGGCTGCTGTATCTTTCAATGCTTCAGAAGGTTGAAATATGAGCTGCCAGTACCCATATGCTTCCTGAGCATTCTGCTCTGAAACTTATGGAAATCTTATGATGGTTGACTCTGCTTTTTCTCATGCGCTCTTGAAGTTACAAGCAACTGCTGATCGCCTTGAAGCTGAATTGGAAGCTATGTATCTCCAGCCCCAGCCTTCGTTAGAGGATCTTCATGTAAAGACCAAAGAGTATATGAACGCCTACAAGGCCTTGAATGACTTTGCTTTGAAGGCTGTTTCTGCCCTCTCTTGATACCGATACAAAAAGGGGGCTTCTGCCCCCTCTCCTGTCTAGTTGATGCCTAGGGAAGGTGCGAACAAGTCCCTGATATGAGATCATGTTTGTCATCTGGAGCCATGAAAAAGGGTTCATCATGAG
>NZ_JAPCIX010000041.1:0-12146 GCF_027707605.1 Aeromonas sp. QDB31 | reverse complement strand
GTTAGACGGCAAAGTCACAGACCGCGGGATCTCTTATGACCAACTACTTTGATAGCCCCTTCAAAGGCAAGCTGCTTTCTGAGCAAGTGAAGAACCCCAATATCAAAGTTGGGCGGTACAGCTATTACTCTGGCTACTATCATGGGCACTCATTCGATGACTGCGCACGGTATCTGTTTCCGGACCGTGATGACGTTGATAAGTTGATCATCGGTAGTTTCTGCTCTATCGGGAGTGGGGCTTCCTTTATCATGGCTGGCAATCAGGGGCATCGGTACGACTGGGCATCATCTTTCCCGTTCTTTTATATGCAGGAAGAACCTGCATTCTCAAGCGCACTCGATGCCTTCCAAAAAGCAGGTAATACTGTCATTGGCAATGACGTTTGGATCGGCTCTGAGGCAATGGTCATGCCCGGAATCAAGATCGGGCACGGTGCGGTGATAGGCAGCCGCTCGTTGGTGACAAAAGATGTGGAGCCTTACGCTATCGTTGGCGGCAATCCCGCTAAGAAGATTAAGAAACGCTTCACCGATGAGGAAATTTCATTGCTTCTGGAGATGGAGTGGTGGAATTGGTCACTGGAGAAGATCAAAGCGGCAATGCCCATGCTGTGCTCGTCTAATATTGTTGGCCTGCACAAGTATTGGCTCGAGTTTGCCGTCTAACAATTCAATCAAGCCGATGCCGCTTCGCGGCACGGCTTATTTCAGGCGTTAGACATCATGAGGGAAGCGGTGACCATCGAAATTTCGAACCAACTATCAGAGGTGCTAAGCGTCATTGAGCGCCATCTGGAATCAACGTTGCTGGCCGTGCATTTGTACGGCTCCGCAGTGGATGGCGGCCTGAAGCCATACAGCGATATTGATTTGTTGGTTACTGTGGCCGTAAAGCTTGATGAAACGACGCGGCGAGCATTGCTCAATGATCTTATGGAGGCTTCGGCTTTCCCTGGCGAGAGCGAGACGCTCCGCGCTATAGAAGTCACCCTTGTCGTGCATGACGACATCATCCCGTGGCGTTATCCGGCTAAGCGCGAGCTGCAATTTGGAGAATGGCAGCGCAATGACATTCTTGCGGGTATCTTCGAGCCAGCCATGATCGACATTGATCTAGCTATCCTGCTTACAAAAGCAAGAGAACATAGCGTTGCCTTGGTAGGTCCGGCAGCGGAGGAATTCTTTGACCCGGTTCCTGAACAGGATCTATTCGAGGCGCTGAGGGAAACCTTGAAGCTATGGAACTCGCAGCCCGACTGGGCCGGCGATGAGCGAAATGTAGTGCTTACGTTGTCCCGCATTTGGTACAGCGCAATAACCGGCAAAATCGCGCCGAAGGATGTCGCTGCCGACTGGGCAATAAAACGCCTACCTGCCCAGTATCAGCCCGTCTTACTTGAAGCTAAGCAAGCTTATCTGGGACAAAAAGAAGATCACTTGGCCTCACGCGCAGATCACTTGGAAGAATTTATTCGCTTTGTGAAAGGCGAGATCATCAAGTCAGTTGGTAAATGATGTCTAACAATTCGTTCAAGCCGACCGCGCTACGCGCGGCGGCTTAACTCCGGCGTTAGATGCACTAAGCACATAATTGCTCACAGCCAAACTATCAGGTCAAGTCTGCTTTTATTATTTTTAAGCGTGCATAATAAGCCCTACACAAATTGGGAGATATATCATGAAAGGCTGGCTTTTTCTTGTTATCGCAATAGTTGGCGAAGTAATCGCAACATCCGCATTAAAATCTAGCGAGGGCTTTACTAAGCTTGCCCCTTCCGCCGTTGTCATAATCGGTTATGGCATCGCATTTTATTTTCTTTCTCTGGTTCTGAAATCCATCCCTGTCGGTGTTGCTTATGCAGTCTGGTCGGGACTCGGCGTCGTCATAATTACAGCCATTGCCTGGTTGCTTCATGGGCAAAAGCTTGATGCGTGGGGCTTTGTAGGTATGGGGCTCATAATTGCTGCCTTTTTGCTCGCCCGATCCCCATCGTGGAAGTCGCTGCGGAGGCCGACGCCATGGTGACGGTGTTCGGCATTCTGAATCTCACCGAGGACTCCTTCTTCGATGAGAGCCGGCGGCTAGACCCCGCCGGCGCTGTCACCGCGGCGATCGAAATGCTGCGAGTCGGATCAGACGTCGTGGATGTCGGACCGGCCGCCAGCCATCCGGACGCGAGGCCTGTATCGCCGGCCGATGAGATCAGACGTATTGCGCCGCTCTTAGACGCCCTGTCCGATCAGATGCACCGTGTTTCAATCGACAGCGTCCAACCGGAAACCCAGCGCTATGCGCTCAAGCGCGGCGGGGGCTACCTGAACGATATCCAAGGATTTCCTGACCCTGCGCTCTATCCCGATATTGCTGAGGCGGACTGCAGGCTGGTGGTTATGCACTCAGCGCAGCGGGATGGCATCGCCACCCGCACCGGTCACCTTCGACCCGAAGACGCGCTCGACGAGATTGTGCGGTTCTTCGAGGCGCGGGTTTCCGCCTTGCGACGGAGCGGGGTCGCTGCCGACCGGCTCATCCTCGATCCGGGGATGGGATTTTTCTTGAGCCCCGCACCGGAAACATCGCTGCACGTGCTGTCGAACCTTCAAAAGCTGAAGTCGGCGTTGGGGCTTCCGCTATTGGTCTCGGTGTCGCGGAAATCCTTCTTGGGCGCCACCGTTGGCCTTCCTGTAAAGGATCTGGGTCCAGCGAGCCTTGCGGCGGAACTTCACGCGATCGGCAATGGCGCTGACTACGTCCGCACCCACGCGCCTGGAGATCTGCGAAGCGCAATCACCTTCTCGGAAACCCTCGCGAAATTTCGCAGTCGCGACGCCAGAGACCGAGGGTTAGATCATGCCTAGCATTCACCTTCCGGCCGCCCGCTAAATATCTCCTTTTGGGTTGTTAATAAAACATCCAATAAGTTGACTGTGCGTGAAAAAGAAAGTTTTGTGTGATGGCGTTGAAGATCGCACCGTTAAGCTCTTATGTGGGATGGTGCAGAGCTCGACGACTACCGATAAAACGCAACCGCCGCAAACAGACAAGAAAAAGCCCCAACTGATAACAGTTGGGGCTTCAGTATTGTGATTGGTGGAGCAATAGCACCCTGAACCCAAAACCTTCTCGCTCAACCGGTAGTGGCTGATAACAACTCGTGAGGGCTATTGCGGGTTAAGCATTTAGCGATGTCTAGGGCCAGACTGGACGTCTGAACGCAAGCCGCTGATACTGTACATAACCACAGTATCAGCGGAGGATACCCATGTCGCTGGCAAGGAACGCCACGGCGAGTCAATCGCCCACTCAAACAAACGGTTACGAACGCCACCAACCCGACCAGACGCTGCTCTACCAGCTGGTTGAGCAGCACTACCCAGCCTTCAAAGCCTCACTCGAAGCCCAAGGTCAACACCTGCCTCGCTACATCCAACAAGAATTCAACGACCTCCTCCAATGTGGCCGTCTGGAGTATGGTTTCATGCGGGTTCGCTGCGAGGATTGTCATCACGAGCGTCTGGTCGCCTTCAGCTGTAAACGACGCGGCTTTTGCCCTAGCTGCGGTGCCCGCCGGATGGCCGAGAGTGCGGCGCTGCTGATAGACGAAGTCTTCCCCAAGGAGCCCATTCGCCAGTGGGTGCTCAGCTTTCCTTTCCAGCTACGCTTTTTGCTGGCTCGCCATCCCCAGCTGATGGGCCAGGTCTTGAGTATCGTCTATCGTACACTCTCAACTCATCTGATCAAAAAAGCCGGTTACACCAAAGCCTCTGCACAAACTGGCTCAGTGACTCTTATCCAACGCTTTGGCTCCGCGCTAAATCTCAATGTCCACTACCACATGCTGTTTCTCGATGGTGTCTATGCCGAAGATGACTATGGCAAGCAACGCTTCCATCGTGTCAAGGCACCCACTTACGATGAGCTGAATACGCTCGCTCACACCCTCAGCCATCGCATCGCTCGCTGCATGGAAAAGCGTGGGATTTTGGAGCGTGATGCCGAGAATACGTGGTTGACACTGGAAGAGGGCGAAGACGATACGCTGACTCAATTACATGGTGCTTCGGTTACGTATCGCATTGCCGTCGGCCCCCAGCAAGGGCGCAAAGTCTTCACCCTGCAAACCTTGCCAGGGCGTGAGGATAAAGCCGACTCAAGCAGTCGAGTAGCCAACCATGCTGGTTTCTCGCTACACGCCGGTGTGATGGCCGAAGCGCATCAGCGGGATAAGCTTGAGCGCTTGTGTCGCTACATTAGTCGGCCAGCGGTTTCAGAAAAACGTCTGGCATTAACCGCCAATGGGCAGGTGCGTTACGAGCTCAAAACTCCGTACCGCAATGGCACCACCCATGTGATCTTCGAGCCGCTGGACTTCATCGCCAAACTCGCTGCGTTGGTACCTAAGCCGCGAGTCAACCTCACACGCTTCCACGGCGTCTTTGCACCGAACAGCAAACACCGAGTTCAAGTAACACCCGCCAAGCGGGGCAAGAAGCCCGACAAATCGGAAGGTCTCGATACTAACTGGCGTGACAAGAGTCCTGCAGAGCGCCACCGCGCCATGACCTGGATGCAACGCCTCAAGCGAGTCTTCAATATTGATATTGAAGTCTGCGAACACTGCGGCGGTCACGTCAAAGTGATTGCCAGCATCGAAGATCCGAAGGTCATTGAGCAGATTCTCAAGCATCTGAAACAGAAAACAGCCAAGGCGAATGCCGCCAAGCAGCGTGAGCTGCCACCAGAACGAGCGCCGCCACTGACTCCCAGCCTGTTCGATCCATCACAGAGTCGTCTCTTTGACTGACGACCCCAAATCCAACACTGCTCAACACTGCCAACTTTTAAACGGGGCGGTGGGGCAGTTTGTATCTCTCGAGCTATCAGGCTAGAGATTTTACCGCCAAATCGAACCTTATTAGAGCGGTTTAGGCTGGACCGGCAGTTAAAATTGGGGCTTGAGCGGTAAACGAGTGAGGGAATTTCAGGTAAGATACTTCGGATGAGGAGCAAAAAGGTGGTTTATACTTCCTATACCCAAAAAGGTGGTTTATACTTCCTATACCCTAAAAAGGCAGCTTTGGCTGCCTTTTGTATAATTCATATCGACTTATCAAAAGGACAATCCGATGAATGTCATTATAAAAGCTGTAGTTACTGCCTCGACGCTACTGATGGTATCTTTTAGTTCATTCGAAACCTCAGCGCAATCCCCACTGTTAAAAGAGCAAATTGAATCCATAGTCATTGGAAAAAAAGCCACTGTAGGCGTTGCAGTGTGGGGGCCTGACGATCTGGAACCTTTACTGATTAATCCTTTTGAAAAATTCCCAATGCAAAGTGTATTTAAATTGCATTTAGCTATGTTGGTACTGCATCAGGTTGATCAGGGAAAGTTGGATTTAAATCAGACCGTTATCGTAAACAGGGCTAAGGTTTTACAGAATACCTGGGCTCCGATAATGAAAGCGTATCAGGGAGACGAGTTTAGTGTTCCAGTGCAGCAACTGCTGCAATACTCGGTCTCGCTCAGCGATAACGTGGCCTGTGATTTGTTATTTGAACTGGTTGGTGGACCAGCTGCTTTGCATGACTATATCCAGTCTATGGGTATAAAGGAGACCGCTGTGGTCGCAAATGAAGCGCAGATGCACGCCGATGATCAGGTGCAGTATCAAAACTGGACCTCGATGAAAGGTGCTGCAGAGATCCTGAAAAAGTTTGAGCAAAAAACACAGCTGTCTGAAACCTCGCAGGCTTTGTTATGGAAGTGGATGGTCGAAACCACCACAGGACCAGAGCGGTTAAAAGGTTTGTTACCAGCTGGTACTGTGGTCGCACATAAAACTGGTACTTCGGGTATCAAAGCCGGAAAAACTGCGGCCACTAATGATTTAGGTATCATTCTGTTGCCTGATGGACGGCCCTTGCTGGTTGCTGTTTTTGTGAAAGACTCAGCCGAGTCAAGCCGAACCAATGAAGCTATCATTGCGCAGGTTGCTCAGACTGCGTATCAATTTGAATTGAAAAAGCTTTCTGCCCTAAGCCCAAATTAACAGACTATCAGCACTATCTAAGCCGCTGACTCTGGTTGTACACTAAAGCTATGGTTTGAAATTGGAGTAGGTTATGCAGTTATTAGGTTCAGTGGCTTCCCCTTTTGTTCGTCGTTTACGTTTAGTACTGGCAGGGCAACCTTATCAGTTTGTAGCGCTTAATATTTTTGAGTCTGAAGGCCGTTCAGTGTTGGTACAACATAATCCGGCACGCAAAGTGCCTGTGTTAGTGGATGGAGAGCAGGTTATTTTTGATTCAGGCGTAATTTATCGTTATTTGGCTTCGAAACTGAAATTCAAACCATTGAGCTGGGATCAGGAAAACGGTCTGACGACCATCAATGCCTGCACAGACTCCTTGGTTGAATTACTGCTTTGTAAGCGCTCAGGTTTTGACGTGACTGAAGATAAATTGTTTTTTAATCTTCAGCATGAGCGAATTCAGGCGACGCTAGAGGCACTTGAGCAACAAATCAGGGCAGGGCATTTCGGTGACTGGGACTATCCTGGTATCAGTCTGTTCACTTTAATCGACTGGATATTGTTCCGCGATTTAGTCGACTTAAAACCCTTCCCTGTATTATTACAGTTCAGAAATGCGCATTTAAACCGGCCGATGGTCGCTGAAACCGACCCGCGTTTAAGCTAAAAACAACAGGTCAGAGCCAAGACTCTGACCTTTATTATTTATTCCACACCAATAAAGCCGCCGGTTTGATGCGCCCATAATTGAGCGTAAATACCGCCTTTGGCGATCAGTTCCTGATGACTGCCTTGTTCCACAATACGACCTTGATCCAGAACGATCAGCCTGTCCATAGCTGCTATGGTAGATAAACGGTGTGCAATGGCTATAACCGTTTTGCCTATCATCAACTGAGTCAGACTATGCTGAATAGCTGATTCTACTTCGGAGTCCAGCGCTGAGGTGGCTTCATCCAAAATCAGAATAGGGGCGTTTTTCAGTAAAACCCGAGCTATTGCAATACGTTGACGTTGACCACCAGAAAGCTTGACTCCACGTTCGCCCACCTGAGCGTCGTAGCCACTGTTGCCTTTAGGATCGGTAAGCTCCTGAATAAAAGCATCGGCTTCGGCTAAACGGGCTGCTTCAATCATTTCCGCTTCGGTAGCGCCAGGACGACCATATAAAATATTTTCCCTTACAGTACGGTGTAGCAGGGAGGTATCCTGGGTCACCATAGCTATATGAGCGCGAAGACTTTCCTGTGATACAGTTTTGATGTCCTGACCGTCTATCAAAATCTGGCCTGAATTGACATCATAAAAGCGCAGCAGTAAGTTCACCAGCGTGGATTTACCAGCACCAGAACGGCCGACTAAACCTACTTTTTCACCGGGTTTAATCGACAAGTCCAGACCATCAATCACAGGACCATGTTCACCTGCTGCTTTGCCGTAGTTAAAGTTCAGTTGCTTAAACTCAATCTGACCTTGTGGCACTTCAAGCGGCTTCGCATCAGCTTTGTCGATGATTTGCTGAGGCTGAGACAAAGTCGCAATACCATCTGCCACAGTACCTATGTTTTCAAACAGTGCACTGACTTCCCACATGATCCACTGCGACATACCATTTAAACGCAGCGCCAGACTGACTGCGATGGCAATAGAGCCCACAGTGACGGCATTGACAGACCAAAGCCATATCGCCAGCGTGGCAATAGAGAACACCAACAGATAGTTCAGACCCTGCACACAAATATTGAGCCAGGTAGCCAGTCGCATTTGTCTGTACACAGGCACCAGAAACAGCTGCATGCTATCGCGGGCGTATTCTGACTCACGAGCCGTGTGTGAAAACAGTTTAATAGTGCTGATATTGGTGTAGCTGTCGACAATACGGCCTGTCATTTCTGAACGGGCATCGGCTTGTTCTGTTGCAACTTGTTTCAGTCTCGGCACAAAATAAAACTGCAAGCCGGTGTATATGACTAACCAGGCAATCATCGGCAGTACCAAGCGCCAATCTGCATCGGCGATCAGATACAACATAGAGCCAAAATACACCACCACATACACCATCACATCCAGCAGCTTGGTGGCCGTTTCGCGCACTGCCAAAGCCGTTTGCATCACTTTAGTGGCGATGCGACCAGCGAATTCATTCTGGTAGAAACCCAAACTTTGTTTCAGTAAATAACGATGCGCCAGCCAGCGGATCGACATAGGGTAGTTACCCAATATAGTTTGGTGGATCAGGGCTGAGTGAAAAAATACCAAACCAGGCAACACCAGCAACATCACTATGGCCATAGTGATCAAGGTATCCTGCTCTTCCTGCCAGAAAGTAGCCGGATTCTTGGTTACCAACCAATCGACTAATTGCCCCATATAGCCAAATAAGGACACTTCTAATGCGGCCAGTAAGGCTGTCGCAATAGACATCAGGATCAGAGGCAACACCATGCCTTGACTGTAATGCAAACAAAATGCAAACAGGCCTTGAGGTGGCTGAGTTGGCTCTTTATCAGGGAAAGGGTTGGTTAAGCGTTCAAAAAAGCCCAGCATAAAATTCCTCTGCAGCAACGAAAAAGGCAGTTATTGTACGTCAAAGTTTAAAAAACAGATGTAACTATTTGATGAAAGCCCGGTTTAGAACGGCCATCTTATTTTATAACCGATAGCTTGTGACTCGCTTTTTTGCTGAACAGAACAGCAGATTGTTGAAAATAAATACAAAAAATCTGAAAAATCCAAAAGATGCTATATCACATGAACTCAGCAGCTTAGATTTATTGAAGGACCGTTAATAGGTAATAACTGGAAAATCTATAACTTAGCTTCTGTTTTGTCAGCTTGCAAAGGACTTTTTGCTTTCTACACTGAAAATACAGAGTACCCGAATCAGGGTGTTGTCTCGTCTTACAGGAGTGTTGAAATGGATGCCAAAGAATTATTGGTCTACATGAAGCAGGCAGAACTGCAAGCTGAGTTAGTCGTTGAGGCTGGTCAGCAACTGGACAGAGCCATCAAACAATTACATGACTGGTCTGAAGACTGGGATTGTCAGCGCCGGGCTTGTGAAGATATGTACGATGCCGTGCATTTAATTCTGATCCATAGCTATCAATTATCCCGGATTTTCTGGCCCGCCAAGTGTTGCGGAGAACTGGGGCTGGATTTGTGTCATAGAGCCATGGCGCTGCGAAGTGAAATCAACCTGCCTGATCTAAACCATCCACTGCGGAATGAGGCGTTATGGCGTCATGCAGATGAGCTGGATCATTCAGTGCGGGATAATACTGCTCTGCGTCGTTATCAAGCGCATCATTTAACCGGTTTTAATCAGGTGATCACCTGGATGGATAATGAAGCCATGTTTTGCTGGCTTGAACCTGCCAGTAAAACCTTTGTGTTTCATGCCGAGGAGTTTGCTTTAGCCCAATTACTGGATGCTGTGCATCAGGTTCAGCAAGATATTCAGAATTTTCTTAACAAGCAGCATCAGTCAAATCTAAAGGTGGCCAAAGCTGGCGTGCATCACTATGAGAAGCAGTGGGGGGCATTTAAAATAAGACAAGACAGATCTTGTCCACAGCTTTGTTGTTATGACTACTTATCTAATTTAATAAATCCGTAGGCAGAAATCTCGCTGAGCTTATGTTCTCTGATCTTTTTTGCGACTTCTGCTTGGTAGTCTTCAATGTACAGGTGCAAAAAATCTTTAAACTCTTCATCCAAAGCACGTCTATCCACAGAGTTACCGAACCGTTGCGCTTCGTATGCAAGCAGGCATAATCTATGCGCCCGGATCTCCATATCAGCGGCCACCTGCTTTTCGATAATGTTTAATGCATCTGACATTCCAATCAACTTCTTGTAGAAAAACAGACTTAACAGTAAAAAGCCAAACGTAATTGCAGACATAACAAAAGTCAGCATTCCTGAAGTTCCTTTCTGTGCTTGACGGCTCCTGATATGGACCATAAAAATATCGCTAAAATTGCTGCGATATTTATAGCTGGTATTCCATATTTGTATATACCACCCAATAGATCAGTGCCAAATATGACTCTGTCTGTGAATCTCGCTACCTGCAGAACAGAGTGCATCAAGATGCTTAAACAAATGAATTGAGTGATTTGTTCAACCGCCCATACGAATTTTCTATGAATAACCCAGATGATACCAAGCGTCAATGTTTGACATATCACCCAACTTGGGTACCAAAGTAAGCGAGCGAGCTCAGGAGATGTTTCAGATATCCCCATCAGCAAAGGAGCAATCCTGTCTTGAGCTAATCCCGATAAAGTGAGTATCAATATGGTTATTCGTGCAGATTTACTGGCCGACCAGACTAAGGACAGCAGTAGAGAACCTATGCACAACACCCATAAGTACTCAGCAAGAGTCGTAATAAATGTCCCCACAAACTACCTCTTATTTTGGTGGTTCATTACCCCAGCCACCACCTAATGTAGTCAGTGTTGGATTTATTGCTTTAGATTCTTGCTGCTCTGCAGCCAGCTTCGCCTTTGCTTCAGCAGATAAGGTGACAGTGTCTGCAGTAGAGGGTGCTGTTGTAGTGGTGGTTTTAGCCTGAGCAGCAGGAGCAACAGTTTGTATTGTTGATGTAGCCGCTGTGCCCGGAGTATTTAAGTTGATTTGCATAACTGTTCCTTACCATTGTCACTAAATCAGAAAACAAATGTACCGAGGGCTTTACTAAGCTTGCCCCTTCCGCCGTTGTCATAATCGGTTATGGCATCGCATTTTATTTTCTTTCTCTGGTTCTGAAATCCATCCCTGTCGGTGTTGCTTATGCAGTCTGGTCGGGACTCGGCGTCGTCATAATTACAGCCATTGCCTGGTTGCTTCATGGGCAAAAGCTTGATGCGTGGGGCTTTGTAGGTATGGGGCTCATAATTGCTGCCTTTTTGCTCGCCCGATCCCCATCGTGGAAGTCGCTGCGGAGGCCGACGCCATGGTGACGGTGTTCGGCATTCTGAATCTCACCGAGGACTCCTTCTTCGATGAGAGCCGGCGGCTAGACCCCGCCGGCGCTGTCACCGCGGCGATCGAAATGCTGCGAGTCGGATCAGACGTCGTGGATGTCGGACCGGCCGCCAGCCATCCGGACGCGAGGCCTGTATCGCCGGCCGATGAGATCAGACGTATTGCGCCGCTCTTAGACGCCCTGTCCGATCAGATGCACCGTGTTTCAATCGACAGCTTCCAACCGGAAACCCAGCGCTATGCGCTCAAGCGCGGCGTGGGCAACCTGAACGAAAACCAAGGATTTCCTGACCCTGCGCTCTATCCCGATATTGCTGAGGCGGACTGCAGGCTGGTGGTTATGCACTCAGCGCAGCGGGATGGCATCGCCACCCGCACCGGTCACCTTCGACCCGAAGACGCGCTCGACGAGATTGTGCGGTTCTTCGAGGCGCGGGTTTCCGCCTTGCGACGGAGCGGGGTCGCTGCCGACCGGCTCATCCTCGATCCGGGGATGGGATTTTTCTTGAGCCCCGCACCGGAAACATCGCTGCACGTGCTGTCGAACCTTCAAAAGCTGAAGTCGGCGTTGGGGCTTCCGCTATTGGTCTCGGTGTCGCGGAAATCCTTCTTGGGCGCCACCGTTGGCCTTCCTGTAAAGGATCTGGGTCCAGCGAGCCTTGCGGCGGAACTTCACGCGATCGGCAATGGCGCTGACTACGTCCGCACCCACGCGCCTGGAGATCTGCGAAGCGCAATCACCTTCTCGGAAACCCTCGCGAAATTTCGCAGTCGCGACGCCAGAGACCGAGGGTTAGATCATGCCTAGCATTCACCTTCCGGCCGCCCGCTAGCGGACCCTGGTCAGGTTCCGCGAAGGTGGGCGCAGACATGCTGGGCTCGTCAGGATCAAACTGCACTATGAGGCGGCGGTTCATACCGCGCCAGGGGAGCGAATGGACAGCGAGGAGCCTCCGAACGTTCGGGTCGCCTGCTCGGGTGATATCGACGAGGTTGTGCGGCTGATGCACGACGCTGCGGCGTGGATGTCCGCCAAGGGAACGCCCGCCTGGGACGTCGCGCGGATCGACCGGACATTCGCGGAGACCTTCGTCCTGAGATCCGAGCTCCTAG
>NZ_JAPCIX010000040.1:0-13027 GCF_027707605.1 Aeromonas sp. QDB31 | reverse complement strand
CCCGGCAGTAGTGAGGAACGGCGATCTAAAGGATCTCTCTAAAGAACCTGAATACGAAGCCGCCAAACATGGCGACCCTGCCGCCGCCTTGGCCATTGCCAGGCGTTTGATGAAACCGGAGACGGTCGATTCAGTGAAGGCCATGATAGGCGACCAGAAACCCAAGGTTGTGCCTGTCCTGGCTGTTGAGTCAGGGGGAAACAACAAGATCCCGTTAATGGCCGCGCATGTGCTCGCTGACCGTCTAGGGCTTGAGGTTGAATACAGCATTGTCCAAGCGGAAAAGGTCGGTCGTACAAACTCAAATGCTGATCATCGGCTGGCCATTAACCCGGCTTTTGTCGGGGAGGTCGAGCGTGACCAGCCTTATCTGATTGTCGATGATACGCTGGCGATGGGCGGCACCTTGGCCAGCTTGAGGGGCTACATTGAGAACAGAGGCGGCAAGGTCTTAGGGGCCGCTGTAATGACCGCTCACCCCGGATCGGTTGATATGCCTGTTAAGCCTCAAATGTTGGCAGCAATTGAGCAGAAGCACGGCAAGGCAATGGATGAATATTGGAGGTCTACATTTGGCTATGGAATCGAACAACTCACCCAAGGCGAAGCCGGACACCTCAGAAAAGCATTATCAGTTGACGCCATCAGAGATCGAATCACTGCGGCAAGAGATGCGGCAGGCTGGGGAATGGGCAAAAGCGGAGCTGAAGCGCCTGAACGCCCAGGAAAGCAAGAGTTAACGCCAGAACAGGCGAAGGCCGAAGACTTCAGGCAGCTATCAAACCAAGAGCTTCTGAAGAAGTATCCCGGCGATAAGGCGATCCAGGATGCCGCAAGCGTGTACGCTGTCGCGGATAAGTTCGCCCAGGTAAAAATTCAAGACGATGCAGAACGGGGGCGATTCGTTGACTCAGTAAGGGCGCGACTCGCTGATAACCTGGCCCTCGGGAAGGATAACCCAACCCCGAAGATTGCCGAGGCTGTAGAGCCCAAGCCCCGGAACCATGAAGACGATCTAGAGCGGTGAAGCCGCTACCCTGTCACCGACCCCGGCCATTGCGCCGGGTTTTTTTTGTTCGTTTTTCACTCCGTTGTATTGTATGTATTGTATGTATTGTATTAAAATACAATACATACAATACAGGGAGCCGAAGCCATGACCATGATTAAGCCTGAAATGAAAGAAAAGATCGTCCGAGCTGCTGAATCACTTCGATCTGAAGGGGTAGCAAAGCCAACAAATGAGCAGGTGCGCGAGCGCATGGGCGGCGGCTCTTTGTCTCATATCTCGCCGGTTATGCGTGAGTGGCGGGCCTCTCAAGAGCAATCGGACATTGTTGTAATTGAGCTGCCGGGGGAGCTGAAAGCCGGGTTTGATCGTGTGGCTGCCGAGTTGTGGCAGGTGGCTAGTAAATTGGCTGCTGCTGATATTGAAGCGGTTAAAGCTCATGCCGCCGAGCATGTGGCTATGGCAGATCAGGAGCGTGATGAAGCCCTGGACGAAGTGGCCCGCCTGGAAAGTGAACTAGATCGCTGTCGTGTTGCTGTGAGCGAAAAGGAGGCCGAGACTCGGGCCGCCCTCTCTGAAAAGATCACTATCGAGCAGAAGGCAATCGGCTTGGCTTCAGAGGTTGAGCGGCTGACTCAGGAACTCGCCGCTTGTCGCCAGTCTATCGAGTCGTTTACCTCTGATAATGCCACGCTCACCGCGAACCTGAAGGCGGCCAACCAGGAGATCGACAAGCTGGCCAAAGCCAACCAGGACAACCAGGGCAGCATCGAGGCGCTGAAGGAAGAACGGGCCACGCTCACCGCGAACCTGAAGGCAGCCAACCAGGAGATCGACAAGCTGGCCAAGGCCAACCAGGACAACCAGGGCAGCATCGAGGCGCTGAAGGAAGAACGGGCCACGCTCACCGCGAACCTGAAGGCGGCCAACCAGGAGATCGACAAGCTGGCCAAGGCCAACCAGGACAATCAGGGCAGCATCGAGGCGCTGAAGGAAGAACGGGCCACGCTCACCGCAAGCCTGAAGGCAGCCAACCAGGAGATCGGCAAGCTGGCCAAGGCCAACCAGGACAACCAGGGCAGCATCGAGGCGCTGAAGGAAGAACGGGCCACGCTCACCGCAAGCCTGAAGGCAGCCAACCAGGAGATCGACAAGTTGACTAAGCCAGCAGCGAAACGCCAACAGAAAAAAGACGCAGCCGACACCAAAGAGTAACCCCTATCTATTGACGTAAACAGATAAAGTGTTATCTTTAAACGGCGGCCAAAATGGCCGCCTGTGATAGGGTGAAGGTCATGGCGCTGACCAACGAGGAATTTGAATCAGCACTAAAACACCTTCCCCGCCGCTTGGCTGCCAAGAATGTTGAGATCGCCAGGGCAATCCTGGTGCAGGGGCGGCGGCAGGTTGATTTAGTGAAAGAGTCCGGCCTAAGCCGTTCGGCGGTAGCGGCTTTGGTTAGGAAGGTGCGCCAAGCGCACGAAAAGCACGGCACCCCTCCGGCGGGCTGGGTACGTGTTTCGGTATGTGTGCCGGTCGATATGGCCCCAATAGTTAAGGCCATCGAGGATGAGGCATATAAACAGGCTAATAAACCAAAGGGTTGAGCATATGAAAATTGTTACTGTATCGAATCAAAAAGGTGGCGTTGGCAAGTCCACTACAGCGGTTCATCTGGCTATGGCGTTGCGCGAAAAGGGTATGCGTGTCGTCTTTGTTGACCTTGATCCGCAAGCGAACGCGACGAAGACCCTTACCGTATCCGGGAGCCCTGTAGCATTGGCCGCTAGTGCTCTTTTTGGCGTCGAGCCTTTCAGTCTGGCGGCGGGAGACGCTATTACCCTAATCGAGGCCGATCCCCTGATGGCTGATATGGAACGGGCTGATCCTGCCGTCCTAGCCAACTTTAAAAAGCAGGTGGCCACGCTGGCCAGCGAGTTTGATTTTTGCATCATCGACACCCCGCCGACTTTGGGCCTTCGCATGACTGCCGCCCTGATTGTGGCCAACTACGTGCTTTCCCCTATCGAGCTGGAAGAATACTCAATCGACGGGATCGAGAAGATGCTAAAAACCGTCTTCGGGGTAAAGAACAAGTGGAACCCGGATCTTAATTTCCTGGGTATGCTCCCCAACCGCTTCAATCCGCGCAGCGAAGCCCAACGGGAAACGCTCAAGCAACTGTTGAGCAAATATGCTCACCTGCTGATTGCCGCCAAGATTGGCATCCGTTCATCTATTCCCGAGGCGCTTTCTGAAGGTAAGCCGGTCTGGCATCTGAAGAAAACCGCAGCACGGGAGGCAGCTAAAGAGTTCCAGGAAGCCTTTAGCATTATCTTTGAAAAAATGGGGGTGGCTGAATGAGTGGTAAAGGGGCAGACCTCAGCGGGCTGGATTCGTTCAACCTGTCCGACCTGATGGGCGGGCCTGGTGCCGCGCCAGTAGAGGCGGCGGAACCAGAGAATAACAACCTGCTGATTCGTGAAGTACCGATCAGCAAAATCCATCCAGACCCTAACAACAGTCGCCAGCGAGTAGACCCGGCAAAAATCACCGAACTGGCCGACTCTATGAAGGCGGTCAGTAAGGTAACAGGCAAACAACGGGGGGTGAAAAACCCCCTTAGCCTGAAGCCTCACCCGGAGCTTGAAGGCGAGTTTATGATTAACGCCGGTTATCGGCGTTACCTGGCCGCACAGGAAGCGGGCCTTGATACCGTCCCGGCGTTTATCGACTCTGACGCCGACGAGTACGATAACGCCGTCGATAACATTCAACGGGAGGGGCTGACGGCCCTCGAAATGGCCCACTTCATCCAGCGTCAAATCGACAACGGAGACAAGAAATCAGAGATTGCCGGAAAGCTGGGTAAGCCCGCTTCGTTCGTGTCTGACCATATCAGCTTTTTCGAGTTGCCGGATTGCATTCGTGAGCTGTACGACTCGGGCCGATGCGTGTCCGTTCAAGCCTTGGCTATCCTGCATCGTTCATTCAAGAACTACCCCGACGAGGTGGAAACCTATTGCATCGAAAGCATGGTTGCCGAGGATGGGGACGAACTGACAACGGCAGACGTTCGCCGCTTCTGTAATGACCTGAAGAACCCGAGCACGGAGCCGGACAGTGACGACCAGGGCGGCGCAGGCTTGCCAGGTGCAGACGGCGACAAAGAGCCGGACAGTGACGACCAGGGCGGCGCAGGCTGGCCAGGTGCAGGCGGCGACAAAGAGCCGGACAGTGACGACCAGGGCGGCGCAGGCTGGCCAGGTGCAGGCGGCGACAAGGAGCCGGACAGTGACGACCAGGGCGGCGCAGGCTGGCCAGGTGAAGGCGATAAGGACAAGCAACAGCCGTTGACCATCGACGGTGCCCCGATTGGCGGGGGCGGGCCGGATGCGGCGGCTAATGCCCTGCTGAACGCTGACGAGCAACAAGGCAAAATCAAGAAGCCGATCATTCAGGTGCGCTATGACGAGCGACCGGCTCGCCTGTTGTCCAGTCGCCGCGCTGCATATGGTTTGGGCTGGCTGAAGTACGACGACGACGGGGAAGAAATCGAAGTTGATCTGAACCAAGTTCAGCTTGTTGCTGTTATCGAGGGCTGACCATGACGGCAAAAGCGAAAACCTACTTTGCCGCTGCTGTTGCCGTTGGAGTGCTGTTGTTGTTCGCGGCCTATCCATTGCTGAAGGACAGTCAAACCCTGTTGGCCTGGCTGGCCATTATTGCAACGGTGGCCGTGCTTGTGCTGGCGGTGCCGTCGAGAATAGGCCGCAGCTTTTACCAGGCGACGTTAGCCGCCTGGCGCAAGCTGGCAAATGGCGGGAACAACTGAAGTCACAGAACGAACAAGGGGGCCAAAATCGGCCCCCTTACTTTTGGCGTTTAATCTAGCCCTTGGGGCGTGGTGAACTAGCGAAGTCTGTTCACCACGAACCGAGGGCCGACAAGCGAAGCGCGTCAGTTAGCGGCCTCAAAAGCCGTGTCACAGTCTCCGCATAGGACGTTTAGGCCAGGCTTGCCCCAAATGTTCGCCTGGCAGAGCGGGCAAGTATATTTTTCCCGATTCGACTTATTCGGGCGCTCCCCTGGCTCAAATGTGATTTCTCCATCCTCAACAGAGATCCCAGCCAGCCCCATGATAGAAAGATCCCCGGCCATTTCATCGGTGGTGCCGTTGGCGATTGCTGCCATCAGCTTTTCACGACTGGGGAAGCGATCCATCCAACTGATCCGATAGTCATCCGTCATCAGGCTTTCATATGCTTCCAAGAAGCGCCCGCCCTCAATGGCATAATCCGCCATCTTGTCGCCGGTTCGTGCTCCACCAGGTGCGCCGGTGCTGCTTGGCATTAGTCCGATAGCTTCCATGAAGTCGGCCCATTCCTTGTTGTGATAGCCACGCCGCCCAGGCTTGCCGAAATGGTGCTGCCATAGGTGGCACATTTCGTGGCAAAGCGTTTGCATAATTTCTTCGGGGGGGCATACGGCGAAGTAAGCCGGATTCATGGCGATTTCGTCCGTCCGGGTTCCTTGGGAGTTAACGAACCTCTCCGGGCTGAAATAGCCATAGGTTTGTTTTTCTCGTTGGAGGTGTAGGAGAGGAATAAAGTTTCATACTAAGCAGTCAAGTAACCCTGTTTGTACCGTTCTAAATGATACTCACCCAGAAATAAAGATTCATACTAATTCCTACTACAAAATCTGAGTCACGCTACAACTGAGTAATAAAGTATCATACTGGTTGTCTTGAGCATCCACAGATTGATTGGCCCCATTCAAACACGTTTCTGGACAAGAATGAGCTAGAAGTATTGATCTAGCTCTGGTGATTTGAATTAGAAAATGTATTAATGTTGTGTATAGTTTATCAGCAGGTATTCGTAAGCATCTAGTCAGGAAAAACAACAATACCCAACGCTTCGAGAAGCTGTTCTTGTTGCCAGCTGGCAATTTTGATACCTGATGTATCGACTTTTCGAGGATCTAAACCGTCGAGTTCGGCGTGACATAAATTAGCACCCTGTAGGCTAAACTGTCCCCAGACATCTTCAGAAAAAACACCTCGACTTAAGTCTGACTCTTTCAGTGATGCGCCCGCGAGGTGAGTCCCTATCCAGCGATTTTCAAACAGCTCACATTTTTCTAAACAGACCCGCTCCATATTGGCATAAGACAGGTTACATCCAGTAATAAAGGCTGAGCAAAAGTACATACGATTACTCACTTGATTGGCAAAGTTTGCTCGGGAAAAGTTGGCCCCTTTTAAATCACACTCACGTAACTCAATACCGTAGCAATTGGCGTTACTAAAGTTTGCCATCGCAAGCTGGCATTGTTGGAAACTTGCATCGCGAAGGTCTGCGACATCAAAATGGCAACCTTCGATATCACCCTGTTCAATGAACTTGCAGTTAATAAATGTCGCATCACGCAAGTTAGCACGTCGAAAATCGCATCGGATAAAGGTGCAAGCAGTGAAAGTAATATCACTTAGATCTTGATGTGAAAAACTGTGGTGTCGATATGTGTGACGGTAGGTTTCCATGTTGACTCCTATGATGAACTGGACGCAACACTACCATCAAAGCCACATCACATCACCAAAATAAAAACACTAAAAATCAAGATCTTAAAAACCCTCATTTTGCCTATTTTAAGGGGGTAAAATAGCGCCCTGAGCCTCTATGTTAACGTTCAAAGTACGCGGCACCATTGAAAAAAGTTATCCGCTTAAAAAGCCACAGAGAAAAGGAACCCAATAGATTACTGATGTCCGCCATTAGGTAAAGTAACCTTAAACGGAAGCCTGCAATTTGAAGTAGATACAAGGTCTAAGAAGGAATGGGGCATAAACGTTTTAGAAATGGCAGTGTACTCTGATCGCTGCCATTTAAGTATGAATCTTTAATACTCAGTATGATTCTTTATTACTTAGTAACGAAACTTTATTCTACTCACACAGGAGGGTGATCAGGCAATCGGGCAGGACACCATCAAACAGCTCGTTGTTAAAGTGATCATATGCCCGCTGTAGTTCGTCGTAAGCCTGCAATGTTGGTTTCATCTAGTGCCCTGCTCCGTGTATTGGATTGCACAATCTATAACCATTATGCGGCAGCCTTTTGGATTGCACAATCCAAAGTTAGGGGAAGCCGACGAGCCAGGGAGCCCCGCGACCTGGTGAGCCTGGCCGAAGGCCAAAAGCCACTGCAAAACCGAAAAATTTCGTACGTACGAAAAAACATGGGGGGGTTAGAACTAGGGCAGGACGGCCATTGTATGACACATGCCGGAACGCCTCGCGCCCCGACCTGTATCATTCAATGGACGCCACTTGTTCGGCGCTGCGCTTCTCACAAGATGGCTCTTTCGTCCTGCCCCCTCGCGCCGGGGGTGGCGTTTGCAGCTTGCTATCAAGCAGTTTTCAAGGGGGTCGCAAGGGTGCCGTTCGTTTGCATTGGCGATGAGCCGCTTACAGCAAAGCTCGCGCTGCGGTTACAGTCAGATGAGCGCGATGCGCTGCGTGCCGAGGCGGATGCACGTGGTGTCAGCATGAGCGCCCTTGTCCGTGATCTGTACTTCGGCGCTGCCGTTGTCAGTGATGTGAATCGTGATCTGGTTGCAGAGTTGATCCGGCTTGGTGCTGTAGTTCGCTCCGCATGGGATTCTGCCGGTGCAAGCCAGTCACCCTACTTCCCACCTCTCGCGGAGGCCATTGTTGATCTGCAAAAGTTCGCTCGGACGCTGGCCGGAAAGATCAAGCCGAGCCGCGTCCGGCATGATCGCGCCGCTGATGTTGTCGAGTTCGTTGGAAAGTCAGATGGCGTGGCACTGGAAGCTATTGTGACGTTGCGTCTTCTGCCCGCAGAAAAAGACCAACTTGCGTTGGATGCGGAGATGGCGGGTATTACACCCGGCGCACTCGTTCGACGTCGGATATTCGGTCGCCCGGTGTCTGCGAACATAAATCGCGTGATGCAGCGGCGTATCCGGTCGCTGATGGCGATGTTGCAACATTTCCTCGCAGAGCATCGTAGTCGGGACTACCCAGAGATTCATACGACGCGGAGTGTACTGGCGGCGCTCTTCAAGAGGCTGGGACATGATCTCAAAGCACATTCGTAACCCAGATGCGAAGGCCGCGAAGCATCGTCGCATTATCAAGCTGGTCGAGTACATCCTCAACCCACAGACTGAGAGCGCGACGGAGAAATGCGTCTATCACGGCGCACGCGGGTTCATCACTGCTGAACGGTCGATGCAGCTTGGCGAGATGATCGCACTTTCGGAAGATGCCACGCGAAGCAAGAACACTGTGGAGCATTTTGTTCTGAGCTTGCGGGAGGGTGAGAAGCCGACACCTGAGCAGGTCGAGGAGATGATAACGATCTGGCTCAGGGAACTTGGGTTGAGCGATTGTCAGATTATCTATGGTCTGCACGAGGACACTGATAACTACCACCTGCACATAGCAGTCAACCGAATGCACCCTGAGCGACTGGAGTGCATCAAGATCAACGGTGGCTTCTCGAGGGAAGCGGAGCATCGGGCGATTGCATTGATCGAGCACGCGCAAGGCTGGAAGTCCGAGAAAAATGCTCGATACACGGTACTTCCAGACGGCACGCTGGCCTACCGAGGCGAGAACGGTGAGGCTGTGCCGGATGCGGGCTGGTCGGCTGATTTGGCACTCAGACGGCGGCAAACCGATGACCGTAAAGAGCTGCGGCGACGGCATGAGCGTGAGCGGCGAGAGTTGGAGGCTGTTGAAGCTACGAAGGCGCAGCGGCAGGCGGCGCTCGATGAGCTGAGAACACGCCAGCTTGCTGAGCAGTTGGCGCAGAAAACGCAGCAGAAGGCGGAGCGCGTGGCATTGCGTAGCGCCCTCCCCGCCTCTCGGACACGTGAAAATGTCGCGATCAGCCAGCGAGCCATCGACATCGAAACTCGCACAGGCGTGCAGAGCGCCGAGCGTACCGCCAAAGAGGTTGCCGGGCCGATCTTGCGGTCGGCATCGAGTTGGGCGCAGTTGCACGCGGAGCTGGCCGCCGTGGGGTGCCGCTTCGAGCGCGAAGGGAGCGGTGCATTGATCTGGGTTGGAGACACGCCCGTCAAGGCCAGCCAAGCCTGCCGAAAGTCATCCTTGCCTAAGTTGGAGAAGCGTCTGGGTGCATATGAGCCTGCTCCCGAAGGGATGGTGATTTCAGAGCGGGAGTTGGAGCCACTCAAGCCGGATGCCCCTCGCATGAGCGACTACATGCGCGAGCGGCGGCAGTACGAGCGGGAGCGGAAACAGGAAACGGCAGCACTGCGCGAGCGTCATCGGTTGGAGCAAGAGGCGGCGTGGTCACGCTACGAAGTGCGGCGCGATGCACTGCTGGCTGGCCATGCGGGCAGGAATCGGTATGCCTTGGGCGCTGTTGCACGCGCTGAGTGGCTGGCCGAGCGGGATGAGCTGATCCAGCGGCAGAGCGGCGAGCGTCACCGGCTGCGGAAACGGTTGCCAGCTTTTCCCGGCGTGGAGGACTGGTATCGGCGACTGGATGAGCCAGGACTGGCCGAACTTTGGCGACATCGAAATAGCGATCAGGCGCTGCTGGTCGGCGATGCGGACACCCCTGCCCTGCCCCCTCGGGACATCCGGGCGTTCGTGGCCGAGGTGTGTGGGCGTCAGGTTGTATTCCGGCGACTGGATGATGCAGGCCCTGCATTTGTTGATTGTGGTCGGCGGATCGACGTGACTGCCTCGAATGATCGTGATGCGGCACGGGCGGCGCTGCAACTGGCGAAGGCGAAGTGGGGGCGGGTCACGGTCAGCGGGCCACCTGAGTATCAGCAGATGATGCTGGAGCTGGCTGCGGAGATGGGGGTGCAGATTGCAAACCCCGAGCTGCAAGAGCGGCTGAATGTGGAGATCGAACGCCGCAGGCCCGTCCCAGTGCCAACGGCAAAGCCAGACTGGTCACGGTATCGGTCAGTGGCTTCCGGTGGTGTGTGCTCCCCTGCTCGAATGACTGGCGAGCGCGATCCGCGGTGGCCTCAATTTGAGCGGGCCATGCTCCAGATCGGGCAGTTCGAGCTGGGTGTGTCGGCTGTGGTGCTGATGGGACAGCTTGAGATTGCCAAGGGCACGGTGACTGAGTGTCTTGACGCTGCGGAGCGGTCTGGCAGGTCGGTTGATGACGTGGCCCGCGAGCTGGCCACCGCAGCAGCGCGAGCCGAGGCCGAGGCATTTCAGCGACAGCTTGACGCGGCTGAACGAGAGCAGGCGCGTCCTGACATGCACCCCGACGAGCCTGAGGGGCCGGGTTGGTGAGGGGGCGATTCAGCGTGGACTCTGCTCTATATACGCCCTCATCTTGAGATAGCTATATATCTTTTAAGATAGCTAGCTATCTAAATATGGTGGTGAGAGTGTGTTGGGATGGTGTGCGCTTGGTGGTTAGAAGGTGGTGACAAGGTGGTCAGATGGTGCTGTCTGTGTGGTGACTGCGTGGCGGGATGGTGGCTTGGTGTTGCCTTCCACCTTGTTACCACAATGCCGCCACATAGCTTCATAGCTAGCTAGATAGCTATCAGAGAGGATGGGTGCAAAAGCGGTGCGACTGCTCCCGAAATGACGGATGATAACGAGCTAGATATATAGCTAGCTATCAAGAATTTGGAGGAAGGATGCCTGCTCTTGTCCCGGAACTGGTGAATGCGGCAATTGATGCCTCGGTGTCGCCCGGCGATTTGTTACGTCGGGCGCTGGTTGTTGCGCGGCGTCTGGCCGTGCCTGAGCTGGTCGATTGGATCAGCAGCGAACTGAACGGCTACTACTCAGGAGAAGTGCCGGACTATCGTCGGGTACAGGGGCAGTTGATGGCTGAAAACCCGATTCATGGCCCGATCCCGTTTTTTCCACCGTGCAGGTGCAGGGTGTCATCGAGAAGGTGCGGAGTCGGGTGCTCGAATGGGCGCTTGATCTGGAGGCTAAAGGCGTGCTCGGGGAAGGCATGACGTTCACTCAGCAGGAGAAGCAGACTGTGCAGCAGCATTACCACTTCGGAGACGTAAGCGGCTCCCAAATTCAGATCGGATCGAATAGCTCTAACCAGACCCAGACTCAAACAGGCGGTGACATGGCTGCGTTGTCAGCCTTGATTGAGCTGCTGCGCGATGCCATCCAGCAGGGACGCATCGAAGCCGAGGTGCGCGATGAATTGCAGGCAGAGCTGGCGACATTGCAGGCTCAGGCTGCATCGCCAAAGCCGAAGTGGGCCGTCATCAAGGCGACCGCAGAGAGCATCAAAGCCGTGTTGGAAAACGCGGCAGGTAGCGTGCTTGCGGCGCAGGCGCTACCGTACCTGACGGCGCTGCTGTGATAGCTATCTAGCTAGCTTTGCTGGGGATGGGCCAGAAACGACAGACCCGCCAGAAGGCGGGTCTGTCGAGGTATTGGGGTGGCCCTGCATAACATGGCCAGAACGAACCTAGTGTCATCACCAGTATGGTGGGGCGCGGTTGATAGCTATATAGCTATCTATCAGTGTTCAAAAAACGGTGGCAAAGCAGGCAGTGAGCGGCATTTGTTTGTGTTTCATCGTAGGAATAGTTAGTGTTTCATCGTGGATAACTTTTCTCTGGAGAGACGAAACCCAGTGCTGACGCGGGTTGCAGAATTGTTTGTGTTTCATCGTGGATAACTCCGGCAATCCACAGGCTTGTTCGACTGGGCGGCAGTCGTCCGGGCACAAAAAACCCGGCCTGAGCCGGGTTGGTGTGATAGTCAGTCTGGACTTGGGAGAACGTGTGGCGGTGACGGTAGCAGGATGAGGGTGCCCTTGGTGGTTCGGAACTTAGCCTCGCGATAGACGCTGGAAACCATCCGCAGGCACGTCTTGAAGTTGGTGATGAAGTTCTTGAGTCCTTGCTCGTGGTCGGCGTAGTTGGCACCAAACTGCCACTTGAGTTGCTTCCAACTGATCGGGGTCGGTGCAGAGATCGAGTTGTAGCGGTAGGTCAACCAGATGTAGATGTCGATGGCCAGCGGCGAGCGCAGCTTGTGCAGCACTCGAAGGTCGATGGGGACGCTGTGCGCGATGCACTCATCAAAGAACTTCTGCGAGAGCGTCAGTTCGCTTTCCCACGGGGACTTTGCGTCCGGGTCGTGCGGGTTCCACAGCAACATGCCACTGTCGGTCATGGTGACATTGCGCCAATGGAACTGAGAGTCGGGAGCGCCGATAAGGGTGATGTGGGAGGTGAACAGTCGCTTGGCCTGCTCGGTAAGACGGGTCAGGTCGCCGCGTGAGCCGCCGCTCGTGCTCAGCCCGAGCTTCTTGGCGAACTCGTTTTTCGAGCGCCCCAAGGAGATCACGGGTTCCTTCGTCCGTTTGGCCTCGGTGCAGAGGAACGCCGTGATAAGGCGTGGCATCTTTCCGTAGGGGAGGCCGATGTCCGGGTCGTTCAGGATCGTGAGGGAGAGGTCGCCGTTCCTGCGCTTGAACACAGCGCCTTCGATCGCGCTGTGTGGCAGCGAGGCGTAGATCATCGCCGTCGAGATGACCCCGAGTTGGTTGTGATCCTTGGTTGGTTTCTCTTCTATATCAAGGGACAACTGGAATAGGTCGATTTCGCCTTGGCTCTTGGGGCGATCCGACCAGTTGACCGCAGGCCGTCCGCGCTTCTTCTTCTGGGGGGCATCTTGCGGGGCAGGCAGTGCTGCCTGCTGGGGCTGCTGCGGTGGGGTCGGAAGATCGTCGAAGAGGTCTGCTTCGACGGAGGAGGTTTTCGGGGACGGGGCGCGTCAGCGCAGCTACTTGTTTTAGATATACTTGTAAGAAAGAGCTACTTGAAAGAAAGAGCTACTTGAAAGAAAGAGCTACTTGAAAGAAAGAGCTACTTGGGCGCGGGTGGGTGGTGCCCGGAAAGCCCCACTGGGCGGGGGTTGTTAGTGTTTCATCGTAACCCGGCAAGTGTTCAGCAAACGGTGGTTTGTTGGACAGTTGCCGCAAGGGGCGGTTTTTGTCA
>NZ_JAPCIX010000039.1:0-22026 GCF_027707605.1 Aeromonas sp. QDB31 | reverse complement strand
AATCGGCTCAAACATGAAGAAATGAAATGACTGAGTCAGCCGAGAAGAATTTCCCCGCTTATTCGCACCTTCCCTAGAAGAAACTTTTGTGAAATGTTTAAATCCGACAGTTCGAAAGGAATTAATGAGGGCATATGAGTAGCTTATATGTTATCTGGCAAGATCCACAGCCACAATCAAGAATGTGGATTCCTGTTGCTAAGTTAGAGCACAAGAACAACTTATTTATCCTCTCTTACACTCAAGGAGCCAATCATAAGAATTTTTCTGGTCTTCCTCGTATGCAAAGTAAGGATAAAAAATATTCTTCAGAAGATATTTTCCCCTTTTTAAGTAATCGGATTCTTTCTAGTCGTAGACCAGAGTATCACTCCATGCTTGAATGGATCGACATGAATAATGAAGAGTTCGATCTATTTCGGTTCTTGGGTGTGACAAGTGGAGAAAAGAAAACCGATAACTTTCGTGTTATTTTAGTTCCAGAGCGAAATGGAAGTAACATTTACTCATTCGATTTTTTTGTCAGTGGGCATCGTTATATGGACCCAGTGCAAGATGAGTCATTGATGCTTACCCCGGGAGAGAGAATTGATTATGAGTTTGAAAGAGCTAACTCCCATGATAGCTTGGCTGTAGCGTTATTTCACAGAGAAAGAAAAATTGGTTATTTTCCTAAATATCTTAACGAAGATATTGGGGTGCTGACAGATATCTTGAATTCAGAAAAAAACCACTCCCTCAAATTAAAATTGTCAAATTTAATGCTGACGCACCAGAGCAATATAAAATCCTGTGTGAGTTTAAGAGTGTATGGCCAGAAAATTTCAAGCCATTTAGTTCACAAGATTATCAGCCAATTGTGCAGTCATAATCAGATTTTTGCCGAATCATGATATTGTTTTTAGAGGGGGCATACCCCCCCTCACGGACAATTAGTACAAGATACACCAACATTACAAAACACCAGATAATCCGTATTTTTTCATAATACTCCAGTCCGCTCTTCATAAAAACGGCGCCTTAACGGCGCCGTTTTTTATTTCAATCAACCTAACCAAGATCACTGCAGCAGGGAGATATCCGCTACTTGCAGGAACAGGTTGCGCAGGTTGTTCAGCAGCGCCAGACGGTTGGCCTTGAGGGCCTCGTCGTCTGCCATCACCATCACCTCGTTGAAGAAGGTGTCGACCGGCTCGCGCAGGGCGGCCAGGCGGGTGAGGGCGGCCTGATAGTCACCGGCGGCAAACAGCGGGGCCAGCTCGGCTTGCAGTGCTGCAACCTGAGTGGCCAGCGCCTGCTCGGCGGCGTCCTGCAACAGCTCAGCTTTGACCAGGGTCGGCAACTCGCCTTCCACCTTGGCCAGGATGTTGCTCACGCGCTTGTTGGCGGCGGCCAGGGCCAGGGCGGCATCCAGGCTGCGGAAGTGGCTGACGGCCTTGACGCGACGATCGAAGTCAAGCGGGCGGGTCGGGCGGCGGGCCAGTACGGCCAGCACCACGTCGGCACCGATGCCTTCGTCCTGATAGGCGGCGCGGAAGCGGCCCAGCATAAAGTCGACCACGTCGGTGACGACGGTCTTGTTGGTCAGCTTGCCTTCGTAGACGCGTACCGCTTCTTCCACCAGTTCGACCAGATCCAGGTCCAGCTGCTTCTCGGTCATGATGCGCAGGGCACCGATGGCGGCGCGGCGTAGGGCGAAGGGATCCTTGTCGCCCTTGGGCAGCATGCCGATGCCGAAGATGCCGGCCAGAGTGTCGAGCTTGTCGGCCAGCGCCACGGCGCAGGCTTCCAGAGCGGACGGCAGGGCATCACCGGCGAAGCGCGGCATGTACTGCTCGTTCAGGGCCACGGCCACCACTTCGTCTTCGCCGTCGTGACGGGCGTAATGCATCCCCATGACACCCTGGGTGCTGGCGAACTCGCCGACCATGTTGGTCATCAGATCGCACTTGGAGAGCAGGCCGGCACGTTTGGCCTGAGCCACGTTGGCGCCGATACGCTCGGCGATGAAGCCGGCGACGGTCTCGATGCGCTCGACCTTGGCCTTGACGGTACCGAGCTGCTGCTGGAACAGCACGGTTTCGAGGCGCGGCAGGCGGGAGGCCAGGCTCTGCTTCAGATCGGTCTTGAAGAAGAACTCGGCGTCAGACAGACGGGGGCGAACCACCTTCTCGTTGCCGCTGATGATCTGGCTCGGGTCCTTGGACTCGATGTTGGTGACGAAGATGAACTTCGGCAGCAGCTTGCCGTGCTTGTCGTAGACCGGGAAGTACTTCTGGTCACCCTTCATGGTGTGAACCAGCGCTTCAGCCGGCACGGCCAGGAACTTCTCTTCGAAGTTGGCGGTCAGCACTACCGGCCACTCGACCAGTGCGGTCACTTCTTCCAGCAGGGCGTCGTCCAGATCGGCCACGCCACCGAAGGCGGCAGCGGCCGCTTCGACGTCAGCCTTGATCTTGGTCTTGCGCGCCATGAAGTCGGCAATCACCATGCCGCGCTCCTGCAGGATCTGCGGGTACTGGCTGGCGTTGTCGATGGTGAACTCGCTCTCACCCATGAAGCGGTGACCGCGAAGGGTGCGGGCAGAGTCGATACCCAAAATGTGGGCGGGCACCAGATCCCCATCCAGCAGCAGGGTCACGGTGAAGACCGGACGCACGAACTGGATGGTCTTGTCGCCCCAGCGCATCATCTTCGGGATCGGCAGTTTGGCCAGCGCCTGGCTAACCAGCTCACCCAGCAGCTCTTTGGCCGGACGGCCTTCGACCTTGGCGGTGTGAACCAGCCATTCACCCTTGTCGGTGACCAGACGCTCGGCCTGCTCAACGGTGATGCCGTTGCCACGGGCCCAGCCTTCGGCAGCCTTGGTCGGCTTGCCTTCGGCATCGAACGCCTGTGCCACGGCCGGGCCGCGCTTCTCGACGCTCTTGCTCGGCTGTTCGCCAGCCAGCTCGCTTACCTTCAGCGCCAGACGGCGCGGGGAGGCAAACCACTCGACGTCACCGAAGGCCAGATCGGCCTTGGTCAGTTCGGCTTTGAAGTTGTCGGCAAAGGCTTCGGCCAGGGAGCGCAGGGCTTTGGGCGGCAGCTCAGCGGTGCCGATCTCTACCAGAAATGTATGTTGTGCCATGTCCGTTCCTTAACCTTGCTTGTTCTCACTGCGCTGACACATAGGGAAGCCCAGCGCTTCGCGGGAGGCGTAGTATGCCTCTGCCACGGCCTTGGTCAGGGTGCGAATGCGCAGGATGTAGCGCTGACGCTCGGTGACCGAGATGGCCTTGCGGGCATCCAGCAGGTTGAAGGAGTGAGCGGCCTTGAGGATGCGCTCGTAGGCAGGCAGCGGCAGCGGTTTTTCCAGTGCCAGCAGATTCTGGGCTTCCTTCTCGTACTGCTCGAAGCAGTGGAACAGGAACTCCACGTCGGCGTGTTCGAAGTTGTAGGTGGATTGCTCCACTTCGTTCTGGTGGAACACGTCGCCGTAGGTGGTCTTGCCCAGGGGGCCGTCAGACCAGACCAGGTCGTAGACGCTGTCCACGCCCTGGATGTACATGGCCAGACGCTCGAGACCATAGGTGATCTCGCCGGTGACCGGCTTGCACTCGAGGCCGCCAACCTGCTGGAAGTAGGTGAACTGGGTCACTTCCATGCCGTTCAGCCACACTTCCCAACCCAGACCCCAGGCACCCAGAGTCGGGTTTTCCCAGTTGTCTTCCACGAAGCGGATGTCATGGATCTCGGGATCCATGCCCAGCTCTTTCAGGGAGCCGAGGTAGAGTTCCTGAATGTTGTCGGGGGAAGGCTTGATGATCACCTGGAACTGGTAGTAGTGCTGCAGGCGGTTCGGGTTCTCACCGTAGCGGCCGTCAGTCGGACGGCGGGACGGTTGTACGTAGGCGCAGGCGATGGGCTCCGGGCCCAGGGCGCGCAGGCAGGTCATGGGGTGGGAGGTACCGGCACCCACTTCCATATCCAGCGGCTGAATGATGGTACAGCCCTGGCGGGACCAATAGTCCTGCAACTGCAGGATCAGGCCCTGAAAGGTTTTGACATCGAATTTTTGCATAGTGTTTTTCGCGCGAAATGAAATCAGAGCAAGATTTGCTGAATGTGAACCGAGGGAGTATACCGTCTGGCATGGTCGGATAATAGGCGAAATTACAGGGGATTAGTGGGGCTATGTTGCCGCTTGCCCTATGATGTCGCCGACGCAAGCGGCCTGCCGATGGCCGATGAAAAACAGGGGAGAGGAAATGGAACTGCGCTGCGCCTGGGTGACCAGAGACCCGGAATACATCGAATACCATGACAAGCAGTGGGGCAGGCCGGTGTATGACGCCCGCGAGTTGTTTGCCAAGCTCTGCCTCGATGGTCAACAGGCGGGGCTGTCGTGGATCACCATCCTCAAGCGCACCGAGAGCTACCATCGCGCCTATGCGGATTTTGATCCGGTGCGCATCGTGCAGTTCGACGACCAGGACGTGGTGCGGCTGATGCAGGATACCGGCATCATCCGCAACCGGCTCAAGGTGCAGTCGATCATCAAAAACGCCCGCGCCTATCTGGCGCTGGAGGCGGAAGGCATCGACTTCGTCGATTATCTGTGGGGCTTCGTGGGCGGCGCCCCCATCGTCAACCAGCGTCAGGGCAACGGCGACATTCCGGCGACCTCGCCGGAGTCGGATGCCATGGCCAAGGCGCTCAAGAAGCGCGGCTTCACCTTCGTCGGCAGCACCATCTGCTACGCCTTTATGCAGGCGGTGGGGATGGTGAACGATCATCTGGTGACCTGCCCCTGTCACGCCGAGTGCCAGCAAGGCTAAATCGGGAGCGGAACAAGAAGGGAGGCCAACAGCCTCCCTTCTTCCTTTCTGGCCTTGGGATTAGGGGCCAGCTCGCCAGGATCTGACGCCATGGTGAGGGCGTTCACGCGGCCCGGTTTCACCTAGGCCGGCAGTCTCCTCTGCCGCGCCGCCATGCGGGCCCTGGGCCTGGTGAACGATCATCTCGAAGCCCGCCCCGTCAGGCCCCCTGCCAGCGGGGCCTGGGGCCCGCTTTTCGGCGCCCGGTACAGCCGGGATACAGTAATTCCTGTTCAAGATTGCTGTATCCAAATCGAAGTCCCCATCAACGAGGCAGTCCCATGTCACTGAATTCATCTCGCCACCGCACCCTCGGCACCCTGATCCTGGCGGGTTGCTCCCTGCTGGCGACCCTGCCCGCCCAGGCGGCCGATCGTCAGGATGCCCGCGATGTGCGTCAGGAAGTCCGTCCCGAGATCCGTGAGGCCAAGATCGATTGTCGTCAGGCCAACAATAAGGACAACTACGAGTGCCGTCAGGACAAGCGTGAAGTGAAACAGGACGTGCGCGAGAAGTCCCGCGACGTCAAATACTGATCCCGCACCACAGACCTCAGCCCGATCAACCAGGGAGCCTCGTCATGAACATTTCAACTCCTCACCCGGCTCGCAGCGCCTTGCTGTCAGCCTTGCTGGTCGGCTGTACCCTGTCGGTGGCCCTGCCGGTTCAGGCAACCGAACAAGCCCAGCAGCGCCGACAGGCTCGGGATCTGCGTCAGGATGTCCGCCAGGAATCCCGCGAACAGAAGCGGGATTGCCGCCAGGAGGAGTTCCTGGGTAACGCCGACTGTCGCCAGGAACACCGCCACAACAAGCAAGAGGCACGCGACTTGGCTCGCGATATCAAATATTGATTCGAGAGCAGGGGCTCGCCTAACCCATCTTCCATGACGGCAGCCGAACCAGGCTGTCGCATTAACTTACATTGGAGTCCTTATGACTATTTCCGTATCCCGCCTGAGCGCCGCCCTGCTGACCGCCTGCACCCTGTTCGCCGCCGTGCCGGTTCAAGCCACCAATCAGGGTGAGCAGCGCCAGGACGCCCGCGACATCCGCCAGGACGGTCGTCAGGAATCCCGTGACGCCAAGCAGGAGTGCCGTGAGGGCCTGGTCGGCAATGCCGATTGCCGTCAGGACAACCGCGACAACAAGCAAGAGAACCGCGACGAGGCCCGGGACGTCAAATACTGATCCCGACAAGCCGCCTCGCTGTCGGGTCGCCCTACTGGCGCCCGTCCGGCGGTTATCTTGACCCCAGTGTATAATTCAGACATCCCAAGCCGGTGTATTTCATTTAGCCAAGGAGCCACCATGAAGAAGACCGTATTCGCGCTGCTTGCAGCCACCGCCTTGTTGGCTGCCCTGCCTGCACAGGCAACCAAACAGGCCCAGGAGCGTCGCGAAGCGCGCGATGTGCGTCAGGATACCCGTCAGGAATCCCGCGACGCCAAGCAGGAGTGCCGCGAAGGCCTGGTGGGCAATGCCGATTGCCGTCAGGAGCATCGCGACAACAAGCAGGAAGGGCGTGACGAGGCGCGCGACATCAAATATTGATGTCCGGCCTGCCCGGGCAGGCAGTACCCATGCCGTTCACGGCATGACACAGGGGGGCTTTGGCCCCCTTGTTCATATCCGCAATGCGCGCGTCACACTCTGGCGTCTCTCTGGGTTAGAATGCGCGGCCATCGGCTAGAGTCGTTCTTTTTCAGAGGTTTTTTCATGTATTTCAAGAAACTGGTTCCTGCACTTGCCCTGACCGTCGCCATGACTGGCTGCACCACCAATCCCTATACCGGTGAATCCCAGACTTCCAAGGGTGCCTGGGGCGCACTGGCCGGTGCCGCGACTGGCGCCGCCGTGGGGGCTCTCTCTTCCAGCAAGGGTGACCGCAAGAAGGGCATCCTGACCGGCGTGGCCGCCGGCGCCGCCCTGGGTGGCGGTATCGGTTACTACATGGACGTGCAGGAAGCCAAGCTGCGCGAGAAGCTGCAGGGTACCGGCGTCAGTGTGACCCGCAATGGCGATCAGCTGATCCTCAACATGCCGAACAACGTCACCTTCGACAGCGCCAGCGCCCAGCTCAAAGCCGCCGGTGCCAACACCCTGTCCGGTGTGGCCATGGTGGTTGCCGAGTTCGACAAGACTCGCCTGAACGTGGTCGGCCACACCGACAGTACCGGTTCCCGCGAGTTGAACATGAAGCTCTCCGCCCAGCGTGCCGATGCCGTCGCCGCCCAGCTGATCGGTCAGGGCGTGACCGGCAGCCGTATCGCCACCAGTGGTGTGGGCCCTGATCAACCGGTCGCCACCAACAGCACCGCAGAGGGCAAGGCCCAGAACCGTCGGGTGACCATAACCCTGACCCCGACCGCCTAAGTCGTTCAGGTTTTTGTAACGAAAAGGCCCCGCCAGTGATGGTGGGGCCTTTTGCTATGGGTGCCGTGGTCCGATGGTATCGGCGCTCTTGTCGCCCTTCTCCCCTCTCGGGAGAAGGGCCGGGGATGAGGGGGCGAACCGTGTCTCAGACCGCAGCGGTCAGCTGCACTTCTACCTTGTAGCCTTCGTGGGCCAGGCGGGCCTGCACGCAGGCGCGGACCGGTGCCGTGCTAGCCGGGATCCAGGCGTCCCACTGTTCGTTGAAGGCGGCGATGTCGCCAATGTCCTTGAGATAGATGTTGGCCATCAGGATCTTGTCGACTCCGGAACCGTTGGCTTCCAGCAGGCGTTGCAGGCTGGTCAGTACTTCGCGGGTCTGCTGGTGGATGTCGGCCTCGTCGGTGGCGGGGACTTCCACCACATAGAGGGTGCCGTTGTGGATGACAACATCAGACCAGCGGGCCGTGGTGCCGATTCGGGTAATCGTCATGGATTGCTCCAGTACAGGGGCTTATTGACCCTTGCGGATCAGATAGCGATAGGGGGCCTGCTCTGTCTCGCTGGCGATCAGGGTGTGATCCATGAAGCGGCAGAAACTGGGGATGTCGCGGGTAGTTGAGGGGTCGTCGGCACTGACCAGCAGGGTCTCGCCTTCGGCCATCAGCCGCACTTTCTTGCGGACCATCATTACGGGTTCAGGGCAACGAAGCCCGATTGCGTTCAACTCATGAGTCGCATCGCAGAATAAAGTACTCATCAATAATCAACCTTCAACCAATTCAGCTGCCAATGATACTCAAGGCGAAAAAATAATCAAATATCAGGGTGTTCTGGCAGCATATGTAACCAAAGTGTGATCCGGCTCTATCCAGACCTTGCCCGATGAGTAATATAAAAATTGAACCATATTCAACAAGGAGGTGTGAATATGCAGGTCTCCTACGGCAGATTGCAAGCCTACGCAGGCATGGGGTTCCTGTCGTTCGCCATGATAGTGCTGGGTAGCCCGATCGGAAATACCGGTACCTGGTTCGGATCCATGGTGATGATAGGGCTGGGGCTCTGGATCGAGCTCAGCGACTACTACGACGAGGATGAGGACGAGAACGATAAATCCTGAATCGGATGACGATTCACCCACAAAGGCGGAGCAATTCCGCCTTTGTCATTTCTGCTCCACGCCTGAGCGGGTTGAGCGCATGGCGCGTTCCAGTTGCAGCGCCGTCTGTTCGGGATTGGCCCTGGCGTCGTTGAAGAAGCTGCTCAGCACATCCATGATCCCCTGGCGCATGTTGGTCGGTACGGCCATGCCCTCCGCCATGCTGGGCAGCAGATTGCCGTCCCGCTCCGCCCGCTGGAAATCATGGTAGGAGCGGATGGCGCAGCGATCGAACTTGCTCATGTCAGGCTGGGTGAGCGCCGGGATGGAGCCTTTCACCCGGTTGAACTCCTCCTGGAATCTGGGGGTCATCAGCAACCTGGCCAGCTCGCCCTGAGCTTGCAGCTGGGCGGGATCCCGCTGCTTGAACATGGCGATGGAATCGAGGTTGTAGCTGAACAATCCCTGGCTGCCCGGGCTTGGCAGGCAGTCGATGTCCTCCCCGGGTCGGTAGTTGCCGGCGCTCAGCTCCCCCTTCACCCAGTCCCCCATGATCTGCATGGCAGCACCACCGCTCTCCAGCAGGTTGGTGGCCTGGTGCCACTTCAGGCCGGCGTATTTCTCCGGTACATAGGCGCGCAACTGCTGGAAGCGAGTCAGCACCCGCACCATGTCGGGGCCGGTCAGGGTGGCACTGTCTTGCTCCAGGAACGCCTTGCGATAGAAGGTCTTGCCGCCTTCGCCGAGCGCCACCGTCTCGAACAGCACCGCCAGCTGCCAGGGCTCGTTGCCGATGGCCAGCGGCGTGACGCCCTGTGCCTTGAGCTGCTCCGCCACCGTCATGAACTGGTGCCAGTCGGTGGGGGGCGTCAGCCCCAGCCGCTCGAACAGCTTGCGGTTGAGCCACAACCAGTTGACGCGGTGGATGCCGGTGGGCACCGCCATTAGGGCACCGTTCTGGCTGAGGGTGTCACGGACCATGGGGGAGAGTTGCGGGTACCAGCCGAGGTGTTCGGCCATGGGGCTGAGGTCGCGCAGGAAACCCAGGCTGGCCCACTCGTGCAGCTCATAGCCCTTGAGGTGCGCCGCCTCCGGTGGGTTGGCCGCCAGTGCCCGGCTTTTCAGCACCGTCATGGCGCTCTTGCCGCCGCCGCCCTGCACCGCGAAGTCGTTCCACTGGTTGCCCTGCTCGGCCCATTCCGACTTGAGTACCTCCACCGCCTTGGCCTCGCCGCCGGAGGTCCACCAGTGCAACACCTCGACTTGGGAGGCGCCGACAGGCAGGGACAACAGGGCGATGACAGAAAACGACAACCACTTCATAAGCTTTACTGCCTTGGTAGGGAGAGGGTGGCCTGCAGGCCGCCCTGGGGGCGATTTTCCAGCACCAGATCGCCGCCGTGGGCGTGGGCTATGTTGCGGGCGATGCCAAGACCCAGTCCGGTTCCGGCGGAATCCGTGCTGAGGCGGTAGTAGGGCTCGAAGATGCGCTCGAACTGATCCTCCGGCAGACCGGGGCCCTCGTCCATGATGAAGAGGATCAGCATCTCCGCGTCATCCATGAGAATGACGCGCACCCGATGGCCGTACTTGATGCCGTTGTCCACCAGGTTGCCGATGCAGCGCTTAAGGGCCAGCAGCTTGCCGCGATAGGGCCACTTGCAGTGCCCCTCTATGGTGAGCAGATCCTCGTGCAGGTTCATGGCTTCCGCCATCTGCTCCAGCAGGGCATTGATGTCGATGAGCTCGAGGTTCTCGTGAATGTCGGTCTCTTTCACCGTCTGCAGCGCCCCCTTCACCATCAGCTCCAGCTCGTCCAGATCCTTGTTGAACTTGGCGATCTGGGCTTCGTCATCCAGCAACTCGACCCGCAGCCGCAGCCGGGTGATGGGGGTCTTGAGATCGTGGGAGATGGAGCTGAACAGCCGCTCCCTGTCGTCTATGAAGCGGCGGATGCGCTGCTGCATGATGTTGAAGGCACGGGTCGCCGCCACGATTTCCGACGCCCCCTCCTCTTTGAGGGAGGGCTGATCGATGTCCTTGCCGAGGTTGACCGCCGCCTTGGCCAGCCGGCGCAGTGGCCGGGTCTGCCAGCGCACCAGCATGAAGGTGAAGAAGCAGAGGAAGACCGTCATCAGGGCGATGAAGCGCACCTGGTTGCTCGGCATGACGGTGTCATCCAGCGTCATGTAGGGGGCGGGCAGCAGGGCCGCCAGATAGAGCCACTCCCCCGGTTCGATCTCTATCTGGGTGACCAGCACCGGCGGATTGATGGGCTCCAGCGACAGGGTGTAGCGTGCCCAGGAGGAGGGCAGGTCCGCCAGCAGGGTGTCGTTGTTGAAGACATGCAGCTCCTCGGGTCGCGAGAAGTCCACCTTGATCGCCATGGCGTCGGAGAGCTTGCGGGTCAGCACCTCCTGCACCTCCTTCAGCACCAGCGTCTTGCGCTCGCTGTCGGGGATGGCGCTGATGTGGATCTCCTCCTCGTTCAGCGACACGAAGAAGCGGCTGCCCCCCATGTTGCGCAGCTGGTCCAGCGCGATGTGGCGGTACTGCAGTGGCAGGGACTTGAAGAAGCTGACGGTGGAGGCAGCGGAGAGCGCCAGGTTGCGGGTGGTGCTGAGCATGCCCTCCAGCTCCCGCTTCTGGATCTGCTGCATCCAGATGCCGGTGAGAATGGTCTGGGAGAGCAGGATGGCGAGCAGCAACAGCAGCAGCATCCGTGACAGCAGGGAGCGGGGTACCAGTGCTTGCCAGAATCGCCGACTTCTCATGGGATTGGGTGCCTCTTGTCAGTCAGCATGTAGCCGCCAGGGCGACACCGTGCCGCTTGCCTCTCCCCTGTCACGGGATCTCGTGGACTTCCGCGATCAGCATGTAGCCGCTGCCGCGTATGGTCTTGATGATGCGCGGGCTCTTGCCGTTGTCACCCAGCTTCTGGCGCAGACGGCTTATCTGCACGTCGATGCCGCGCTCCATCGGCAGGCTCTCGCGGCCCCGGGTGGCATCGGAGATGGTGTCCCTGTCCAGCACCACGCCCGGTTGTTGCAGGAACATGCCGAGCAGCAGAGCGTCGCTGCCGGAGAGATCCAGCAGGCTGCCGTCGTCGTGGGTCAGCTGGTGGCTCAGGGTGTCCAGGGTCCAGTCGGCGAAGCGCAGGCGGCGGCTCGGCTCCTTCTCTTTCTCCGGCTGGCGGAATTCGGCGCGGCGCAGCAGCGCCTTGATGCGGGCCTGCAGCTCGCGCGGGCTGAACGGCTTGGCGATGTAGTCGTCGGCGCCGAGTTCCAGGCCGATCACCCGATCCGCCTCATCGGAGGCCGCAGTCAGCATGATGATGGGGACCTGGGAGTCGCGGCGGATCTGCTGACACAGGGTAAAGCCGTCGTCGCCGGGCATCATGATGTCCAGAATGATGAGGTCCGGGCTGTGCTGGGCGAGTTGCTGGCGCATCTCGTTGCCCTCGGCTGCCGTCAATACCTGGAAACCCGCCCGGGTCAGGTATTCGTTGAGCAGCTCGCGGATCTCCTGATCGTCGTCGACGATAAGCAGTTGTTTGCTCGTTGACATATGTATGTGCATCCACCCATTTTTTTGTGCAGATTGAACCTGTCGGGGGAGCAAAAAGCAAGCAAGGCCCCCCTCTAATGTGAAGTTATGGGCAATATAGCCCCTGAATTGGCGCTGATCGGTAGAACAGAATAAAAAAGGCCGACCCAAACGGGCCGGCCAACACGCAGATTCCGACGGCAGGATCACACCCCGTGTGGCGTGCTCCACAGACTCGACAACGGGCCGGACCGGCCGACCCCAACAAGAGAATGCTGGCTCACGTTCGCGTGAGCCGTTTAGATCACACCCGCTCGAACACGGTGGCGATACCCTGACCCAGGCCGATGCACATGGTGGCGACCCCCAGGGTGGCGTCCTTCTCCTCCATCAGATTGATCAGGGTGGTGGAGATGCGGGCACCGGAGCAGCCCAGCGGGTGGCCCAGGGCGATGGCGCCGCCGTTCAGGTTCACCTTCTCATCCACCACGTCCTGCAGACCCAAATCCTTCACGCAGGGCAGGGACTGGGCGGCAAACGCCTCGTTCAGCTCGAACAGGTCGATATCACCGACGGTCAGACCGGCACGCTTGAGCGCCTTCTGGGTCGCTGGCACCGGGCCGTACCCCATGATGGCGGCGTCGCAGCCGGCGATGGCCATGGCCCGCACCTTGGCTCGGGGAGTCAGCCCCAGCGCCTTGGCTCTGTCCGCGCTCATCACCAGCATGGCGGCGGCGCCATCGGACAGTGCCGAGGAGGTACCGGCGGTGACGGTACCGTTGACCGGGTCGAACACCGGGCGCAGCTGGCTCAGGGTGTCGACCGTGGTCTCCGGGCGGATCACCTCGTCATAGTCGTAGAAGAAGCGGGCGCCGCTGGCGTCATGGCCTTCCAGCCCGACGATCTCTCTGGCGAAGCGCCCTTCCACAGTCGCGGCATAGGCGCGGCGGTGGGAGCGGGCGGCAAACTCGTCCTGCTGCGCTCGGCTGATGCCGTGCAGCTTGCCGAGCATTTCGGCGGTCAGCCCCATCATGCCGGAGGCTTTCGCCACGGATTTCGCCATGCCGGGGTGGAAGTCGACGCCATGGCTCATCGGCACATGGCCCATGTGCTCGACGCCGCCGATGATGAAGATATCCCCATCACCCACCTGGATGGCGCGAGAGGCATCGTGCAGCGCCTGCATGCTGGATCCGCACAGCCGGTTGACGGTGACCGCCCCCACCTGCTTCGGAATACCGGCCAGCAGGGCGGCGTTGCGGGCGATGTTAAAGCCCTGCTCCAGGGTCTGCTGCACGCAGCCCCAGTAGATGTCCTCGATCTCGTTCGGGTCGAGGTTGGGGTTGCGCAGCAGGATGGAGCTCATCAGGTGCGCGGACAGATCTTCTGCACGCACGTTGCGGAAGGCGCCGCCCTTGGACCGGCCCATGGGGGTCCGGATACAGTCGACAATGACTACGTCTTTCATGAATGGATCTCCTTTCCGCAATCAGTAGAAGGTTTTGCCCTGGGCGGCCATCTCACGCAGCTTGTCGCTGACACGGTAGAGCGGGCCCAAGTCGGCATACTGGTCGGCCATGGCCACGTAGCGATCCAGACCGATAGTGTCCAGATAGCGGAACACGCCACCACGGAAGGGAGGGAAGCCCAGACCGTAGACCAGTGCGATGTCGGCTTCGGCTGGCGTGGCGACAATGCCCTCTTCCAGACAGAGCACCACCTCGTTGATCATGGGGATCATCATGCGGGCGATGATGGCGTCCTTGTCGAACTCCTGCTTCGGCTTGGCAATGGGGGCCAGCAGCTCGTAGCTAGCTGCGTCGGCCACCTTCTTCGGCTTGCCCTTCTTGTCCTGCTCGTAGGCGTAGAAGCCCTTGCCATTCTTCTGACCGAAGCGGCTCACTTCGTACATCACGTCGATGGCGGTGCGGCCTTCCTTGCTCATACGTGCCGGGAAACCTTGCGCCATCACGTCACCGGCATGGTGACCTGTATCGATGCCGACCACGTCCAGCAGGTAGGCGGGACCCATCGGCCAGCCGAACTCCTTCTCCATCACCTTGTCGACGGCCGCGAAGTCGGCGCCATCGGCGACCAGCTTGTTGAAGCCGAAGAAGTAGGGGAAGAGCACGCGGTTGACGAAGAAGCCCGGGCAGTCGTTGACCACCACAGGGGACTTGCCCATGGCGGCGGCGTAGGCCACCACGCGGTTGATGGTGTCGTCCGACGTCTGCTCGCCGCGGATGATCTCAACCAGGGGCATGCGGTGCACCGGGTTGAAGAAGTGCATGCCGCAGAAGTTCTCGGGGCGCTTCAGCCCCTTGGCCAGCAGGGAGATGGGGATGGTGGAGGTGTTGCTGGCGAGCACGGCATCTTCGCCAATGATCCCTTCCACTTCGCCCAGTACGGCGGCCTTCACCTTGGGGTTCTCGACCACGGCTTCGACCACCAGATCCACGTGCTTGACGCTGTCATAGCTCAGGGTCGGGGTGATGGCGGAGAGCACCTGGCCCATCTTGATGCCATCGATGCGGCCCTTCTCGAGCTGGCCGTTGAGCAGCTTGGTGGCTTCGCCCATACCGAGTGCCAGCGCCTTCTCGTTGATGTCCTTCATCACCGCAGGGATGCCCTTGCTGGCGGACTGGTAGGCGATGCCGCCCCCCATGATGCCCGCACCCAGCACGGCGGCGTGGCTTGTGGCCTTGGCTGCCTGCTTGGCCGCCTTCTTGGCCAGCGCCTTGATGTGCTGATCGTTCAGGAAGATACCGACCAGCGCCTTGGCCACGTCGGTCTTGGCCAGCTTGATAAAGCCCTGTGCCTCGACGTTGAGCGCCTCGTCACGGCTCATGCCGGCGGCGGCCTCAACGGTTTTGACTGCGGTCATCGGCGCCGGATAGTGTTTGCCCGCCACGGCGGCAACCATGCCGGCGGCGGTGGTGAAGCTCATCATGGCTTCCAGCTTGGAGAGGCGCAGCGGCGCCTTCTTGGCGGCGCGACGGCTCTGCCAGTCCAGTTTGCCTGCGATGGCGTCTCTCATCATCTGCACGGCGGCGCTCTGCAACGCTGCGGGGGCGACCACTGCGTCGATGGCACCCACCTTGAGGGCATCATCGGCACGGACATCCTTGCCTGTGGTGATCCACTCCAGCGCGTTGTCGGCGCCGATCACCCGCGGCAGACGGACTGTGCCGCCAAAGCCCGGCATGATGCCGAGTTTGGTCTCGGGCAGGCCGATTTTGGCGGTGGTATCAGCCAGACGGAAGTCGGTGGAGAGTATGGTCTCGCAGCCGCCGCCCAGGGCGTGGCCCTTGATGGCGGACAGGGTCGGTACCGGCAGATCTTCGATGGCGCTGAAGATGTCGTTGGCCTTTTTCAGCCAGCCGAGCAGATCTTCTTGCGGCAAATCGAACAGTTCCAGGAATTCGGTGATGTCGGCGCCGACGATAAAGGCGTCTTTGCCGGAGGTGAGGATCAGACCTTTTAGTTCACGTTCTTGTTGTAATGCGGCGATCGCTTCGCTCAGCGAGAGCAGGGTAGCGCGATCCAGCTTGTTGACTGAACCCGGGGCATCAAACCTCAGCTCGGCAATGCCGTGTTCGAGGTAGCTGACCGACAGGGTTTCGCCTTGGTAGATCATGAGAGTGTCTCCTTGTTCCCACGCGGTGGGGGGCTTTGCTCCTTTCTCCCCAGCAGGGGGCGAGGCTCACTATTGATCCAAAAGGAGACATTTTCAACACCTATTTAAAACATTTGTTTAACAGTTATCGAGTAAAAGCTCTTCATCACGGAACGGGCAAAAGAGAGGCGCCTTGCGGCGCCTGCTCTTCAGATGAGTTGTTTGTCAACTGGCCAGCTCGGGGCGATCACGATACTGATTCAGTACCTCGGGGTCGGCGAGGGCATGGGTGTTGTTGACGGGCCTGTTGTGCACCACTTCCCGCACCGCCAGCTCCACTATCTTGCCGGACTTGGTACGGGGGATGGCATCCACCTGCAGAATGCGGGCCGGCACGTGACGGGCGGTGCAGTGCTGCCTTATTTGCTGGCAGATGCGCTCGCGCAGGGGCTCGTCCAGCTTGCAGCCCGCCTTGAGCTTGACGAACAACACCACCCGCTCGTCCTGCTGCCACTGCTGGCCGATGACGATGCTCTCCTCTACCTCGTCGAGCTGCTCCACATAGCGGTAGATCTCGCTGGTGCCGATCCGCACGCCACCCGGGTTGAGAGTGGCGTCGGAGCGGCCGTAGAACAAGATGCCGCCGGTCTGGGTCAGCTCGATCCAGTCGCCGTGGCACCAGACGTTGTCGAACCGCTCGAAGTAGGCGGCGTGGTACTTTTCGCCGTTTTCGTCGCCCCAGAAGTAGATAGGCTGGGCCGGGAAGGGTTTGGTACAGACCAGCTCGCCCTTCTCCCCTTGCACCGGCTGGCCGGCCTCGTTGAATACCTGCACCGCTAGGCCGAGGCCGCGTCCCTGGCTCTCACCGCGATAGACGGGACTCAAGGGATTGCCGATGACGAAGCAGGAGCAAATGTCGGTGCCACCTGAGATGGAGCTGAGCTGCACATCCTGCTTGATCCCCTGATAGACATAGTCAAATCCCTCCGGCGACAGCACAGAACCCGTGCTGCATATAAGTCGCAGCTGTGGCAACTCGTGGGTGTTGATGGGGGCATAACCCTGCTTGTGCAGGGCATCGAGATACTTGGCGGAGGTGCCAAACAGGGAAACTCCTTCATCGCGGGCGAGATCCCACAACACGTTGCCGTCCGGGTAGAAGGGGGATCCGTCGTAGAGCACCAGGGTGGCGCCAGAGGCGAGGGCGCTCACCAGCCAGTTCCACATCATCCAGCCACAGGTGGTGAAGTAGAAGACGCGCTCCCCCGGCTTGATGTCGCAGTGCAGCTGGTGCTCTTTCAGGTGCTGCAGCAGGGTGCCGCCTATGCCGTGGACGATGCACTTGGGTTTGCCGGTGGTGCCTGAGGAGTAGAGGATATAGAGCGGATCGTTGAAGGCCATGGGCTCGAAGGTGAGCTGGGCACCGTGCTGGCTTGCCAGCAGCTGCAGCCAGTCGTGGCCGAGCTGCAGGGGATTGCCCAGCAGGGGGATCATCACCGTCTGCTCTATGCTGTCGATTTGGCTCACTACGCTGGCGACCTTGGCCTGAATGTCGATGGCCTTGCCCCCATAGCGATAGCCATCCACCGCGAACAGCACCCGGGGGTGGGTCTGGCCGAAGCGCTCCACCACGCTGGCCTCACCGAAATCGGGGCTGGTGGAGGTCCAGATAGCGCCGAGGCTGGTGGTGGCCAGCATGGCGACCACGGTTTGCGGGATGTTGGGCAGGTAGGCGGCCACCACATCACCCCGACTAATGCCCTGGCTGCGCAGCCACTGAGCCAGCCTGGCGACCTGATCTGCCAGCTCGGCCCAGCTCAGGGTCTGGCTCGTATCCCCTTCGAGGCGGGAGATGATGGCTGGGCTCTCGTCCTGGCGGCGCAGCAGGTTCTCGGCGAAGTTGAGCCGACTGTCGGGGAACCAGCGGGCGCGCTGCATCTCCTGGCGGTTCTCCGCCACTATGTTGCCGAGCTCTCCCTTGACACCGCAGTGCTGCCACACCAACGGCCAGAAACGGGTGGTCTTCTCCACCGACCATTGATAGAGGTCGGCGTAGCTGCGCAGTTGCAGGCCGTGGAAGTGGTTGACCTCGGCCATGAACTGGTGGAGGTTGGAGTGCTGCATCCTGTCTTGATCCGGTTTCCACAGACAAAGGTTTTGCATGAATCGTTCCTGACTGCTGATATCTACTGTCTGTGGGCAGTGTATTGAATTGTTCTTTATTTGTTAATTGTTGGTTTTCGTTTCATAACAAAAACCCCCTGACCTATGCGTTACCTCACGAAGCGAAAGCCTGGCGGCTCGAGCCTTGATTCGCTTGATGTTATGCTGAAGTCACATTCGCCCGGAGCAGGACGCCATGAGCACTTACAGCCAACTTTTTGCCCAGCATCTCGATACCCTTCAGCGGCGCACCCGCGACATACTGCAACAGCAGGGGCTCAGCGGACTGGCCATCCATTCCGGCCAGACCCACCGCATCTTCCTCGACGATCAGGATTACCCTTTCAAGGTGAACCCCCAGTTCAAGGCCTGGTTGCCGGTGCTGGACAACCCTCACTGCTGGTTGCTGGTGGACGGGGTGAGCAAGCCGGTGCTGCTGTTCTACCGGCCGGTGGATTTCTGGCACAAGGTGGCGGACCTGCCCAATGCCTTCTGGGTCGACTTCTTCGACATCCGCTTCCTGACCCGGCCTGAGCAGGCGGCGGATCACTTGCCAGCCGACAAGCAGGAGTGGGCCTATCTGGGTGGTCATCTCGAGGTGGCCCAGCTGGTGGGACTGGGGCAGCCCAATCCGGAGGCGGTGCTCAACTACCTGCACTATCACCGTGCCTACAAGACACCCTATGAGCTGGAGTGTCTGCGCGATGCGAACCGGCTCGGGGTGCGCGGTCACATCGCTGCCAAGGACTCCTTCATGGCGGGGGCGAGCGAGTTCGAGATCAACCTCGCCTACATGAAGGCGGTCGGGCAGGGGGCCAATGAGGCGCCCTACGGCAACATAGTCGCCATCAACCGGAACGCGGCCATCCTCCATTACACTCATCTGTCGACCCAACGGGTACCGGATGCGGAGCGCCACTCCTTCCTGATCGATGCCGGGGTGGATTATCACGGCTATGCCTCCGACATCACCCGCACCTGGGCCTGGCGTCGGGGCGAGTTTGCCGATCTGATCGCGGCGCTGGATGCCCAGCAGCAGGAGATCATCGCGGAGATCAAACCGGGCCGCCGTTACAGCGAGCTGCATCTGCAGATGCACCACAGACTGGCGCGCTTGCTGCAGGCCACCGAGCTGGTGGACATGTCGGTGGACGAGATGATCCACACCGGCGTCACCAATGTGTTCTTCCCCCATGGGCTCGGTCATTTCCTCGGCCTGCAGGTGCACGATGCGGGTGGCTTCATGCAGGATGAGCGGGGTACCCACCTGTCGGCGCCCGAGCAGTTCCCCTATCTGCGCTGCACCCGGGTGATGGAGGTGGGTCAGGTGTTCACCATAGAACCCGGCCTCTACTTCATCGACAGCCTGCTGGAGCCGCTACGCCGCGGCGAGCAGGGCAAGCGGGTCAACTGGAACAAGGTCGAGGCGCTGCGCCCCTTCGGTGGCATCCGGATTGAGGACAACGTGGTCCTGCATGGGGACGGGGTGGAGAACCTCACCAGGCAAGCAGGGCTCTGATGGTCGCAGACTACGCCATACCAGCCGCGCCGCTGGAGCTTTGCGAGGAGATCAAGAAGAGTCGCTTCATCACCCTGATTGCCCATGCGCCGACGGTCGAGGCCGCCAAGGCCTGGATCGGCGAGGTGAAGCGGCAGCACCCGACGGCCCGGCATCATTGCTGGGCCTTCGTCGCCGGGGCGCCGCAAGACAGTCAGGTCTATGGCTTCAGCGATGACGGCGAACCCTCGGGCACTGCTGGCAAGCCCATGCTGGCCCAGCTGATGGGGGCTGGCATCGGCGAGATAGCGGCCGTGGTGGTGCGTTACTACGGTGGCGTTCTGCTTGGGACCGGCGGCCTGGTCAAGGCCTATGGCGGCGGCGTGGGGACGGCGCTCAAGCGGCTCGAGACCCGCATCAAGCGCCAGCAAACTCCTTCCCTTATCTGCTGCGACTATGGCGACATGGGGGGGGTGGAAGCCCTGATCTCGGCCCATCAGGGCCAGTTGCTGGCCGCCGATTATGGTCAGCAGGTTCGTCTGCAGGTGGCCTGGGATGCTGCCATCTGGAGTCAGGTGGATCAGGAAATGACAGACCGAACCCATGGCCGGGTATCTCTTCGCCCCTTAGATGGCTAGAATCCATCGCTCTTTTAGCCTGAAGGGGGAGCCAGAATGCAGATTCTGAGCATCATTCGTATCGTTGGTCTCTTGGTCGCGCTGTTCAGCTCGACCATGTTGCTGCCAGCGATGGTTGCTTTTGGGTATCGCGATGGTGGCGGTGCCGAGTTTGTGAACTCCTTCTTCATCGCCCTCCTGCTCGGTGCCCTGCTCTGGTTCCCCAATCGCCATCAGAAGAAAGACCTCAGATCCAAGGAAGGCTTCCTCATAGTGGTGCTGTTCTGGGTGGTGCTGGGCAGCGTGGGGGCCGTCCCCTTCATCATCAGCGACGTGCCGAACATGTCGGTCTCCGAAGCCTTCTTCGAATCATTCTCCGGCCTGACGACCACGGGGGCAACAGTGCTGACCGGGCTGGACAGCCTGCCGAAGGCCTTCCTCTTCTATCGCCAACTGCTGCAATGGCTGGGAGGCATGGGGATCATCGTGCTGGCGGTGGCCGTTTTGCCCTTGCTCGGCATCGGGGGCATGCAGCTCTATCGCGCCGAGATCCCGGGGCCGGTCAAGGACAACAAGGTGACCCCGCGCATCGCCGAGACGGCCAAGGCGCTCTGGTTCATCTACCTGTTGCTGACCACCCTCTGTGCCCTGGCCTACTGGATGGCGGGGATGACGCTGTTCGATGCCATTTGCCACTCCTTCTCCACCTTGTCGGTGGGCGGCTTCTCGACTCACGATGCCAGCATAGGTTTCTTCAACAGCCCGGCCATCAACCTGATCACTGTGCTGTTCCTGCTGCTGGCCAGCGTCAACTTCGCCCTGCATTTCATGGTGTTCGCCCACAAGCCAGTGCGATTGAGCAGCTATCTGCGGGACTCCGAATTGAAGGTGTTCCTGGCCATCCAGGGCGTGCTGGTGCTGATCTGCTTCGTATCCCTGCTGTTCCACGGCCACTACGCCACCTGGCAGGAGGCGCTCAACCACGGCCTGTTCCAGGCGGTCTCCCTTGGCACGACCACGGGCTACAGCACGACCAGCTACGCCGACTGGCCCTCCTTTCTGCCCATGTTACTGATGTTCTCGGCCTTTATCGGCTGCTGTGCCGGTAGCACGGGGGGCGGCATCAAGGTGATGCGATTCATGATCCTGTTCCTGCAGGGGATGCGCGAGCTCAAGCGACTGGTGCACCCGCGGGCCATCTATACCCTGAAGCTGGGGCGGCGTGCGGTACCCGAACGGATCGTCGAGGCGGTGTGGGGCTACTTCGCTACCTACATCATCCTGTTCTTCATCTTCATGCTGTTGTTGCTGATGACAGGGTTGAACGAGGTGACCGCGTTCACGGCTGTGGCGGCCGCCTTCACCAACGTGGGGCCCGGGTTGGGTGAGGTCTCCAGCAACTTTGGCAATATCTCGGCGACGGCACAGTGGATCCTGGTGGTCGCCATGCTGTTTGGTCGATTGGAAATATTCACACTTCTGGTACTGTTTACTCCTGCATTCTGGCGTAGTTGAGGTTGGTATGGACAAGATTTTGGTGCTTTATTCTTCCCGGGACGGGCAAACGCGGAAAATTGTGGATGTCATGCTGGAGGAGATATCAGGATGCGAAGTGGCGATGCAGGATCTCCACACCCTGCCGATGTGCAATCTCAGCAAGTATGCCAAGGTATTGATCGGTGCCTCTATCCGCTATGGCAACTTTCACCCCAGCCTGCTCAGCTTTATTCATGCTCACCATGAACAACTGGAAGTGGCCAACGCCGCCTTCTTCTGTGTCAACCTGACGGCGCGCAAGCCCGAGAAGCAGACACCGCAGACCAATGCCTATATGAAGAAGTTTCTGCGTCTCTCGCCGTGGAAGCCGAAGACCCTGGGGGTGTTTGCCGGTGCGCTGCGATATTCTCGCTACAACTGGTGGCAGACTCGCATCATCCAGCTGATCATGACGATCACCGGTGGCAGTACGGATACCAGCCAGGACATCGAATTCACCGACTGGGAAAAGGTACGCGCCTTTGCCCGGGAGTTTTGGTCAAAAAGGTAGCAAATCCGCATCCTTGCTCGTTGACGCCCCGCTTATGCGGGGCGTTTTGTTTGATAAATAGGCGCTTGGGTCGCTAAACAGTAAAAAAGTGTCATTTTTTGTAGTTTTGCGCTTGCCATCCCGGCGCGACTCCCTATAATGCGCCCCTACCAGCACGGCGGAACACGCCGGACTGATGAGTCAGCTTCCTTGTGAAGCAGGCGCCG
>NZ_JAPCIX010000038.1:0-23076 GCF_027707605.1 Aeromonas sp. QDB31 | reverse complement strand
GCGAGAGTAGGACACTGCCAGGCACCCAATACAAGAAACCCCGCTCAATGAGCGGGGTTTTTTATTGCCTGACATTCTGTGCTTCAGCACCGATTTACTGACTGCTCAGAGGATGCTCAGGTCATCTGCCTCACAATAAATGACCCGCTCTTTACCCACCGGCTTACCTTTCGACTCTTCTACTCTCTTCGCCAACCCTGATAGCCCCTGGCTATGCCTCCTGCCTATGTTCACTATTGCCGTAACGGGGGAGTGACAAGGAGGGCTGGATACATAGACTGTGAGTTTCATCGGCAAGGGAGCTGTGTATGTTGGGGATCCACGATCTGGCGTTGTTTATCGTATCCGGCCTGCTGTTGAACATGATGCCGGGACCGGACTCCCTTCTCATCATGCTGCGCAGTGGCTCGCAAGGCTGGCGAGCGGGCTCGGTGGCCGCACTGGGCATAGGAACGGGTACCATGGTGCATGTGCTGGCAGCAGCGCTGGGGCTGTCTGCGCTGCTGAGTGCCTCCGCCGAGCTGTTCGCCATCATCAAGCTGATGGGGGCGCTCTATCTGGTCTATCTGGGGGTTTCCCTGCTCAGGCAAGGCGTAAGCTCACCTGTTGCGAGCGAGCCTGCGGTATCGCAGCCAGCACTCTCCTATGGACGGATCTTTCGGCAGGGCCTGCTGACCAATGTGCTCAATCCCAAGGTAGCGCTCTTCTTCCTCGCCTTTGTGCCCCAGTTCATCGATCCCGCCGCACCGCAGAAGGCGCTGGCTTTTATCGTGCTGGGCTGCATCTTTAATATCAACGGGATGATTTGGTGCCACCTGCTGGCCTTCTCGACCGCCTATGCGAGTCGCAAGATGCGCTTGCCTGCCCGGCTGGGGTGTTGGCTCAATCGCGTGATGGGTGGCCTGTTTGTGGGGCTGGGCATCAAGCTGGCCGTGGAGTGAGATGGCGACCGGGCATAGAAAAAGGCGTATCCCATCGCTGGGATACGCCTTTATCTGCACTGCAGCAGGATGACTGAAATCAGTTCATGCCGTAGCGCTTGAGTTTCTTGCGCAGGGTGCCACGGTTGATGCCCATCATCACGGCGGCGCGAGTCTGGTTACCACGGGTGTACTGCATGATCACGTCCAGCATGGGGGCTTCGACTTCGGAGAGAACCATATCGTACAGATCAATCACTTCCTGACCGTTCAACTGGGCCAGGTAGTTACGCAGGGCCTGTTGCACAGAGTCACGCAGGGGGCGCTGGGTCGGCTCGGCAGCGTGATTGTGAGTAGTTGTTACCAATGCATCAGAAGTCAGGGTTTGTTCGAACATATTCGGTCGGCTCTTTAGTTATGCGTTAACCTAATCCATCGAAATACGCTTCGAGTGCCTCGAGTTGTGCGTCTGCACAATCCAGGGCATTGAAGTGCTTACGGAATTCTCGGCCCGTCTCTTCTTCATCCAGATACCAGCCCACGTGTTTACGGGCAATGCGCGCTCCCAGATATGCACCGTAAAACTGGTGCAGGTTGGTAACATGCTCGTTCATCAGGGTGCGAACCTCTTCCCTGTCGGGAGGCGGCAGCTTGGTGCCCGTCTCAAGAAAATGACGGATTTCCCGGAAAATCCAGGGTTGTCCTTGCGCAGCACGGCCGATCATCACGGCGTCGACGCCGGTATAGTCGAGGACATACCGGGCCTTCTCCGGGCTGTCTATGTCGCCATTGGCGACAACAGGAATCGATACGGCCTGCTTAATCGCCCTGATAGTGTCGTATTCCGCTTCGCCCTTGTAGAGGCAGGAGCGGGTACGACCATGCACGGCAAGGGCCGCGATACCGCAATCTTCGGCGATTCGGGCGATCTCCTCGCCATTGCGGTTATCCGGATCCCATCCTGTGCGGATCTTCAAGGTGACAGGTACCTCTACTGCATTCACCACGGCCTGGCAGATGGATCTGACCAGATCGGGTTGGCGCAGCAGGGCGGAGCCTGCCAACTTTTTATTCACTTTTTTTGCCGGACATCCCATGTTGATGTCGACGATCTGAGCGCCCTGCTCGACGTTGTAGCGGGCAGCAAACGCCATCATCTCGGGGTCGGCTCCGGCAATCTGGACCGATCGCAGTCCGGTTTCGGCAGAGTGGCCCATTCTCATCCTGGTTTTCTGGGTATCCCAGACATCCGGGTTGGCCAGCAGCATCTCTGAAACGGCCATGCCGGCTCCCAAACGTAAACAAAGTTCACGAAATGGTCGGTCTGTTACACCGGCCATGGGGGCCACGATCAAGCGAGTTTCAAGCGTGTGGGGACCTATCTGCATTCCACGGTTACCATCGGCTTAGGGCGGCGTATATTACGCATTTTTTAGTCAGGAGAAAAGGTTAGTATTTGAGCGTCAGCCATTTTTTTCTGAAAAAAACGTCGCGCCAAGGCTTGCAAATTCAGGAGTGCTTGAAAATCAGACATATTGTCTGGGACCATGGTCAGGGTCAAATGAGTGAGGGACTCGGTGATTTGACAGTCTCTTTCCGGCGCCTGTTTACGCTATGATAGCGAACCTGAATCGAGCAAAGGCTCCACACAATTTTATTACAAACATAAATTGGGGATGTATGACGTCAAGGTTCATCAAATTGCTCTGCCCGGGTCTGCTGGGAGCCATGCTGGGCTCGGCCCAGGCGCAAACCGTCAGCTTCACCGAGGCCTGGAGCCGGGTCATCCAGCAAGACGACGGGTTGGCGGCGGAGCAGGCCGGGGTGGAGCGGGCAGAGCAACTGCGCGAGGCAGCCAAGGCCATGTACCTGCCCAAGGTGGATGTGGGGGCCAGCTATACCCACCTCGATCAGCCGATGGAACTGGACATGCTGGATCTGAACCCCATCGCCAACCACCCGGAATTTGGCAAGTTACTGGGGCCCGTCATGCAGGCGCTCAACCTCAGCCCCAGCGACTTCGTCACCCCGCTGACCAAACAGAATGTGGTCACCAGTTCGGTCAAGATGCTGTGGCCGCTGTTTACCGGTGGGCGTATCGATGCGGCCCAGGACATTCGCCAGGCGCAGGTGAGCGAAGCGCAGCAACTACTGGTGCTCAAGCAGCAGTCTACCTTCGAGAGCCTCTCCCAGACTTACTTCGGCGTGGTGCTGGCGGCCCAGGTGGTGCAGACCAAGCAGGAGATCGAGCAAGGGCTGGCACACCACCTGGATCATGCCAAAAAGCTCGAAGCCCAGGGCCAGATAGCCAAGGTCGAGCGACTCTCCGCTCAGTCGGCCTATGACAGGGCCCGCATCGATACCCAGAAGGCGCGGCGCAGCCTGGAGATCGCCCAGCTGGCCCTCGGCCACATGCTCAAGCTCAAACAGGCGGAGCCCAATACCAGCCTTTTCATCAACGAGGGGATGCCAGCATTGGCTCCCTTCGTGGAGGAAACCCTGGCGGTACACCCCGGTCTCAAGCTGCTGGCGGCCAAGAAGGAGCAGGCTCAGGGGATGATCAAGCTGGAGAAAGGCAAATATGCCCCCGAGCTCTTCCTGTTTGGCAACTACAACCTCTATGAAGATGACTCCATCGTCTCCAAGACCACCCCGGACTGGCTGGTCGGGGTCGGGGTCAGCATGCCGCTGGTGAGCCGTGACGGCCGATCCGAGACGGTGCAGGCGGCCAAGAGTGCCGAGCTGCAGGTCAATCTGCTGCAGGCCAAGACCCGCCAGGATCTGGAGCTGCTGGTCGAGAAGACCTGGCGCGAGGCAGCGCAGGGGCTGGAGGAGTATCAATCCCTCTCCTCGACCCAGGCGCTGGCGGAAGAGAACGTGCGGCTGCGGGACAAGGCATTCGGTCAGGGGCTCTCCACCTCGCTGGATGTGGTGGATGCCCAGAGCCAGCTGGCCGGGGTCAAGACCCAGCGCGCCGCGGCAGCCTACCAATACGTGGTCTCCCTGGCCCGCCTGCTGGCGCTCTCGGGGCAGATGAACAGTTTCAATCAATATCAGCATGGTCAGGCGATAGAGGTGAATTCATGACTTCGACCCAGCAGACCCATCTATCCATCACTGTTTCGACCACCAAGGGTCGCCCTTTTGTCGAGGTGAATTCATGAGTCATCCCCCCATCAAGAAGAAGATGAGTCAGGGCCAGCCTTGGTTGCTGCCACTTGCCCTGGTGCTGCTGGTCATCTGGCTGGGCTGGCGCTTCTGGCTGGCCTATCAGCCGGAGCCGGTGCGCCTGCAGGGCCAGATTGAGGCGCAGCAGTATTCGGTCTCCTCCAAGGTGGCGGGGCGTATCGACGAGGTGCTGGTGAAGAAGGGAGATCAACTGGCCAAGGGTCAGCTGGCGTTCACCCTGGCGAGCCCCGAAATCGAGGCCAAGCTGAGCCAGGCCAAGGCGGGTCAGGCGGCCGCGGGTGCCATGGCGCAGGAGGCCGAGAAGGGGGCGCGGGCCCAGCAAATAGCTGCTGCCAAGGATCAGTGGCAGCAAGCCAAGGCGGCCGCCCTGCTTCGTGGCAAGACCTATGAACGTATCGCCAGCCTGCATCGGGACGGCGTCATATCGCTGCAAAAGCGTGACGAGGCCTGGACGGCCTGGCAGGCGGCCAAATACAGCGAAGGCATGGCCTGGCAGCAATATCAGATGACCCTGGAAGGGGCGCGGGAGGAGACCAAGGTCGCGGCGCGGGAGCAGGCCAAGATGGCGGCTGGCGGGGTGGCCGAGGTCGAGGCCTATCTGGCCGACACTCGCATCGCCAGCCCACACGAGGGGGAGGTCGCCCAGGTACTGCTGCGCAGCGGCGAGCTGGCGCCCCAGGGCTTCCCTGTGGTGACCCTGCTCGACATGAAGGATGCCTGGGCCCAGTTCCATGTGCGCGAGGATCTGCTGCCCCGCTTCCCGGTCGGCACCGAGTTTGATGCCCGCATCCCGGGCCTTGGCGATCAGACGGTGCGTTTCAAGGTGTCCCATGTGGCCGCGATGGGGGATTTCGCCACCTGGCGAGCCACAGACACCCGTCAGGGGTTCGACATGAAGAGCTTCCAGGTGGAGGCGCGCCCCTTGCAACCGGTTGAGGGGTTGCGGGTTGGCATGAGCGTGCTGGTCGAACTCTGATGGGGCGCGAATGGCGTCTGCTGTGGCAAGACCCCTTCAGCCGGGCCCTGACCAGCTGGATCCCGCTGCTGCTGATCGGGCTCTTGTGCTGGATCTTCTCGGCGGGGTTGGCGCGCGACCTCAAGGTGGGTCTGGTGGACCTGGATCGCAGCACCCTCTCCCGCCAGCTGGCATTTTCACTGGATGGTTCGGCCGGGCTCAAGATAGCGCAGCAGTTTGACGCCATCGACGAGGGCGCCAAGGCACTGCGTGGAGGCGACATCTATGCCCTGGTGGTGATCCCCAATCACCTGGAGCGGGATGCCCGGGAGGGTACCCAGCCCAGGGTGACAGTATTCAACAACGGCCAGTTCATCCTGATCGCCAAGCTGGTCAACGCGGCCCTGGCCCAGGTGGTGGGCACCCTCAACGGCCAGGTGGGTGTGCTGGCGGCCATGGCCGACGGCAAGGCGCTGCCTGGGGCGCTGGGGCAATCTGTGCCCATAGCGAGCCAGGTAACGGCGCTCTACAACATCAACTCCAGCTACGCCCAGTTTCTGCTGAGTGCCCTGCTGCCCGCGGTGTGGCAGATCCTGGTGGTGCTCTATGGCCTCAACGCCCTGGCACGCACCGATCGACTCGGACTGGACTGGACCACCAGAGGGGTCTGGTTCGGCCTCTGGCGCACCCTGCTGCCCCATGTGCTCATCGGGTGGGGGTGGGGGCTGGCGTGGAGCCTGCTGCTGTTCAAGGCGCTGGGTTATCCCATGCAGGGCAGCTGGCTGGTGCTGACGTTGGGTCTGGGGCTGGCTTCGGCCGCCTGCGTCAGCATGGGGGCCTTCTTCTACGGCGTCATTCGGGATCCGGCCCGGGCGCTCTCTCTGGCGGGGGCTTACACTGCACCCGGTTTTGCTTTTATGGGGGTCACCTTCCCGGTCAGCGCCATGGGGGATGTGGCCCAGTTCTGGCGCAGCCTGCTGCCCATCTCCCACTATGTCGAGCTGCAGATAGGCCAGACCAACTACGGCCAGCCGCTGACGGCGGCCCTGCCCCAGTTCGGCGCCCTGCTGCTGTTCCTGCTGCCGCTGCTGCTGGTCGTGCGGCGCTATCAACCCCAGGCCCATGCTGCCCGCAAGCTGGCCACCAAGGAGCCTGAATCATGATGGGTTTCTGGGATCTGGTGCGTCTCGAGTTGCGCACACTGCTGGCGGACAGGGCCATCATGCTGACCCTGTTTGGCGGCGTCTTCTTCTACTCCTTCCTCTATCCGCAGCCCTATCTGCATCAGCTGCCTCGCGAAGAGGCTGTGGTGGTGGTCAACGATGACGGCAGCCAGCTCTCCCGTCAGCTGGAGTTCATGGCCGATGCGACGCCCCAGGTGAAACTGGTGGCTCGGGTCGACAGCCTGACACAGGCGCGGGAGTGGCTGCTGACCGGCAAGGCGAGCGGCATACTGCACATTCCCCGTCACTTCTACCGGGATCTGATGCTGGGCAAGAGCGTCACCCTGGGCTATGCCGGCGACGCTTCTTACTTTCTGGTCTACGGCACCATAGCCGAGGGGCTGGCCCAGGCGGGCGGCACCCTGGCCGCTCAGGTCAAGGTGGCCCGGCTGCTGAGCCACGGCGAGGCGCTGCCCCAGGCGGCCATGGGCTGGAATGCTGTCGGGCTCAACGTGGTGCCTGTGTTCAACCCGTCCATGGGCTATGTGAACTACGTGGTGCCGGCGGTCTTCGTGCTGATCCTGCACCAGGTGCTGCTGATGGGCACCGGCATTCTGGGGGCGACCCAGAACCAGCGAAGCGGGCGAGGGGAGTACGGCTATTGGCAGCAGGCGCCCGTGCTGGCGTTGCTGCTGGCCCGCACCCTGGTGGTGGGGGGGCTGTTCGTGCTGCCGGTGACCTACTTCTTCGGCTTCTGCTTCGACCACTACGGCATAGCCCGCATCGCAGAGCCGGCCGCCTTGTGGCTGTTCACCCTGCCCTTCCTGCTGGCCACCACCTGGCTGGGGGTGGTGCTGGGGGCCCTGTTTACCCGTCGCGACCTGCCGACCCAGGTTGTGCTCATCTCGTCGCTGCCGCTTGTCTTCCTCGCCGGCTTCATCTGGCCGTTGGAGCTGATCCCGCCCCCCCTCAACTGGCTGGCCCAGTGGGTGCCGAGCACGCCGGCCATAGAGGGCTTCCTGCGCCTCAACCAGATGGGCGCCGAGTTCAGTCAGGTGTCGCGCTACTGGTGGCAACTCTGGGGGCTGGCTCTGCTTCATGGCGGCCTCGCCTGCCTGCTGCTGCGCTGGCGTCAGCAGTCGTTACCGATTGCCGGCAAGATGGCAGTGCAGAGTGAGGCGGCCGCCAGCCAGGCGAGATAACGCGGCGGCTAGAGAGTGTGAAACGGTCAGCCCAGGGGCTGACCGTTTTTTTATGCGCAGGCTTGGGTTGTGGATGGGTCAGGCGCGATGGAACTCGGAATCGCCGATGGCGTAGATCTGCCCCAGCGCAGTCTCATCGGCCAACAGGCGCAGGCCATGAATGGCCACATCGCTTCGGCGCACCAGTCCGTGCACCTCCTTGCCCTGGCTCAGCTCGGCACGACCGGTGGCCTCCCCATCCTGCAAGCCGGCCGGCCTAAGGATGGTCCAATCGAGCTCGCTGGTCTGCAGCCAGCTCTCTGCCAGGCTCTTCAAGCGTACCTCGTGACCAAACGCCGCCCTGGCCCGCTCGGGCAGGTATTGCCAGCTGTCGCCGCAGCCGAGGGAGGTCACCAGCAGCAGACGGGTGAGCCCTGTCTGCTCCATGGCGTCGATGACGTGGCGGTTGCCCTGATAATCCACAGGTTGTGGCTGACGGAAGCTGCCGAGGGTGGAGACGACCCGGGCGCCTTGGCCCGCTTGCACGCAAGCCTGCGCAACTGTGGCCGTATCCAGCGCATCCCCTTCGATGACCTCGACCCCCAGGGCGCGCAGCTCAGCGGCCATCTCGGGTTGGCGAACCAGGGCCAGGGCCCTGTGACCCTGGCGCAGGGCCTGATCGGTGAAGGTGCGGCCCAGCCCGCGGCTGGCTCCGAAGATGAGTGTGGTTGGCATTGTGTTGCTCCCTGTGGCGAAAAGGTCAGCCTAAAGGGTTGGCACCGTGCTGTAAATGAGAGTTGTTTTTATTCGAGACGGGGGGAAATACGGCGAGCCCTGGCCACTGGTCCGGGCTCGCACAGGATCAGCCGTTGTAGTGGCCTATGCTGGGGCGACGACTGGGGCCGCTCAGGTGGATATCCACAGGGTTGAACGCCTTGATCGCCTCGAAGCTGAAGTCACCTATGGCCTGATGCAGACTCTGGGGACTGTGGTTGGTGATGATGATGACGCTCTTCGAGAGGTTGCGACGGCGGCGCAACAGGTGGCCGAGGAAGCTGGACTGGCTCTCCGCCATCTTGGCACGGTTGGCCGCGACCTCGTCGATGATCAGCAGATCCACCTCTTCCAGGGCGCGGCGGTACTGATTGCGCTCCTCCTGATCCTGGATGACGTTGAAGAAGAGCCTGTCCACGATGGAGGCCCACTGCTGGAAGATCACCGATTTCTGATGGCGCTCGATCAGCTCGTGGGCCACGGCGCCCGCCAGGGTGGACTTGCCGGTGCCGTAGTCGCCATAGATGAGCATGCAGCCACCGCCGCTCTTCTCCCAATGCTCGAAGCCGCTGATGAAGTAGCGGGCCGTCTCCATGGGGTATTGCAGCGCGGGGTCGCCGGCATCCATCTTCTCGAAGATCCAGTCCGGGTTGAGATCGGCCTGGGCGATCAGCTTCTGGATCCGCTCCTGGCGCGCCGCCTTCTGCAGTTCGCGCACCTCGGCATTGGCCTTGGCGTCGTACTCCTTGCGCAGGGTCTCGTAGTCGTACTGAGTGCCGCCGGTCTGGGCCTGCAGGCGGCGAATGCGCTCGAGCAGACCGCCCACGTGCTGGCTCAGCTCAGGGTCGTGCACACGATGGTCCTGTTTGGCCTTGGCGATCCTCCGGCGCTTGGCCTCGATCTCCTCCAGCTCCTGGCGCAGCGGGTCGTGCGGATCTGTCATGGGATACTCCTTCTGCTGGGGCTGGGGTGACAAGGGGTTAATAGTGCCTGTTGCGGGCATCCGGGATCAATCATTGTCCGGCTCCTGGGTCTGGGCCAGCCGCTTGGCGGCCTCGATCATCTCCTGCGCCCGCTTGCTCGGCCCCGAATCGACGGGGGCCGGGGTGATCTGCTGATAACCGGCTACCTCGGTCGGCTGGCGCCGTGTGTATCGCCGGCTCTTGAGGGTCCGGATGAATTTGAGCATCCACTGATGCTGGGAGTCGAACACCTCGGGGCGGCCAAGCCAGTAGGCGATGAACTCCCCCAGATCCTCTTCGCTGTAGCTGGCATCGATCACCCCGCACAGGCGGGCGAGGGCGGGCAGCTCTTCATCCGGCCGCCACCGCAGATGCATCTGGAAGGGGCGCTCCGGCAGCGGGCTGCGTACCCGCTGGCTTAGCAGGGGCAGCTGGAAGGGGCACTGATGGTAGTGCTCACTGTCCGCCTGCGCCTCGACCTGCAACAATTCGGCTTCCATCAGCTCATCGAGCAGCTCGGTGAGCTGGCGGGCATTGACCTGATAGCAGAACCCGCTGGGATTGCCCGGATCGACCACCGCCAGGGCGCGCCCGAGTTCGGGATAGTTGAGCCTGGGCAGCCGATTTTCCAGCACCAGCCGGCGCAGCTGCAGGGTATAGAGGCTGCGTGCCGGATGGGAGAGTCTGGGATGGGCGAGGGCGCTGTATTCGGCTGGCGTCATGGTTTGCTTCACGATCTGGAGTGGGGGGCATTATCCCTCATGGCGGGGTTGCATACAATTCACAGTGCCCCTGGATGGCTGCCTGATGAGGCAGTGACGACCCTTCATCCAGGGGAGATTGGGAGCGAAAACCTTCCCGATCGCCATGGGTGCGGCATAAATTGCTGACAAAATAATCAGCCCATTTCAAATGGTTGGGAGGCCGACTGGCTATTTGAAGGCGCTGCCCGGCAATATTGGGTGGCAAGATGGCGCCCCCATGTTCTAGGCTTAGTGCTCAAATAACCATTTGACTAATAAGAGCTTTGTCAAGATGTCAAAAGCCGGACTACGGATCCTGGTGGTGGAGGATGAAGCGGTTTTTCGCCACTCGCTGGTCACTTATCTCGAGCATGATGGGGCCTGTGTCTTTCAGGCCGAAGATGGGATCGAAGGGCTCTCGGCAGCCGCGCTCTACCACCCCGATATCGTGTTATGCGATCTGAACATGCCCAACATGGATGGGCATGAGGTGATCGCCTGCCTTGCGGCCCGCTACCCCGAGGTGCCTGTCATTGTCATCTCGGGTCAGGATCAGATGGCTGCCATCGAGCGGGCGCTGCGGGCAGGGGCCAGCGACTTCTTCATCAAGCCGGTGGATGACTATGGCCAGATCCGGCGCAGCATAGATCAGTGCCTGACGAGCAACGCCCACCAGAGCCAGCAACTGGAGCTGATGGAGCACATAGACTTCTTCCGGGCTCACGACCTGGCGTCCAGCCGCCTGCTGGCCTGGCTGGCACCGCCCGGCATGCAGGAGTGGGGGCCCTGGCAGGTGACGTTCGCCGGCATGGGCAATCTGTTCATTCCCGATACCTTCAAGCTGGGCGACAAGCTGCTGGTGCTGGTGATGGAGCTGCCCATCCTCGGGGTGGATGCCGCCTTCTGCGGTGCTCTGGTGCGATCCCTGATGAATGGCCTCTATCGCCAGTTTCAGCAGCAGGAGAGCCAGTTGCTGACCCAGCCCCACAGGTTGCTCGACTACCTCAATCTGCAACTGCTGGAGTCGGGCCTGCGCCACTCCTTTGCCATGGCGGCGCTGCTGTTCGATCAGGAAGACGGGCTGGTATTTGCCAATGCAGGCCTCACCTCACCCCACTGGCTGATGCGCTCTGGGGGGTTGCCGCTCGGGTTGATGCGCAGCAGCCGCTATGGGTTGCACAAGCGCAGCTGGCACGAGCCTTTCGAGTTGCAGTTTCGCAGCGACAGCGGCAGCGCCCTGAAGATGCAGGTTCGTCATCATTGAGGTTGCGGCTTAACGCTAAGACAAACAGGGCGCCCTGTTTGTCTGGTACAGTCCGGACCGGTTAGACGATGGCGGATTGCAGCTTCTTGTCGTGCTCGTCAGCCTCTTTCGCGGGGCCTTCGGCGCCGTGCATCCAGTAGACCAGGCGGTTCGCCATGGTCAGCAGGATCAGGGCGCTGATCACGGCGGCCAGGGCGATGCCACCGAAGATGGCGATCGGACCCGCTTCACCGACGAAGGAACCGATGAAACCGGCCGCATAGTTGGCCAGGGCGACGAAGCCGAACCAGGCACCCATCATCAGGGACGCCAGGCGCAGCGGGGCCAGCTTGGTGACCATGGAGAGGCCGATCGGGGAGAGACAGAGCTCGCCCAGGGTGTGGAACAGGTAGGCACCGACCAGCCAGAACATGGAGGTCTTGACGGCCTGATCGCCGCCTTGTTCCAGCACGGCACCGATCATGAAGAGGAAGCCCACGGCCAGGAACAGCAGACCCATGGCGAATTTCACCGGGGAGTTTGGTTCCTTGCTGCCGAGCTTGATCCAGATGGCCGCTACGATCGGAGCGAGTGTGATGATGAAGAAGGGGTTCAGGGACTGGAACCAGGCGGTCGGTACTTCGAAGCTGCCGATCATGCGATCGGTATATTCCTGTGCATACAGGTTCATCAGACCACCTGCCTGCTCGAAACCTGCCCAGAAGATGATGGTGAACAGACCCAGCACCAGGATTACCTTGATGCGATCCACTTCCTGCTTGGTCAGCGGGGCCTTCTGCTCCTTGGAGCGTTGCAAGGCGGCGCGCTGGGCTGCCGGCATGCGGCCGATGTCACCGAGGAAACGCTGGGCCATGGTGGCTTGCACCACCAGAGAGAGCAGCATGCCGATACCGGCGCTGACGAAGGCGGCTTGCCAGCCGTAGGCGGTGGCGGCGGCACCACAGATCACGCCCGCCAGCAGGGAGCCCAGGTTGATGCCCATGTAGAAGATGGTGAAGGCACCGTCACGACGATGGTCACCTTCCTGATACAGGTCGCCCACCATGGTGGAGATGTTCGGCTTGAACAGACCGTTACCCAGGATCAGCAAGCCAAGGCCCGCGTAGAAGACGGTGTTGACCATGTCCGGGAACATGGCGTGGGGCAGGGCCAGGGTAAATTGACCCGCGGCCATGAAGATGGCACCGATCAGGATGGCGCGGCGTTGACCGAGGAAGGTGTCGGCCAGCCAGCCTCCGATGATCGGGGTGATGTAGACCAGACCGGTATAGATGCCGTACAGCTTGAGGGCGTCGGCCTGGGTCCAGCCCATGCCGCCGTTGGCCGTCATGTCAGTCAGATAGAGGACGAGCACGGCACGCATGCCGTAGTAGGAGAATCTCTCCCAGAGTTCGGTACTAAAGAGCAAAAAGAGCCCTTTAGGGTGACCTAAAAAGGTCCCTTTGGACGGGTTATTCATTGGAACTTCCACCTGTGTCTTATATTTTTTTAGAAATTTTATGCAAGGGCTAGGAACCAGCCATATTCCTTATAAAACAAGCAGGATTGAATTACAATGACAGGTTTTGACGATATTTTATCTATCGATGGTTGAATATTTGTTTATAAAATGAAAATGGGCATCGAATGATGCCCAGTCTTTTATTCTGTGTATTGTGTTAATTTTCAGCAATTACAGCTGTTTGACAAACTGCTTGAGCCAGGCGGTAAATTCACCGTCCAGTTCGCGGTGGCGTACCGCATATTCCACGTTGGCCTTCATGTAACCCAGCTTACTGCCGCAATCGTGACTGCGACCCTTCATGAAGTAGGCATTGACCTGCTCCTTCTCCATCAGCATGGCGATGGCATCGGTCAGCTGGATCTCGTCGCCCGCCCCGGCCGGGGTTTTCTCCAGCAGGGGCCAGATGTTGGCGGAGAGCACATAACGGCCGACCACTGCCAGGTTGGAGGGCGCCTCGTCGCGCGGCGGCTTCTCGACGATGGCCTGCATCGGCAGTGACATGCCGGCGCTCAGGGCCTCGCCCTTGATGTCGGCGATGCCGTATTTGTCCACTTCGCTCTCGGGGACGGCTTCCACCATGATCTGGCTGATCTGGTCCGCCTCGAACATGTGCACCATCTCGGCCAGGTTGTCCTGTTTGAGATCGCTCGCCACTTCGTCGATCAACACGTCAGGCAGCAGCACGGCAAAGGGGTTATCCCCGATCAGCGGGCGGGCGCACAGCACTGCATGACCCAGGCCCTTGGCCTCGCCCTGTCGCACGTGCATGATGGTGACGTCTTTCGGGCAGATGTGCTGCACCTCTTCCAGCAGTTGGCGCTTGACCCGCTTCTCCAGAGTCGCCTCCAGCTCGAAGCTCTTGTCGAAATGGTTTTCGATGGAGTTCTTGCTGGAGTGGGTCACCAGGATGATCTCCTTGATGCCGGCGGCGATGGCTTCACGCACCACATACTGGATCAGCGGCTTGTCGACCACTGGCAGCATCTCTTTGGGGATGGCCTTGGTGGCGGGCAGCATGCGGGTACCCAGACCGGCAACGGGGAGGACGGCCTTGCGAACAACGAGTGGTGTCTTTTTCATGGAATGAGTCCGAAGATACAAAGTGTGCTCATGATACCCGAAGAAAAATAGGGCAGCCACAGGCTGCCCTCGGATGAATGGGATTCAAACCGGTTACTTGACGATAATCATGTCCCGATTCGCATCCAGGGTGGCGGGCCCTATGCCACTCACCTCCGCCAGCTGATCCACCGAGGTGAACTTGCCCTGTTTCTCGCGGTAGTCGACGATGGCTTGCGCTTTTTTCTCGCCGATGCCTTTCAGCGACGCGAGTTCATCGGCACTGGCGGTATTGAGGTTGATCTTGCCCACCTCCTTGGCGCTGGTGACCATGGTGGTGGGTTTGGCGGCTGGCTTGTCGGCGGCCAGCAGGGGCTGGCTCAGCAGGGGCAGGCAACCCAGCAACAGGGCGGCAATCAGAGTCTTTCGGTTCATTTCTTCATGTCCTTATGTAGTGTCAATTGACTATTGATAATTAGCCGAGCTGCGGCACTTTTTGTCTGTCATTTCTTACACTTTATAAGTCAGTGCAAACGGCTATAAGCCAGCTAAGCCTGAAGCAGTTACACTGGCTAACCATTTGAGCGAGATATCTTTTCTATGTTTTTACCCGCCATTTCCGCACTGGAGCCCATCGCCCGCGCCGCCGGTGACGCCATCCTGGCCATCTACTGTCAGCCCTTTGCGGTGGAGTACAAGCAGGACGAGAGTCCGCTCACCGCCGCCGATCAGGGGGCGCACGAGGTGATAGTGCAGGCGCTGGCCCGGTTGACGCCGGATATTCCTGTGCTGTCGGAAGAGTCCGACGCCGAGACGATGCAGGTGCGGTGCAGCTGGTCCCGCTACTGGTTGGTGGACCCGCTCGATGGCACCAAGGAATTTGTCTCCCGCAACGGCGAATTCACCGTGAACATCGCGCTGATCGAGGAGGGCAGGCCGGTCTGGGGTCTGGTCTATGCCCCTGTGCTGGATAAGCTCTGGTATGGCGGTAAAGAGATCGGGGCCTGGCGTGTTGCCGATGGTGAGTGCGAAGCCATCCAGGTCCGGCCTCACCGGGAAGGTACGCCCTGGCGGGTGGTGGGCAGCCGCAACCATCTTTCCCAGGCGACCCTGGATTACTTGGCGCCGTTTGGTGAGATTGAGCTGGTCTCCATGGGCAGCTCCCTCAAGTTCTGCATCATTGCCGAAGGGGGCGCCGAGCTCTATCCGCGTCTTGCCCCCACCTGCGAGTGGGACACGGCGGCGGCGCAGGCTGTGCTGGAAGGAGCGGGGGGCAGCGTGACCCAACTCGATGGCTCAGCGCTTGCCTACAACAAGCCGGATATCCTCAACCCCTGGTTTGTGGCGCGGGCCTGATTGCCGTCGCCAGGGCGCGCAGATGTAAAAAGGCCGGACAGTGTCCGGCCTTTTGCATTTTCGCGTTCAATGATACCAGTCGTTTCCCGATTCAGAACACCTTCTTGAACGGCTTGATGGTCACCCTGGCATAGACGCCTGCCGCCACATAAGGGTCCGCATCCGCCCATGCCTTGGCGTCCGCCTGGCTGGGGAACTCGGCGATAACGGTGCTGCCGGTGAAGCCCGCATCGGCCGGATCCTCGGCATCGATGGCCGGATTGGGGCCGGCCGTCAGCAGGCGCCCCTCATCCTGCAGCGCCTGCAGGCGGGCGAGGTGAGCGGGGCGAGCCAGCTTGCGCTGGGGCAGGCTGCCGGCGACATCTTCGGAATAGATGAGATACCACATGAGAGGATCCTTTCTGGTTGCGGTTATTTTTTCTGTTCTGCTTTCTGCTCGGCCGGCATGTGGCGATAGAGATAGACGCCACTCAGCAGGGTGAACACCAGCGTCATGCCCAGCAGGCCGAAGACCTTGAAGTTGACCCACATCTCTTGCGACAGGTTGAAGGCCACATAGAGATTGAGCAGGCCGCAGAGGGCGAAGAAACCGACCCAGCCGAGGTTGACGTTGTCCCAGATGCGGTCGGGGGCCTGCAGCTCCTTGGCCAGCATCTGCTTGATGAGATTTTTGCCAAAGCCGTAGCGGCTGATGAGCAGGGCGAGGGCAAAGAGGGCATTGATCACGGTCACCTTCCACTTGATGAAGGTATCGTCATGGAAGAAGACGGTGAGGCCGCCGAAGAAACCGACCAGCAGGAAGGTAAACAGCTGCATCTTCTCGACCTTGCGATAGCGCACCCAGCTGTAGAGCAGCTGGAGGCCGGTGACGACCACCAGGGCGCCGGTGGCGGTGTAGATGTCGTAGAACTTGTAGACCGCGAAGAAGACGATCAGGGGAATGAATTCAATAAACTGCTTCATGCTGGGCTCTAACCTCAAAATTTCACTCAGTGTACCTGCCCGTTAGGCAACGGCAAATGAATAAGACCGTTCATTTAGTATGCAGTTCCCCGCTGCGGGGCCGCCACCCTTCGGGGTGACGATGATTCTTGTTGCGCCATCTAGCCGAACAGCTGACTGGCAACGAGGCTGCCGAGCCGCAACTGGTCATCCAGCAAGTCACGGATATGGCGCTCCTCGATGAGGGGGTTGAGCAGGACGGCGCGCAGCAGGGTGAGCGGCTGTGCTCCGTAGCGGCTCACCGCACGCTGGGTGCGGGAGACGAAGCTGTGCCCCTCGGCGCGTTGGGCCTTCTGCAACGCCACGTTGAAGGCGTTGATCTGCTCGTTGGCCGCCTCGTCCGGTGCCTTGCCTTGCAGGTGAGGTGGAATGCAGCGATAGGAGAGCAGGTTCATCACGGGAGCCGACATCAGCTCGAAGGCGGGGTGGGCATCGATGAGCTCTGCCATCCGCCGCGCTCTGTCGTAATTGGCTTCGATAAGCTGGGCATAGCCCTGCCGGCCCAGCAGCTGGAAGGCGGCATCCAGATAGAGTGCGTTGGCGGGGCGGGTGCCCTCCAGGGTGAAGCGACCCTGATCGAAGGAGCTGGCGCGAATGGCGTAGGGCGCCTCCCGCTTCACCGTCATCATCAGATCTGGCTGGCGGCAGAGCAACATGCCGGTACCGAGTGGTACCAGCAACTGCTTGTGGCCATCCAGGGTGACGGTATCGGCTCGCTCGATCCCCTCCAGCAGCCCCTGGTAGCGGGGGGAGAGCAGGGTCGGGCCGCCCCAGGCGGCATCCACGTGAAAGTGGATCTGCTCGCGCCGGGCGATGGCGGCGAGCTCGGGCAGGGGATCGATGGAACCAAAGTCCGTGCTGCCGGCGACCCCTACCAGGGCCAGCACCTTGAGCTTCTGCTCCCGGCATCGGACCAGTGCGCTCTCGAGCGCCGAGAGGCAGAGCCGGTTATCGGCATCGGTCTCGAGCCGCCAGACGCGGCAAGCCCCCAGCCCCAGCAGATCCATCCCCTTGTCGAAGGAGTAGTGCATCAGCCTGGACCCCAGGATCACGGCGCCTCGATAACCCTGCTCATAGAGGGAAAACAGATCGTCGCCACAGGCCCGGTTGCGGGCCAGCCAGAGAGCGGTGACGTTGGCGATGGTGCCGCCGCTGGTCATGACGCCGAGGGCGGCGTCTTTGGCGTGCATCTGCGCTTCGTAAAAGCCGTCGTCCTCGCGATAGACGAGACGATGCAGCTTGGCCAGTACCTCCCGCTCCAGGAAGCTGAGCAGGCGGGAGGACTCCATCTTCATCGGATTCTGATTGAGCATCACCAGCAGTCGGGAGAGCTCGGCGGTGAAGGCTGGCAAGGGGGCCGTCATGTGTCCCATGTAGTGGGGCGAGGTGAGATGGGAGGCGCCTGGTACCAGGGTGGCAAGGCGGGCCAGGTAGGCCTGGGTGCTCATGCCGATGGCGGGCATGGACGACTGATCGAGTTGATGGACGAAGCTGTCGCGCTGGTAAGGTGCCTGACTGTCATCCGAGTGATGGAAGGTCTCCAGCAGGGCCGTCATGGCCTGGCCGAAGTCAGGATCCGGTTGTGTAAACAGTTCAGTCAGCTTCATCAGGTTCTCCAGACCAGCCTGTCGGGCAGAAAGTACCGGGCGCGCGCCATGCCGGACAGACACGGCCATCTGCGCGGGTGGCGTCGGCCGCAGAGCATACACCAAAGGGGCGGGGGGAACAGCCACCTCCTCACCCCGAGACTCCCTGGCCAGTCCCTTTTATTTTGAGCTAACACTTGTAGCCTGAAATGCCGGCCGCTAGAGTGGATCGGGTCTTGGTTGGAGGTGATGATGATGGATGTAACGGGGTATTCCCCACGGGAAGAGTGGGCCAATCGCCTCAGCCATGGGCTGGGGTTGCTGCTTGGAGGCCTGGGGCTTGTCTTGCTGCTGCACAAGGGATGGGATCAGGGCCCCCGGGTATTGCTGAGTTACGGCCTCTACGGCACCGGCCTCTACGGCACCAGCCTGGTGCTGCTCTACCTCGCCTCGACCCTCTACCACAGCATGAGGTCGGCGGCGGCCAGGCGCTGGTGCAAGCTGTTCGATCACTGTGCCATTTACCTGCTGATCGCCGGCACCTACACACCCTTCCTGCTGGTGGCGCTCGATACCCCGCTGGCGCGGGGGCTGATGGTGGTGATCTGGGGGTTGGCCCTGGCCGGAGTGCTGTTCAAGCTCTTGTTCATCAACCGCTTCAAACGCCTGTCACTGTTCACCTATCTGATGCTGGGCTGGCTGTCCCTGGTGGTCGTCTATCAGCTCTACCTCCATCTGGATGGCACCGGGCTCATGCTGCTGGGACTCGGCGGACTGATCTACAGTCTGGGCACCATCTTCTACATGGCCAGGCAGATCCCCTACAACCACGCCATCTGGCATCTGTTCGTGCTGGGCGGGAGTGTTTGTCACTTCATGGCCATCTATGGCTATGTCGCCTGACTAGCCCTTAATTGGTATTTTTGCGCTCATGAAAGCCTGAATTCGTGCGGTATCCCACAGTTGCCCCCTTCGTTTGCTGACAAGCTAGGGTCAGTTCAGCTTGGAAAGGATGCAAATAATGAGTGAGATCGCGCTTTCCATCAGCATGTTGTCGCTGGTGGCGGTGCTGGGACTCTGGCTGGGAAACTGGCGAGTCTATGGCGTTGGTTTAGGGATTGGCGGTGTGCTGTTCGGCGGCATCATAGTGGGTCATTTTGCCGGGCTATCCGGCTTGAAGCTGGATGAGCACACACTTCATTTTATTCAAGAATTTGGTTTGATCCTGTTCGTCTACACCATAGGCATCCAGGTTGGTCCCGGTTTCTTCTCTTCCCTGCGCAGCTCGGGGCTCAAGCTCAATGGCTTTGCCGCTCTGCTGGTGCTGCTCGGCTGCGTGGTGGCCGCCGCGCTGCACCAGCTGTTCGACGTGCCGCTGCCGGTGATCCTCGGGGTCTTCTCCGGTGCCGTGACCAACACCCCTTCGCTGGGGGCGGGTCAGCAGATCCTGGCGGAGCTCGGGGCGGATCCGGGCTCCACCGGCCTGATGGGGATGGGCTATGCGGTGGCCTACCCGTTCGGGATCTGTGGCATTTTGCTCACCATGTGGCTTATTCGCATGTTCTTTCACATCAAGATCGACGAAGAAGCGGCCGCGTTCGAGCAACAGGCAGGCAAAACCAAGGAGAGCCTGCAAACCATCAACATCGCCGTGCGCAATCCCAACATGCACGGCCTGATGCTTGGCGAGATCCCGAGCCTGGACGAGGCCGATGTCATCTGCTCCCGCCTCAAGCGCGGTGACGAGTTGATGGTGCCCAGACCTGACTCGCGCATCGAGCTCGGGGATCTGCTGCACCTGGTGGGGGAGCGTCACGCCCTGCACAAGGTGCTGCTGGTGCTCGGGGAGGAGGTGGATACCTCCCTCTCCACCCGGGGCACGGATCTGCGCGTCGAGCGGGTGGTGGTCACCAACGAGCAGGTGCTCGGCAAACGGATCCGCGATCTCGACATCAAGCAGAAATATGACGTGGTCATCTCGCGCCTCAACCGGGCTGGCATCGAACTGGTTCCGACCAGCCAGACCAGCCTGCAGTTTGGCGACATCCTGAACCTGGTGGGGCGGCTCGATGCCATCGAGGCCGTGACCAGTGTGGTCGGCAACGTCCAGCAGAAGCTGCAGCAGGTACAGATGCTGCCGGTCTTCATCGGCATTGGTCTGGGGGTATTGCTCGGCTCCATTCCCTTCTACCTGCCGGGCTTCCCGGCGGCCCTCAAACTGGGTCTGGCAGGGGGGCCGCTGGTGGTGGCCCTCATCCTGTCGCGCATCGGCAGCATCGGCAAGCTCTACTGGTTCATGCCGCCGAGTGCCAACCTGGCACTGCGGGAGATCGGCATAGTGCTGTTTCTGGCGGTGGTGGGGTTCAAGTCCGGGGCCGGCTTCATCGACACCCTGATCAACGGGGATGGTCCTGCCTGGATGATGTACGGCGTGGCGATCACCCTTATCCCGCTGCTGGTGGTCGGGGTGCTGGCGCGCCACTATGGCAAGGTCAATTATCTCACCCTGTGCGGCCTGTTGGCTGGCTCCATGACGGACCCCCCCGCTCTGGCCTTCGCCAACGGCATGCACCCCACCAGTGGCGCCAGCGCCCTGTCATACGCGACCGTCTACCCCCTGGTGATGTTCCTGCGGATCATCTCGCCACAGCTGCTGGCCATCCTGCTCTGGGCCGGGGCCTGAGCCGACATGAAATGGGAGCCATAGTGGCTCCCATCTTCGCAGGCTCATTTTTGATGCTATTGATTTAGTTAATTTTATTTCCCATCAAACACCCTTCGTTTTCGGCGCGAATCCAAGTCTCATTTCGGTCTGTTCGTTCGATTTTTCTCACTGGTTTCTGGTCAGACTAACGGGCACATTGGACGCTGGAAATCTATGCCCATTGATATTTCAGGAGAAACCATGAGCAGCAAGAACATCGTACTGGATCAAGATGTCGTCGTTACCCAATTGCAAGGCAAAGTCTATCTGATTGCCGCTGACGGGAGCCAGACGCTTCTTTCCGAAGGCGATGTGCTGCCCAAGGATGCGGTCTTGCTTGCGCCGGAGGGGGCCAGCTTCCAGGGTGGAGAGACCACCTTTACCCTGAGCCCGAGCAACACTCCCGAGGCGGAGGAACCCCAGCTGGCGCAGCAGGGGCCGGCGAATGTGCCTGACGATATTGCCGCCCTGCAGCAGGCTATTCTGGCGGGGACGGATCCGACCCAGGCATTTGAAGCGTCGGCGGCGGGCGGGGCACCCGCTACAGGCAACATCGGCGGCATTGCAGGCGCCAGCGGCAATGGTGGCTTCGTCACCATAGATCGTACCGGCGATACCACCATAGCGGCGGCGGGTTTTGATACCGCTACCCAGGCCGACACGGGTGTGATTGGCGATGCGTTCGCGGGTGAGGAAGATCAGTTGATCGACCTGGTGCCGCCGGTGATCACAGTATCGGCCCCTGACAATACCAATGACACGACTCCAACCCTGACCGGTACCACGGATGCCCCGGCGGGGAGCACGGTGACCCTGCTGGTCACGGATGCCAATGGCAATCAACAGACCCTGACCACGACCGTCAATCCGGACGGCACCTTCAGCGTGGATGTCACCACGCCGCTGGCGGATGGCTCCTATACGGTCACCGCCAATGTGACCGATCCTGCCGGTAACACAGGCACTGCCACCGATGATGGCAGCGTGGATGGCACGGCTCCCTCTGCTCCCCTGGTGGAGATCCAGGATGGCGCTGACAACATCATCTCCTCCAATGAGCGCGAGAACGGCGTGAATGTCATCATCCGTTTGCCAGCCGATGCCAAGGTCGGTGATCGCCTTGACGTGGACTGGAATGGGGATGGGGTGCCTGACGCCAGCTCCATCCTGACTGCTGATGACATCGGCAAGACCCAGATTACCCTGACTATTCCCACCACGGATCTGCCGGTCAATGGCGCCATCACAGTGGATGCCACCCTGACCGATCCTGCTGGCAATACCTCACCCAAGGGCACTGACAACAGCGTGGTGAATGCCGCGCCTGTGCCAGGAGACGACCAGTTCACCGTGGAAGAGGACGGGACGGTCACCATCAACGTGCTCGGCAACGACTCCGACCTAGATGGCGATCGCCTCAGCATCACCGCCATCAATGGTCAGGCCATTGCCGAAGGCGGCTCGGTGGCGATCGGCAATGGTTCGGTCACTCTGACCAACGGCCAGCTGGTCTTTACGCCATCCCCTGATTTCAATGGCAATATTTCGTTCGAATACACAGTCACAGATGGTTTGCACAGTGCCACTGGCGGCGTGACCGGGACTGTCACGCCGGTTAATGATGCTGCCATCATTGCCGGCAGCGACACCGGTGGCGTGACCGAAGATGAGAGCACCCCGCTGCTGACCGAGACCGGCACCCTGAGCGTGACCGACGTGGACGGCGCCGATGAGGCCAAGTTCCTGGCCGGCAACGGCACCCCGAGCGCGGGTGCGCTGGGTAGCCTGACCATCACCGAAGGCGGAGCCTGGACCTACAACGTCGACAACAGCAAGGTGCAGTACCTGGGCGAAGGCGAGACCAAGGTCGAGACCTTCACCGTGCAGTCTGTGGATGGCACCGAGCACACCGTCACCATCACCATCACCGGCGTCAACGATGCGGCGGTGATCACCGGTAGCGACAGCGGTGCAGTCACCGAAGATGAGAGCACCCCGACCCTGACCGAGACCGGCACCCTGAGCGTGACCGACGTGGACGGCGCCGACGAGGCCAAGTTCCTGGCCGGCAACGGCACCCCGAGCGCGGGTGCGCTGGGTAGCCTGACCATCACCGAAGGCGGAGCCTGGACCTACAACGTCGACAACAGCAAGGTGCAGTACCTGGGCGAAGGCGAGACCAAGGTCGAGACCTTCACCGTGCAGTCTGTGGATGGCACCGAGCACACCGTCACCATCACCATCACCGGCGTCAACGATGCCGCGGTGATCACCGGTAGCGACAGCGGTGCGGTCACCGAAGATGAGAGCACCCCGACCCTGACCGAGACCGGCACCCTGAGCGTGACCGACGTGGACGGCGCCGACGAGGCCAAGTTCCTGGCCGGCAACGGCACCCCGAGCGCGGGTGCGCTGGGTAGCCTGACCATCACCGAAGGCGGAGCCTGGACCTACAACGTCGACAACAGCAAGGTGCAGTACCTGGGCGAGGGCGAAACCAAGGTCGAGACCTTTGTGGTCACCTCCGTGGATGGCACCGAGCACACCGTCACCATCACCATCACCGGCAGCAACGACGCGGCGGTGGTGAGCAGCGCCAACGTGACCCTGACCGAGACCGATGCGCCGCTGGTGACTGGCGGCACCCTGACCGCGACCGACGTGGACAACCCGGACAACACCTTCACCCCGATCACCGTGGTGGGCCAGTACGG
>NZ_JAPCIX010000037.1:0-24263 GCF_027707605.1 Aeromonas sp. QDB31 | reverse complement strand
AGATCGGCTCAAACTGAAAAAATGAAATGACTGAGTCAGCCGAGAAGAATTTCCCCGCTTATTCGCACCTTCCCTAACACGACATTCAAGTGGGATTCATACTCCGAAACATTTTGGGTATGTGAATTGGCAATGCATAACCCCGCCACGGCATCAGCAAGGATCGGAAAATCCCCTTGCGGGGCTGATATCGGCCGCCTTGAGGTGGCTCTTGGCTCACCGGTGCCACTATAAGCTGGATTTATGGGGTTTCCACTGATAACCCAACTTCTGCTTATAGTGGCTGCCGCCAGCACACAAATGCTTGTTGCGGCCCACTTATCGGCCACAGGTCGCTTGCCAGATGTGTTGCCGATTCCATGACACGCTCAGACAAAGAGGGTCGCTTTGACCTTGCGACCCCCGCCTGCGCTCTATTTGCTGCTTACGGCTTGCAGCCAAAGTAATTACCCGGTTGCCGGGATAACTCCGGCTCCAGACGCCACAACTCATGTAAGACTGCGCAACTGAGCAGCTACAGGTAGTTCCCCTGCCTTAGAGCAGTCAGCAACTCATCCACCAGCACCGCCACCGGCTTGCCAGCGTTCAGCAGATGGATTTCCGGCTGTTCGGGGGCCTCGTAGGCGGAGTCGATGCCGGTGAAATTACTGATCTCCCCCGCCCGCGCCTTTTTGTAGAGCCCCTTGGGGTCGCGCTCTTCGCAGACGGCGAGCGGCGCATCCACAAACACCTCGACAAACTCGTCGGCGCCCAGGAGGTTTCGCACCAGAGCCCGCTCGGCACGGAACGGCGAGATAAAGGCGGTGAGCACGATAAGCCCTGCATCCACCATGAGTTTCGCCACCTCGCCGACCCGGCGGATATTCTCCTGACGGGCGGCGTCATCGAAGCCGAGATCCCCGCACAGGCCGTGGCGCACATTGTCCCCATCCAGCAGATAGGTGTGCTTGCCCTCGGCTGCCAGCGCCTGCTCCAGGGCTCCCGCCAGGGTGGATTTGCCCGCCCCCGAGAGCCCGGTGAACCAGATCACCAGGGGCTTTTGCCCCTTCTGCTCTGCCCGGCTCTCTTTGTCGACGGCATGGGCATGCCACACGATATTGCTCATTCAAACTCCTTGCGAGGCATCAGGGCCCCAAAACGAAGAGGGTTGCGCCTTAAAACGGAAACAGCAGGGGCACCATGACGATCACCCCGATGCTGTAGGCCAGGGAGACAGGCACCGCCAGCTTGAGGTAGTCCGGCATCTTGTAGTTGCCCGCCGCATAGACCATGAGGTTGGTCTGGTAGCCGTAGGGCAGTATAAAGCTGGAGCTGGCCCCGAACAGCACCGCCAGGATGAACGGCATGGTGGAGACATCCATGCTGAGCGCCAGCTGGTAACCCATGGGGAAGGCCAGGGCCGCGGCGGCGTTGTTGCTCATCAGCTCGGTCAGCACCAGGGTGAACAGATAGATGCCGATAAAGGCGATGATGGGGCTGGAACCGTTGAACTCCCCCATCAGCCAGTCGGCAATCAGCCTGGCCAGGCCGCTCTTCTCCAGCTGATCCGCGATGGCCAGCGCCCCGCCCACCACCAGCCAGATGTCCAGCGGAAAGCGGCGGCGGATCTCGTCCAGGGTCAGGATGCGGGAAAAGAGCAGCACCACCAGCATCACCAGCAGCCCCTTGAACAGCGGCACCAGATCGAACACCGACAGCGCCAGAACCCCGAGAAAACCCAGCACCACGGCGGCGCTGCGTTTGCCATCGAGCCGGGTGGAAGCCTCCAGACCGCTCACCACCACGAACTCCCGGGAGAGGGACTTGTTGCCCGCAAACTTGGGGCCGGGTGCCAGCAGCAGGGTGTCCCCCGCGTGCAATTCAATCTGGCCGAGGCCGCCGGTGAGCTGGGTCTCGCCCCGGCGCACCGCCAGCACCACCGCATCGAAGTGGGTACGAAACTCCGCATCCTTGATGGTCTGCCCCACCAGCCGCGAGCTGTGGCTGACGATCACCTCCACCAGATGCTGGCCGTTGAGGCGGTGCTGGCCGTAGAGATCCAGCCCCTTGAGCTCCTGCAGCACGCCGACGCTCTCCACGTCGCCGCAAAACAGCAGCATGTCCCCTTCGTGCAGCTCGTGCTCCGGCTGCACCGGGCAGATCACCTGGTTGCCGCGAATGATCTCGGCGAGATAGAGGCTTTTGAGGCTGCGCAGGCCGTTCTCCTTGACGCTGCGCCCGGCCATGGGGGAACCGGGGCCCACCTTGGCCTCGAGAAAGTAGCCGGATTCCCGGCTCATCTCGGTGTCCTGCTCCGGCAGGTGACGGGCAAACAGCAACACGGCGACCAGGCCGGTCAGCAATGTCCCTGCCCCCACCATAAAGAAGTCGAACATGCCGAGCGGCGGCGCCCCCATCTTGATGAGGAAGCTGTTGACGATGAGGTTGGTGGAGGTGCCGATCAGGGTCAGCACCCCGCCAAAGGTCGCCGCGAAGCACATGGGCAGCAGCAGCCGGGAGGGCGCATGGTTGGGGTTGCGCTTGACCGCCCCCAGCATGGAGGCCACCACGGCGGTGTTGTTGACGAAGGCCGACAGGAAGGCGGTGGAGAACCACACCTTCACCAGCACCTTGTTGAAGGAGCCGGTGCCCACCAGGTTGGCGAACCAGCTCATGACCCGGGTCTTCTCCACCGCGAGCGACACCAGCAGCAGCAGCACCAGGGTCAGCAGGGCGCTGTTGGTGTAGCCCGCCACCACGGCATTGATGTCCGCCAGGCCGCTCAGGTAGGTGATGAGCACGGCGCCCGAGAAGAGCAGCGCCGGCCTGAGTTTGCCCTGGATCAGCAGGGCGACGAGGGCAGCCAGCAGACCCAGCACCAGGGATTGTTGCCAGGTCATGGGCTTACTCCTTGCCGGAATCGTTGCTGATGGTCAGCGCCTGCCAGTGGGGGAAGTGCTTGCGCACCAGGGCGTTGAGCTCCACTTCGAACTCGCTGTATTGCCCTTTCACTGCCTTGGCCGCCAGCCCTTCCACTATCATGCCCGCACCGACGGTGACGTTGGTCAGCCGATCGATCAGGATGAAGCTGCCGGTATCGCGGATCTCCTGGTAGGGGTCGAACGCCACCGGGTCGGTCAGGCTGAATTCGCACAGGCCGATCTCGTTGAGCTTGAGCTCGGAGGCGGGCAGCTCGTCGAGCTTGTTGATCTCGATGCGGTGGCGAATGGCCTCCACCTGGCCGCGGCTCTTCTTGGTGGCCAGCTTGACGTCATAGACCCGGCCCGGTTGCAGGGACTCTTCCCCCATCCAGACGATGTGAGCCAGCACGTTCTGGGTCACCTGGGGCTTCTTCGCCGCATCCACCAGCAGGTCGCCCCGGCTGATGTCGATCTCGTCCGCGAAGGTGACAGTGATGGCCTGACCCGGCAGGGCGTACTCCAGATCCCCGTCGAAGGTAACGATGCGGGTCACCGTGCTCTCCTTGCCGGAGGGCAGCACTGCCAGCTTGTCGCCGACCCGCAGGATGCCGGAGGCCAGGGTGCCCGCGAAGCCGCGAAAATCGAGGTTGGGGCGGTTCACGTACTGCACCGGCAGGCGCACCGGGTGACGCTCCAGCTCGCGCTCCACCTCGGCGCTCTCCAGCAGGGAGAGCAGGGTTTCGCCTTCGTACCAGGCCAGCTTGTCGCTCGGGTTCACCACGTTGTCACCGTCCAGGGCCGAGACCGGCACTATCTGGATGGTGTCGACGCTGAGCTTCCTGGCGAATTCACGGTACTCGACACTGATGCGATCGAACACCTCCTGACTGAACTCCACCAGATCCATCTTGTTGACCGCCACCACGAACTGCTTGATGCCGAGCAGGCTGGCGATAAAGCTGTGGCGACGGGTCTGATCCAGCACTCCCTTGCGGGCGTCGATCAATATGATGGCGAGATCGCAGGTGGAGGCGCCGGTGGCCATGTTGCGGGTGTACTGCTCGTGGCCCGGGGTGTCCGAGATGATGAACTTGCGCTTGGCGGTGGAGAAATAGCGGTAGGCCACGTCAATGGTGATGCCCTGCTCGCGCTCCGCCTGCAGGCCGTCCACCAGCAGGGCCAGGTCCAGCTTCTCGCCCGTGGTGCCGAGCTTCTGGCTGTCGGACTCCAGCGCTTTCAACTGATCTTCATAGATCTGCTGGGAGTCGTGCAGCAGGCGGCCGATGAGGGTGCTCTTGCCGTCGTCCACGCTGCCGCAGGTGAGAAAGCGCAGCAGGCTCTTGTGCTGCTGGGCGTGCAGGTAGGCTTCAATGCCCTGTTCGCTGATGGCGGTCTGAATGTGGTTGTTCATGTTGCGATTCCTTAGAAATATCCCTGACGCTTCTTCTGCTCCATGGAGCCGGCCTGATCGTGGTCGATGAGCCGCCCTTGCCGCTCGCTCGAGGTGGTGATCAGCATCTCTTCGATGATCTCCGGCAGGGTGGTGGCATTGGAGTCGATGGCACCGGTCAGCGGGTAGCAACCCAGGGTGCGGAAGCGCACCAGCTCCTGCTTCACCTCGTCTTCCGGGCCTATGGGCATGCGCTCGTCATCCACCATGATCTTGATGCCATTGCGCTCAACGACCGGGCGATGGGCGGCAAAGTAGAGCGGCACAATGTCGATGTTCTCGAGGTAGATGTATTGCCAGATGTCGAGCTCGGTCCAGTTGGAGAGCGGGAACACCCGGATGCTCTCCCCCTTGTTGACCTGGCTGTTGTAGACGCGCCACAGCTCCGGGCGCTGGTTCTTCGGATCCCAGCGGTGGGACTTGTCGCGGAAGGAGTAGACCCGCTCCTTGGCACGGGACTTCTCCTCGTCGCGGCGGGCGCCGCCGAAGGCGGCATCGAAGCCGTATTTGTTAAGCGCCTGCTTGAGCCCCTCTGTCTTCATGATGTCGGTGTGCTTGCCGCTGCCGTGCACGAAGGGGTTGATGTCCATGGCCAGGCCGTCTGGGTTCTTGTGGACGATGAGATCCAGCCCGTACTTCTTGGCGGTCTCGTCCCGGAACTTGATCATCTCCTTGAACTTCCAGTTGGTGTCCACGTGCAGCAGCGGGAAGGGGATCTTGCCCGGATAGAAGGCCTTGCGGGCCAGGTGCAGCATGACGGAGGAGTCCTTGCCGATGGAGTACATCATCACCGGGTTCTCGAACTCGGCGGCCACCTCGCGGATGATGTGGATGCTCTCGGCTTCCAGCTGTTGCAAGTGGGTAAGTCTTTCACGGTCCATGTCTGGGTCCTCGGTTCATTGCTATCGCGCCTGCTCGGGGCGCAGTTCTGGTTCAGTTCGGTGCCGCCTTGGCCACACCGTCAAATCGGTTCGGGTCACAGCCCTCAGGCCAGGGTCACCAGCTTGAGTTCGTAGCGGCTCGCCTCTGTCTCGGCCTGTTCGCCACCCTGCTCGCCAAACCAGGCAAGTTGCTTGCGCAAGGCCACCACCTCGCCGATGACGATGAGGGACGGGCTCACCGCCTGCTGGGCCAGTTCGGCTAGTTCGTCCAGGGTGCCGGTCAGTACCCGCTGCCGCGCCGTGGTGCCCCGCTCTATGATGGCGATGGGGGTAGCGCTGCTTCGGCCATGGCTCACCAGCTGCTGCTGGATATGCTCGGAGCGCATCAGCCCCATGTAGATGACCAGGGTCTGGTTGGTGGCCGCGAGCTGCTGCCAATCGGGCTCCTTGCCCTCCTTCTGGCAGTGGCCGGTGATGAAGACGGCGCTCTGGGCATGGTCACGGTGAGTGAGCGGAATGCCCGCATAGGCGGTGGCACCGGCGGCAGCCGTGATGCCGGGCACCACGGAGAAGGGAATGCCCTCCTCTGCCAGCACTTCCAGCTCCTCGCCGCCGCGGCCGAACATGAAAGGATCCCCCCCCTTGAGCCGCACCACCCGGTTGCCCGCCCTGGCGTATTCCACCAGCAGGCGATTGGTCTCTTCCTGGGGCACGCTGTGGGCACCGGCCTTCTTGCCAACCGACAGCAGGGTGGCGTCGCGACGCACCAGATCCAGGATCTCCGGGGAGACCAACTGGTCATAGAGCACCACTTCGGCTTGCTGGATCTGTTGCAGCGCCTTGAGGGTCAGGAGGCCAGGATCCCCTGGGCCCGCCCCTACCAGCACCACCTCTCCCACTTCGGTTTGGGCCTTGTCCAGCCCCTCATTGAGCCAGTCCTCGGCCCCCTGCCAATCGGCTTTCTCGATCAGACCGGCGAGGGTGTTGGAGGCAAAGGCTCGCTCCCAGAAGCGGCGGCGATCGGAGAGAGAAGCGAGCACCCGCTTGGCCTTGACCCTCACCCGGCCCGAGAGTTCAGCCAGACCGCCCAGATGGCGGGGCAGCAGGCTCTCGAGCCGTTCGCGCAACAGGCGCACCAGCACGGGGGCCTTGCCACCGCTGGAGACGGCCACCATCAGGGGCGAACGGTCGATGATGGAGGGGAAGATAAAGCTGGAGCGCTCGGGATCGTCCACCACATTGACGAACAGACCGAGCTGGTTGGCGCTCTGATAAACGAGGGCATTGACCTCGAGATCGTCGGTCGCCGCCACCACCAGGATCTGGCCGGCCAGATGGGCAGGATCGAAGCGCGCCGCCACATGGGTGAAGCGACCGGCAAACTCATGGAATTCGGGCTCGAGCTCGGGAGAGACCAGGGTCAGCCGGGCACCTGCCGCCAGCAAAAGGCGCGCCTTGCGCAGGGCGACCTCGCCCCCGCCCACCAGCAATACCGGGCGGCCTTCCAACCTGGCAAACATAGGTAAATAATCCATCAGGGCCCACTCCTCGGCATACGACGACATCTGGGGCGACTATAGGCAGGAGTCCTTATCCCTCAAAATAATAAAAAATGCTCTTTAATGCGTTTTAGTAATTAGCAAAACCATGTCGTGGCAAAGGGGAGCGAATGTCCTTGTGGTGGTTCGCACCAGACTCTAGGCTAGTGAAAGTGTTTCATAAGGAGCTTTATCATGAATGAGTCATTGATTGTGCTGGGGATCTTCGTATTCCTGGTGCTGGCCACCCTGAGTGCGGGCATCAAGATAGTGCCCCAGGGTTTCAACTGGACTGTGGAGCGCTTCGGCCGCTACACCCGTACCCTCTCCCCCGGTCTCAACCTGCTGATCCCCTATGTGGACAGGGTCGGCCACAAGATCATCATGATGGAGCAGGTGCTGGACATTCCGGCCCAGGAGGTGATCTCCCGGGACAACGCCAACGTCACCATAGACGCCATCAGCTTCGTGCAGGTGGTGGATGCCCGCAAGGGAGCCTATGAGGTCAACGATCTCACCAGTGCCATCCGCAATCTCACCATGACCAACATGCGGACCGTGCTCGGCGCCATGGAGCTGGACGAGATGCTCTCCCAGCGCGACACCATCAACGAGAAGCTGCTGCGCACCATGGATGCCGCCACCGCCCCCTGGGGCATCAAGGTGACCCGGATCGAGATCAAGGATGTGCGCCCGCCGCTGGCGCTGGTGGAAGCCATGAACGCCCAGATGAAGGCCGAGCGGCAGAAACGGGCCGAAGTGCTGGAGGCCGAAGGGGTACGCCAGTCCAAGATCCTGAAAGCCGAAGGGGAGAAGCAGTCCCAAATCCTGAAAGCCGAGGGGGAACGTCAGGCCGCCTTCCTCGCCGCCGAGGCGCGGGAGCGTGCCGCCGAGGCGGAAGCCAAGGCGACCCATATGGTCTCAAAAGCCATAGCGGAAGGAGACATGCAGGCCATCAACTACTTCGTGGCCCAGAAATACACCGAGGCCCTGGCCCGCATCGGGGAAGGCCCCAACAGCAAGATCATCATGATGCCGCTGGAGGCAGGTAGCCTGATTGGCTCGGTGGCGGGCATGGCCGAGCTGTTCAACAAAGATGGCAAGGTCGGCAAGTCATGACAGCCCTGTTCGAGGGGCTGACCCACTGGCACTGGCTGGGGCTCGGCTTCGTGCTGCTGGCCATCGAGGTGCTGGGGTCGGTGGGGTTTCTGCTCTGGACTGGCATCGCCGCCCTGGAGGTGGGGATCTTGCTGCTGATCTGGCCCTTCGGCTGGCAGGCCCAGTTGTTGCTGTTCGCGGCTCAGTCCCTGGTGACCACCTGGGCCTGGTGGCGCTGGCAGCACAAGCGCGACCGCTCGAGCCGCGATGCGGCCGCCCCCATCAACGAGCGGATGCAGAGCTATCTGGGCCGGGAGCTGACCCTGCTGGATGAGGTGATCCAGGGGACCAGCCGGGTGCATCTGGATGACACCGTCTGGACGGTGCGCTGCAACCAGCCGCTGACGGCGGGCAGCAGAGTCCGAGTGACGGGATATGACTCCCATATCCTGCTGGTGGAGCCGCTACCCTGACCGGGGCATCTGCGCCCGCAGTGGCCATAAAAAAACGGGCCCGGCGTTACCGCCGGGCCCGTTTTTTTATGAGGTGCAGGCTTAGTTGGCCTTGGCATCGCTCACAGCAGCTTCTGCCTTGGTGGCCACGTCAGCAGCAGCCTTCTCGACGGTAGCAGACGCTTCGGAAGCGGCCTTCTCTACGGTAGAGGCAGCTTCGCTAACAGTTGCAGCAACGTCGGCGGCCGGAGTAGCGGCCGGAGCGGCGGCTTCTTCTTTCTGACCACAGGCGGTCAACATCAGACCCAGGATACCGGCTACCAGTACTTTGTTCATGTGCATACCCTCAAAAAAAGATGGAGAGATGGTGTCAATGACCATCACTGTGCGTCTTCGCTCCCGGTAAAAAAAACCAGCCACCGGGAGTCAGGAGGCGCGCGAAATATATCCCCATATGCGGCCAATGAAAACGCGTATCACAATGATATTTTCTCGTTGGCTAGATAAAAAGAACTACTGCAACGACAAATATTAATACAATACGCCTTTATTGACGCAAGACAGCACAATTAAACACCAACAAGAGGACGGTTGTCAGTCAATCGTTGCCATTTTGGTTGTCGTCACCCGTGACGGGAAAGAGTCCTCAGTCAGACAGCTTCTGACAGCTCAGCCGCCGCCCCTGGCTATCGCTCTCTCTGGCCAGATCCAGCAGTGCCATCACCGCCAGAGCCTCCACCGCAGGCACCGGATTGCCGGCTTCCCCCCTGATGGCGGCGCAGACACCGCGGTAGTAGGCACCATAATCCCCGGCCTCCCCGCTCACCGCCTGCACCCGGGACTGTCCCTCCACCATGCGGCTGAGCTGGCCGGGCTCAGGATCCAGGCCCCAGTTCGCCGCAGGCGGGCGCAGACCGAGCTTGAGCTGCTCCTCCTGCACATCCATGCCGAACTTGATGAAGGATCCTTCGCTGCCATGAATGACGAAGCGCGGCATGATGGCAGAGACCAGGCAACTGCCGTGCAGCACGACCCTCATTTCGCCATAGCCCAACACCACGTGGAAGTAGTCATCGCTCAGGGCGCCGGGGCGCTGGGCGGCCAAATCAGCCTGGATCCAGTCCGGCTGACCGAACAGCTGCAGCGACTGATCGAGGATGTGGGGACCGAGATCGAACCAGAGCCCGGAACCCGGGCCGCCCGCCTCGCGCCAGCGTTGACGCACCTCGGGGCGATAGCGATCAAAATGAGATTCAAACTGGGCGATCTTGCCCAGTGCCCCTTCTGCCAGCAGACGGCGTACCGTGAGGAAGTCCCCGTCCCAGCGCCGGTTGTGGAAGATACTGAGCAGCCGCTGCTGCTTCTCGGCCAGCTCGACGAGCGCCTCGGCTTCGACCAGATCCAGCGCAAACGGCTTGTCGATCACCACGTGTTTACCGGCCAGCAGCGCCTGACGAGCGATGGGGGCATGGGTATCGTTGGGTGTCGCTATCACCACCAGATCGACCGTGCTGTCGGCCAGCACCTCGTCCAGCGAGCCGACGCGGCAGCCGGGCAGCTCGGCCTGTACCTTGGCGGCATCCCGACTCACCACCCAGCGCAAGGCAAGCCCGGGAGTGCTGGTCAGGAAGGGGGCGTGGAAGGTCTGGCCTGCAAAGCCATAGCCCACCAGGGCGGCGTTGATTGTCTGACTCATGGGATTCTCCGCTGAACTGTCCAATATGATAGGCACCTGGCAACTGCGCGCCCAAAAAAGCAAGGGGGCCAGAAGCCCCCGCTTGCGCTCATCAGAGCACAGGATTTATTGCAAACACAAGCGGCGTCCCTGCCGTGTCATCAGCATCAGCAAGGGGGGCAACAGCAGCCACATGTGCAGCGCCAGCTGGCTCAGAGGATCCGGCATCAACCATCCGGTGATCCCCACCAGGGCGCCGGAGCCGCTCATCTGGAACAGGCCGAGCAGGGCGGCGGCGGTACCGGCGCAGTGACCGAAGGGGGCCAGCGCCATACCGGCCGAGGCCCCCAGTATCATGGCGAAGCCGATGCTGGAGAGGAACACGGGCCCCATCATCGCCAACGGATGCGCCAGGTGCATGGTCAGCGTCAGCAGGATGGCCGACAGCAGCAATACCAGCAGGCCGATGCGCAGGGTACGTCTCGGTCCCACCCTGGCGATGAAGCGCGGCGCCAGGAAGCAGGCCAGGATGTTGAGCGCCGCATTGGCGGTGAACCAGTAGCTGAACCCGTTCATGTCCAGACCCAGCTTCACCATCAGCTGTACCGGCGCCGCCGTGACATAGGCCAGGATCACCGCCATCGCCAGCATGCAGAGCGCCGCGTTGAACAGGAAGCTCGGGGAGCGCAGCACCGGGCTGTAGCGCGACCAGCTGATGAGCGGGCCGCTGCTGCTGGTCTCCTCCGGGCGGGTCTCCGGCATGCGCCACAGCAGCCAGCTGCCTACCACAACGGCATAACCCGCCATAAACCAGAAGTTCGCCGACCAGCCCGCCTTGGCGGTGAGCCAGCCACCGAGCAGGGGCGCCAGGGCCGGAATGAAGCAGATGGCGCCGTTCAGGTAGGAGATCATCTGGCCGCTCTTCTTGGGGCCATAGCTGTCACGCACCACCGAGAAGGCGGCCACCGAGGTGGCACAGGCACCGAAGCCCTGCAGCACCCGCGCCAACATCAGCTCACCCAGGCTGGCGGCAAAGCCGGCTGCCAGGGCGCTCAGCCCGTAGAGCAGCACGCCCCCCAACGCGATGGGTTTGCGGCCATAGCGGTCGGCGAGCGGCCCCACCAGCAGTTGGCCCAACCCCATGCTGAACAGGAACCAGGTAATGGTGCCCTGCATCAGGGTCACCTCGGCTCCCAGTTGCTCGGCCATCTGCGGGATGGCAGGCAGATAGATGTCGATGGCCAGCGGGCTGAACAGCACCAGGAGTACAAGCAGAAGAATCAATGGCATCAGTCACCTCAAGGCCTAGGGGGAAAATCGATTGGGGCGCGAGTCTACTGACTCACAGTAATGAATTGAAATGGTATTTAATCACTTTGGTTATTCCTTCCAGGAAACATGTATCCATTCTACCTCTCAGGGGGTGGAACCCGGATCGTCCGTCAGCACCGGATCCCGGGCAATTGGCGCTTTTACTAAACCCCTGCCCCGCATAGAATGCGCAGATTATTTTTGCGGAGGTGTGTGATGAACAAGCTTGTCCTGGCAACAGGGAACCAGAAAAAGGTGAAGGAATTGGCCGCCATGCTGGCCGATATGAAGATCCAGGTGATCCCACAGAGCGAGTTTGCGGTCTCCGATGCCGACGAGACCGGCACCACCTTCGTCGAAAATGCCATCATCAAGGCCCGCCACGCCGCCCGCATCACAGGCCTGCCCGCCGTCGCTGACGACTCAGGCCTCGAAGTAGACCTGCTGCACGGTCGCCCCGGCGTCTACTCCGCCCGCTTTGCCGGCGCCGGTGCCAGCGACAAGGAGAACATCGACAAGCTGCTGGCCGAGCTGCAAGGCGCCCCCGACTACCTCAAGAGCGCCCGTTTCTGGTGCGTGCTGGTCTATATGCGCCACGCCGACGATCCCACCCCCATCATCTGCCAGGCGAGCTGGGAGGGGATGATCATCGACGAACCCCGCGGCCAGCATGGCTTTGGCTATGACCCCGTGTTCTTCGTGCCCGACCACGACTGCACCTCGGCCCAGATGCCGGCAGAGCTCAAGAACCAGCTCAGCCATCGCGGCCAGGCTCTGGTCAAGCTCAAGGCGGCGCTGGCCGCGGCGCACTGAGACCCGACCGGGCGCCGGGATACGCCGGCACGCATTTCATCTACAATGGGGGCCAGCCCGACCGGCCCCCATTTTGATTTTTTGAATACTGGAAACACCATGCTGCAACTGCCGCCCCTCTCCCTCTATATCCACGTGCCCTGGTGCGTCCAGAAGTGCCCCTACTGCGACTTCAACTCTCACGCCCAGAAGGGGGAGCTGCCCCACCTCGAGTACGTGGCCGCCCTGCTGGAGGATCTGGATCAGGATCTGCACTGGGCCCAGGGGCGTCCACTCTCCTCCATCTTCATCGGCGGTGGTACGCCAAGTCTGCTCTCCGTGGAAGCCATGCAAGCGCTGCTGGACGGGGTGCGCGCACGCATCGCCCTGACCCCGGATTGCGAGATCACCATGGAGGCCAACCCGGGCACGGTGGAGGCGGACAAGTTCGCCGGCTTCCAGCGGGCAGGCATCAACCGCATCTCCATCGGGGTGCAGAGCTTCCAGCAGGAAAAATTGACCCGCCTCGGCCGCATTCACGGCCCGGAGGAGGCGCGCAAGGCAGCCGAGCTGGCCCACGCCATCGAGTTGCCCACCTTCAACCTGGATCTGATGCACGGCCTGCCGGATCAGAGCCTGGAGGACGCCCTCTATGATCTGCAGCAGGCCATCGACTGCGCGCCGCCGCACCTCTCCTGGTATCAGCTCACCATAGAGCCGAACACCGCGTTCGCCTCCAAGCCCCCCAAGCTGCCGGAAGATGACACTCTGTGGGACATCTACGAGCAGGGTCACGCCATGCTCACCGCCCAGGGTTACCAGCAGTACGAGATCTCGGCCTACGCCAAGGCGGGCTATCAGTGCCGCCACAACCTCAACTACTGGCGCTTTGGTGACTATCTGGGCATCGGCTGCGGCGCCCACGGCAAGGTGACGGATCTCGCGAACCAGCAAATCCTGCGCACCGCCAAGGTGAAGCACCCCAAGGGGTATCTGGACCCTGCCCGCCCCTATCTGGACAGCCAGTGGACGGTGACCGAGGACGATCTGCCGCTGGAGTACTTTATGAACCGGTTCAGATTGTTTGAACCGGCCCCCAAGGCGGAGTTCGAGGCCTACACCGGGCTGCCGCTGGAGCGGGTGGAGACTATGCTGGCGATTGCCCAGACCAAGGAGCTTATCGAGGATCTCGGCGACAGCTGGCAGTTGACGTCCCTCGGCCATCGCTACCTGAATGTGCTACTCGAGCTCTTTATGGACGAATAAGCCGACGGGGCATCAACATCTGGCTTCACCGCCAAAACAGAGAGGGTGCCCATGGCACCCTCTCTGTTTCAGTCATGCCTCGCGGCAGAAACCCGCTCAACAGCAGACGCGCACCCTCTGCTGTTGACCGGGCTCCCACCGCTTGCCGTGCTTGGCCTTGCGCTGGTAGCTGCCCTTGCCCTTCTTGCTTGGCTCGACCCTGGCCTGAAACAGGGTTGAGGTCACCAATGCCTTGAGGTGGTTGTCCTGGATGACCCCGCGCTGATGATCGTGGGCGGGTTCAGTGGTGGCGAGGGCCACCTTCTTCTTGGCCATGCTGGCTCCTTTGCAGTGATGGTGATAAATGGCACTTTGCCGAACGAGAGGCCGGGGCGGCAGCTCAGGACGGCGAAAAAACGCACCGATTGTGCGCCTCTTGCTGCCCGCCTGCAAGGGCTCAGGCCGGGTGATAGACCACCCGTACCAGGCCGCTCGGCAGCACTGTGCTGGACACAGGCACCAGGCGCCCGGGCAGGGCGCCGGCAAACAGGGAAACGCCGCGTCCCAGGGTGACTGGCACCCAGAACAGGATCAGCTCGTCCACCAGCCCGGCCTGCAGGCCCTGCCTCACGACCTCGCCACCATCCAGATAGATGTGGCGCGCCCCCTCCTGCCACAACTCCCCGAGCACCTGCGCCAGCGCCCCCTGCCGAAAGGAGACGTGAGGCCGAGGCTCGGCGGGCCTGTGGGTCAACACCACCACGGGTTTGTCGCCGTATGGCCACTCGGGGAAGGTGCGCACTATGTCATAGCTGTTACGCCCCATCAGCAGCAGATCGGTGCTGGCCATCAGGGCGCTGTAGCCGGTCTCCTCCTGGGAGTCGCCGTTATAGGGATCCAGCCAGGCAAGATCGTTCCCCTCCCCCGCGATAAAGCCGTCGAGGGAGAGGGCAAGGAAGGCAGAGATCCGGGGGCGATGATGTTCAGTGTTCATGGTCGTGATGCTCGTGACGGGAAGGGGCGCCGGATTCCAGGGTTTCCAGGATGGCGCAGTGCTCCGCCGAGCGCGGGCCGCCGCAGCAGATGTCGGAGAGCGACTTCAGGTTCTCGCGAAAACGGGTCAGCTCCACTATCTTCTGCTCCACCTGTTCAAGCTTGGCATCGGCCACCGCCTTCACCTCCTGACAGGTCACGCGCGCCTTGTTGGTGTCGAGCGAGAGCAGTTCACCGATATCCGCCAGGGAGAAGCCCACCGACTTGGCGCGGATGATGAACTCCAGCCGCCGCCTGTCCTGCTCGCCGTAGAGGCGATAGCCCGACTCGTTGCGGATCCCCGGCGAGATGAGTCCGTTCTTCTCGTAAAAGCGCAGGGTGTCCGCCTTCACCCCGCACGCCTTGGCCAGTTCCCCGATCCGATACATCCTTCCTCTCCCGCCAGACATGGTACTCAATATAAACCGGCTTCCACTATCGCCCCTTTGCCCGGCGATTGCCAGCCAAAGGCAGGAAAGCAGTAGACAACCCGGGCCATCCCGACCCTTTACCCTCAAAACACTGAAAAGACAAACGTTTCGCAAAAATCCACCAGAAAACGTTTAACACCGCACCACACAAGGCTTTGTCTCTTTAAAAAATCCACCACAGCTCACATTTTTTGTGTAGAATACGCGCCCACAAGAGAGCGTCGCGTCAAGCGGGCATTTCCTAAAACGCTTTTGCCGGCTCGCCGGGCGAGAGTGGTTTGCGAAATCCCCCACTTCCATTTATTTGGGGACTCTCTGTGTTGAGCCTCGCCTCCCATGGAACGGTCCCCGTTATGCTGAGGACGATAGTGTGATGGAACAAGCTCGACCCATTCGCCGTGCGCTGCTGAGTGTGTCTGACAAGACTGGCATCCTGGAATTTGCCAAGGCACTCAACGAGCGTGGCGTGGCCCTGCTCTCCACCGGTGGTACCGCCAAGCTGCTGGCCGACGCGGGCCTGCCGGTGACCGAGGTCTCCGACTACACCGGCTTCCCCGAGATGATGGATGGCCGGGTCAAGACCCTGCATCCCAAGGTACACGGTGGCATCCTCGGCCGCCGCGATCGGGATGACGCCATCATGGCCCAGCACGCTATCTCCCCCATCGACATGGTCGTCGTCAACCTCTATCCCTTCGCCGCCACCGTGGCCAAGCCCGGCTGCACCCTGGAAGACGCCGTCGAGAACATCGACATCGGCGGCCCGACCATGGTTCGTTCCGCCGCCAAGAACCACAAGGACGTCACCATCGTCGTCAAGGCGGCCGATTACGGCCGGGTGATCGCCGAGATGGATGGCAACGGCAACAGCCTGACCCTGGCTACCCGCTTCGATCTGGCCATCGCAGCCTTCGAGCACACCGCCGCCTACGACGGCATGATCGCCAACTACTTCGGCACCCTGGTCCCCTCCTACGGTGACAACAAGGATGGTGACGAGGAGTCCCGCTTCCCGCGCACCTTCAACGCCCAGTTCATCAAGAAGCAGGACATGCGCTACGGCGAGAACAGCCACCAGGCTGCCGCCTTCTACGCCGAAGAGCAGGCCGCACCGGGCTCGGTGGCAAGCGCCATCCAGCTGCAGGGCAAGGCGCTCTCCTACAACAACATCGCCGACACCGACGCGGCGCTGGAGTGCGTGAAGGAGTTCGCCGAGCCGGCCTGCGTCATCGTCAAGCACGCCAACCCCTGTGGCGTCGCCATAGGTGACGACCTGCTGGGTGCCTACGATCGCGCCTACCAGACCGACCCCACCTCCGCCTTTGGCGGCATCATCGCCTTCAACCGCGAGCTGGATGGTGCCACCGCGGCGGCCATCGTTGCCCGTCAGTTCGTCGAGGTGATCATCGCACCCAGCATCAGCCAGGCGGCCCGCGAGGCGGTGGCAGCCAAGCAGAACGTGCGTCTGCTGGAATGCGGCCAGTGGGCTGCCCCGGCCCAGGGCTTTGACCTCAAACGCGTCAACGGCGGCCTGCTGGTGCAGGAGCGGGATCACGGCATGGTCACCCTGGGGGATCTGACCGTGGTCAGCCAACGCCAGCCGACCGAGGCCGAACTCAAAGACCTGCTGTTCTGCTGGAAGGTCGCCAAGTTCGTCAAGTCCAACGCCATCGTCTATGCCAAAGACGGCCAGACCATAGGCGTGGGTGCCGGCCAGATGAGCCGGGTCTACTCCGCCAAGATCGCTGGCATCAAGGCCGAGGATGAAGGGCTGACCGTCGCGGGCTCCGTCATGGCCTCCGACGCCTTCTTCCCGTTCCGCGACGGTATCGATGCCGCCGCTGCCGCAGGCATCTCCTGCGTCATCCAGCCAGGTGGCTCCATGCGTGACAACGAGGTGATCGAGGCCGCCAACGAGCACGGCATGTGCATGGTGTTCACCAACATGCGCCATTTCCGTCACTGATGAGTCAGGGCCGCCACTGGCGGCCCTTTTGTTGTCTCTTTTCAACTGACTATTTTCAACCGCTACCCCAGGCGGTTATCACAAATAGAAGCGAGCGATACGATGAAAGTACTGATCATTGGCAACGGCGGCCGTGAGCACGCCCTGGCCTGGAAAGCCAAGCAATCCCCCATGGTGACCCGGGTGTTCGTCGCCCCCGGCAATGCCGGCACCGCCCACGAGGGCAGCATAGAGAACGTCGCCATCGAGGCGACCGACATCCAGGGCCTGCTGGCCTTCGCCAAGGCCCAGCAGATCGGTCTCACCATCGTCGGGCCGGAAGCGCCCCTGGTGAAAGGGGTGGTGGATGCCTTCCGTGCCGAAGGGCTCGCCATCTTCGGCCCGACCGCCGCCGCCGCCCAGCTGGAGGGCTCCAAGGCCTTCGCGAAGGACTTCCTGGCGCGCCACGCCATCCCCACCGCCGAATACCAGAACTTCACCGAGGTGGAGCCCGCTCTTGCCTACCTGCGCGAGAAGGGTGCCCCCATCGTCATCAAGGCTGACGGTCTGGCGGCAGGCAAGGGCGTCATCGTCGCCATGGAGCTCGAAGAGGCGGAAGCGGCAGTGCGCGACATGCTCTCCGGCAATGCCTTCGGTGACGCAGGTGCCCGTGTGGTGATCGAGGAGTTCCTGGACGGGGAAGAGGCGAGTTTCATCGTCATGGTGGACGGCGAGCACGTGCTGCCCATGGCCACCAGCCAGGATCACAAGCGGGTCGGCGACGGCGACACCGGCCTCAACACCGGCGGCATGGGGGCCTACTCCCCGGCGCCCGTAGTGACAGATGCGGTGCATCAAAAAGTGATGGAGCAGGTGATCATGCCGACAGTGCGCGGCATGGCGGCCGAGGGCAACGTCTACACCGGCTTCCTCTACGCCGGCCTGATGATCGATACCCAGGGCAACCCCAAGGTGATCGAGTTCAACTGCCGCTTCGGCGACCCCGAGACCCAGCCCATCATGCTGCGCATGCGCTCCGATCTGGTGGAGCTGTGCCTGGCCGCCTGTGCCGGCAAGCTGGATCAGGTCGAAGCCATCTATGATCCCCGCGTCGCCATCGGCGTGGTGCTGGCGGCGGGTGGTTACCCCGGTGACTACCAGCAGGGCAAGCCCATCAGCGGCCTGCCGGTGGAAGAGGCGAGCGGCGAGAAAGTATTCCATGCCGGCTCCCAGCTGGCAGGAGACACCATAGTCACCGCCGGTGGTCGCGTGCTGTGCGCCACCGCGCTGGGCCACACCGTCGCCGAGGCGCAGCAACGCGCCTACCAGCTGGCGGGTCGCATTCAGTGGGACGGTGTCTTCTACCGCAAGGACATCGGCTGGCGCGCCATCGAACGCGAGCAAGCCAAGTAAAGGCTGCCTCTCCACACCGAACACAAGGGCCTGCGGGCCCTTTTTGCTGCCCGGGCCACCGGGAACCGCCCTGCCGGCACCAGACTTACCCCCAAGCCCGGCATGGTAGTGGCAGGCGGCATCCATCCCCTTCGCACCTCTCGCCGCCTCGGGCCCACGGCCCCGGGTTGCCGCCCTGTTTCCGCCCCCGGCTCATCTCCTTCTGACTACATATGTACAGCACAATGCACACATTTCGTCACAATTGGTCGCACTTTCCCCATACAATTGCCCCGCTTTCATGGCATCATGCTGTATGATACCGCACTCAAATGAGTGCCATAAGAACCTGCAATCTCGTCGTCTCATAAGGAAATCCCATGTTGAAAACTGTACGTCCCCTGCTGCTGCCCCTGATGTTTGGTCTGATGACCCTGCCCGCCATGGCTGGCGATCTGGAGCAGCCGATGAAGAAGATCGGCTTCAACTACAAGCAGGCCGTCAAGGCAGATGATGCGGCCACCATGGAGAAGCACATCAAGGAGATGAAGGCTCAGCTCGATGTGGCCAAGGAGAGAAACATGCCGACCGCCAAGAAGGAGAAGTTCCTCGAGGGCATGAACAAGGTGCAGAGCGAGCTGGATGCCAGCCTGGCGGCCCTGCAGGCCGGTGATCAGGAGAAGGCCCAGGCCCACCTGGCCAAGGTCAATGACCTGAAGAAGGAGTACCACCAATATGCCAAGCAGAAAGGCTGACCCCTTCCACTGGGATGGTCTGGTCCGCCTCACCCATTGGGGGGTGGCGGCAGTCTGCATCGGCAACCTCTGGCTCAACGAGGCGGGTGAGGAGTGGCATGAATGGCTGGGCTATGGCGCCATGGCCCTGATCGGGTTGCGCCTGCTGTGGGGGCTTACCCTGGCTCGAGGCCATGCCCGCCTGCGCGCCCTCATCCCGAGCCGGGACGATTTCCGCCAGCAGGCCGTGGCGCTACGCGAGCGCGCCCCTGCGGCGCCCGGCCATCACGGCAGCGGCAAGCTGGCGGTCTGGGTACTCTGGCTGCTCGTCCTGGCCACCGCCGGTAGCGGCTGGTTCCAGAACACCGAGACCGGCTTCGAGCTGGGGGCGGACGACTGGCACGAGTGGTGCACCTGGGCCCTGCAGGCCATGATCGCCCTACACCTGTGCGCCATCGTCTACACCTCCTGGCGCCAGCGCAGCAACCTGGTGACCCGCATGCTGCCCCGCCGTCGGCGCCAGGTATCGCAGCACCAGCAGGAGCCCCATTTCTGAACCAGACGGGCATCATTGTGCCCGTCTTTCCTTACCCGCTCATCCGTCTGCAGACCGCCCCTTTCCGGTGGCCACAGTTGCTCTAGCCCCTCATCGGCCACGACGCTTCCCCTCTTGCCCCCCGCTGTCATGAAAGCATTTTCATTCACAATTCTTAACTAATCTCCGCTGTTCGATTTTCAATCGCCTCGATTTCATGAATGCTACAGAGCCGAACGAGGTTGTTTGTGGTCCGTTCGAAATAAAGACAGTGACACGTCAATTACAAGATCGAAGGGAAAATCGTCATGCACAACACAGTGTTTCGAACCGCCATGCTCGCCGCGGTGCTGGGCTCTTTCAGCCACACAGCCGCCGCCGAAGGGGTCATGGTCCATCTGTTCCAATGGAAGTTCAACGACATCGCCACCGAGTGCGAGACCGTGCTCGGTCCCAAGGGGTTCGGCGGTGTCCAGATCACCCCCCCCGCCGAACACAAGCAGGGGAGCCAAGTCTGGTGGACCGTCTATCAGCCCGTCAGCTTCAAGAACTTCAACAGCTTCGGCGGCAGTGAGGCGGAACTCAGGAGCATGATCGCCCGCTGCAACGCCGTCGGGGTCAAGGTCTACGCCGATGCCGTCTTCAACCAGCTTGCCTCGGGCACCGGGACCGCCACCGGCGGCGGCAGCTACAACTCGGGGCAATATCAGTATCCCCAGTTCGGCTACAACGACTTCCACCACAGCGGCGACATCACCAACTACGGCGACAGCAACAACGTCTGGAACGGCGCCCTCTACGGCATGCCGGATCTCAACACCGGCTCGCCCTACGTGCAGGATCAGATCGCCACCTACATGAAGACCCTGCTTGGCTGGGGCGTGGCGGGCTTTCGTATCGATGCGGCCAAACACATGGCCCCGAGCGAGGTGAAGGCCATCCTCGACAAGGCAGGCAGCCCCAAGGCCTACCTGGAGGTGATCGGCGCAGGCGGAGAGTCCCCCGACATCCAACCGGGCCGCTACACCTACATCGACACCGTCACCGACTTCAAATACGGCACGGATCTGGCCGCCAACTTCAACAGCCAGATCAAGAATCTCAAGACGCTCGGCGAGAGCTGGGGTCTGCTCCCCTCCAACAAGGCCTTCGTCTTCGTGGTCAACCACGACCGCGAACGTGGCCACGGTGGCGGCGGCATGCTCACCTTCATGAGCGGCGCCCGCTACGATCTGGCCAACACCTTCATGATGGCCTGGCCCTATGGCTGGAAGCAGGTGATGTCGGGCTACCGCTTCGAAAACATGGGCACCTATGAAACCGACAAGGGGGCACCGGGCAGCACGCCCTGCACCGATGGCCAATGGAACTGCGAACAACGTCGCCCGACCATCATGAACATGGCCCTGTTCCACAACAGGACCGAAGGCCAGCCAGTCAGCAACTGGTGGGATAACGGCAACAACCAGATAGCCTTCAGTCGGGGAGACAAGGGCTTTGTCGCCATCAACAACGAGAGCGGCAGCCTGATAGCCTCGGTGCAGACCGGCCTGCCAGCGGGCGAGTACTGCAACCTCCTCGGCGGCAATGACTACTGCAGCGGCGGCTATGTCACCGTCGACGGCAGCGGCAAGGCCAGCCTGAACGTGCCCGGCATGAAGGCGGCCGCCATCATTGCCGGTTGCACCAAGGCCAGCCCCTGCGGTGGTTCTGCACTGCCGGGCAACAAGTTCAGCAGCATGAACCTGCGCGGCACCCCCAACGCCTGGGGCAACACCCCCATGACAGTCGATGCCAACCGTGTCTGGTCCGCCACCCTCACCCTGACCGGCAACGGTGACGCAACCGGTGCCCAACGCTTCAAGTTCGACGTCTTCGGCAACTGGGCCGAGAACTACGGCGACAACGAAGGGGACGGCATCGCCGACAAGGGCAGCAGCAAGGATATCCAGGTCAGCGGGGCGGGCACCTACCGCATCACCCTGAGCGAAGGCGACCTGCGCTATACGATCACTCCCCTCACCAGCAACCAGGCACCGGTCGCCGCCCTCTCGCCCAAGAACCTCAGCATCAAGACGGGGGAAAGCGTGGTGTTCGATGGCTCCGCCTCCACCGATGATGAAGGTGTGGCGAGCTACAGCTGGTCCACCGGCGGCAGCGCCCCTACTGAAACCGTCCAGTTCGATACCCCGGGCACCCATACCGTCACCCTGACGGTCACCGATGCCGAAGGGCTGACCGCCAGTGCCAACGCCACAGTGACAGTCACCGACAGCAACGGTGCCTACAACAGCGTGCTACCCACCCTGCACCTGCGCGGCACCCCCAATGCCTGGGGATCCCTTGCCATGACGCTGGTTGCCGACAATCAGTGGGAGGCAATACTCACCTTCGACGGCCAGGCCAACCAGCGCTTCAAGTTCGACGTCAAGGGAGACTGGACCCAGAACTACGGTGACACCAACAAGGATGGCGTAGCCGAACAGGGGGGCGCCGACATACTGACCCAGGTCACTGGCCAGTATCGGGTGCGCTTCAACGACCAGACCCTGCAATACAGCCTGACCCCGGTCAGCGTCGGCTATGCCAGGAATGTCGTCAGCCTGAATATCCGTGGCACCACCAATGGCTGGGGCACCACCCCCATGACGCTGGTGAGCGATCACCTCTGGCAGGCCAACGTCAATTTCACCGGGACCGGTGATGCCAGCGGCGGCCAGCGCTTCAAGTTCGACGTCAAGGGTGACTGGACCCAGAACTACGGCGACACCAACAAGGACGGCGTGGCCGAGCTGGCCGGGACAGACATCACCACGGCAGTAATCGGTGCCTATGTGGTGCGCTTCAACGACCAGACTCTGACCTACAGCCTGAGCGCCCAGTAAGCCTGAACACTAGCCCCAGGCTTTCACACTCTCGGGCACTGAAACAGGCCTCCTGCCATATCGGCGGGAGGCTTTTTCGTATGGCGGGCCCCCACTTGCCGACGGGCAGGCATACTGCGTCTTCATCCCCCGAGACGCGCCTCCCCTATCGGCGCGCATGGCGCCCTATGGCTAGGATCTGGACCGGCGCTGGTGAGCGCCAGAAACGACAAAGCCGCTCACGAAGAGCGGCTTTGTCTGAATGTGGTGGCCCCTGCCCGACTTGAACGGGCGACCAATCGATTATGAGTCGACTGCTCTGACCAACTGAGCTAAGGGGCCATTGATGCTGGTTAGCGGCGTGGATTAAATTACCACTATAATATCAGCAACTTGCATCATTTCCATCATATTGCTTGGCCTCAAGTCGTATCTGGTAGCTTCACTCCAAGTACACTTGCAAGTACACTTTGAAAATATCGAAGTGCACTTAGCGAGGTTTGCCATCCAATGCCATTGACTCACAGTGAAGTAAACGCGCTACCCGCGAAAAGGAACCCATATTTTCAGACTGACGACAATCGTACCCGAGGAGAAGGGAGATTAGGGGTACAGGTATTCCCTAGCGGCACAAAGACCCTGACGTTTCGCTATAGGCGAGATGGGAAGTGGGCATTTATACCGCTTGGTAGCTTCCCAAACCTCAGCCTTGCTGATGCCCGCGAAAAGGCCAAGGCGTTTGGCCAGATGATCCGTGATGGCCTAGACCCCAAAGATGAGCTGGCTCGTCAAGCAAAGGAGCGGGAGCAAGAAAAGCGGGAGCGTGAGCAGCAAGGAACCATTGAGCAGTTATTCAAAAGCTATACCGAGCAGATGAAGAAGGACGGGAAGCGCACCCATGAGGCTGTATTGGCGGCTTTGGAGAAAGAAACCTATCCAGTGATCAAACCCACGACCAAAGCCAAGGACGTGACCCCGCACGACATCAAAGTGATCCTGGCGCATATGATTCGCCGTGGTGCTGATACCCAATCCAATCGTGTCAGAAGTTACCTGATGGCGGCGTTTAATTACGGCCTCAAGCATGACAACGACCCCGCCAATTTTATAGACGATGCCAAATTTGGCTTGGTGCTTAATCCGGTGGCTGCCATACCCAAGCAAAAGGCCGCCGAGCGTGTCGGGGAACGCTTCCTGACGTGGGCAGAGGCTCGCAAATTGCTTGATGATATGGAGCAGTCCACTAGCCTAGGCTTGACCCTGCGTAGCCTGATCCGGCTTTGTTTCTTCACGGGTGGCCAACGCCCTTATGAGCTGGCCGCCTCACGCTGGGCAAGTATCGACTGGGAAGCCAAAACCCTGACGATTACCGCCGAGCTTTCCAAGAATGGCCGCCCTCACCTGATCCCGCTCACTGATAGCGCCTTGCGGGTGTTGAGAGAGCAGCAAGCGGCAACGGGGGATAGTCCCTTTATCTTTGCCCACGCCACCAAGCCGAGCGAACCAATGCCGATGGCTTCACTTAGCCAAGCGATTGATCGTTACCGCAAACGCGCCGAGATGGCGCACTTTATCCCCCGTGATTTCCGCCGAACCTGTAAAACCCTGATGGGTGAGCTTGGCATAGCTAAAGATCTGCGCGACCGCCTACAGAATCACGCCCTGAATGACGTATCCAGTAAACACTATGACCGATATGAGTACCTGCCAGAGAAGCGCCGAGCCTTGGAGCTATGGGAACGGCGGTTATTGGATCTGGCAGCGGATACCGTGGTTTCCGTTAACTTTGGGGGACGTGGGTTATCTTCCTGACGCCAAAGGCATTGCTTTAGCGACAATGAATAGTAATGTGAGCCCTAATGGCGTTACTCAATAAAGGGTGACAATAGCTCTTTGCAATAACAGCGTGCTAACTTAGGGAAGGTGCGAACAAGTCCCTGATATGAGATCATGTTTGTCATCTGGAGCCATGGAACAGGGTTCATCAT
>NZ_JAPCIX010000036.1:0-24532 GCF_027707605.1 Aeromonas sp. QDB31 | reverse complement strand
CTCATGATGAACCCTGTTCCATGGCTCCAGATGACAAACATGATCTCATATCAGGGACTTGTTCGCACCTTCCCTAAGTTTGGTTGCACCCTGGACTACTCGATGTATAAAGGCGAGTTTTCTGGTTCGGTGATATCGGAAATGATCTCAGAGTTAGACGGATTCTGGATATTTTTGGCTAATGCACGAGTCTATACAAATAACGTCTCGCCCTTACCCTATTCTCGCCAAATTGATTCTATAGTAAAGATGAAAACTTGCGCATCTAGATATCACTCTGTCTGTCGCTTCATATCTTGGCTCATTGATACGTACATCACAGCGCATTACATAACTGAGAGTTTACTGGATATTGACATTCATAGGAAAACGCTGCATTCCATGTTAATTCTCAACTCGAGAAAATACACGAGGTATATTTCTCAGGCACAACATAGCACCAACATTTATAAAAGCCTGACCTTTGCGCAGTTAAGAGATTTCGTGTCACTATTTACTCTGCCTACAATTGCTGAAAAAGATAATGATGGAAAACTACTCCCATCAGTCTATACCAGCTTTAGAAACCTCATTCTAGTTAAGCTCTTAACACAATACGGGTTAAGGATTGGTGAGGTGCTCCTACTCCGTGGGACATCTTTTAAATCTAATATGGCAGGAACGGCATTCTATATGTATGTCGCCAATCTAAACGATGGCGCTGACCCACGAAAACATAAACCATTGATCAAGACACAGCAAAGCATCAGGGAATTAAAAATAACTGCTCACGACTATAAAATAATAACTGCATTCATGGCTCAAGTGGAGATGCGCTCATCCCACAACTTTCTTATTACATCCTCAATCGGTGATTGCTCTCCCCTCTCCTATAAGGCAGCCTATAAAATAATAACTGATGCCAGTGACGCAATGAGAGAAAAATTCCCTGAACACTTCTCCCCCAGAAGCTCAGAATGCTTGGAGAACGTTCACCCTCATATGCTTCGTCATACATGGGCCTATATGCAACTAAAGTTCCTGCACCAGCATTTTGAGAGGAAATTTGTTAAAGCGGGAGCCGTAAATATAAAAGGTATCATGGAATCTGCTAAAGACGCGCTGCGTAAACAAGGGGGCTGGGCTGAAGGTTCACGAATGCCAAGCAGATATGCAGAACGCTTTATTGCTGAGCATGCTAACGAAATCAACATGGCGATGTTCGAGGATAGCGCTTTCAACATTTTCGCTGTGAAAGAGTTACCAAACATTTAGGGTGATAAGATGTCTACTGAACGCGCGTATGTAACTGGCGATGAGCCAACATTATCTCCAGAGCAAATAGCTTTTATTGAAAAACTGAAGCTTCCTGAGCGTGTAACTATTCAAACCGACTCTCAATTTGACTCAACAATATCAGATACTGCTAGCGACAAGTGGCGATTTGTTATTGGTGCGGAAAAAGAGGTGTTTGACTTTTCCAAAATTATTGGACCCTCAATGACAAAACTTGCAAAGTTTTGCGCCGCATCATTCATTAATAGCGGCCGTCCACTCCGTGGACGAAATTTCGGCCCAACCAAGCAAGCCTTCCATTTTAAAGAGTTCACTTTTGAAAGTTTTAAAAACAAACTATGCTCGAGTGATTTCTTAGAAAACCCTGATATATACTTTGCAACAAAGGCGTTGCTAAGACTTTTATGCCAACTCGATTTCCCAGAATTTCCAGTTGAAAAATTGGATAGTTTAATACTTATTCCCACACCAAACTCAGCAAATCCATTCCTTAAATATCAGGACTTAGAGAATGCATTCCCCTCCCCGCTAAAAGGAATGATTGCTCGCTCCATTGTTTCAGCCAGTAATAAAAGGGCCGCATTATCAAATAATGAGGTCACTGATTTCACATTATTTGGATTATCCTATTACACTGGAATGCGACCAATTCAATTCTCCAAATTGACAGCTGGTGATTTTAAACTTGATTCGAGCCATTATGCATCCTCTCTCTATCGCTATAGTCTTAACATGCCATATGCGAAACAAACCGCGATCAATAATAGTAAAATTAAAATCGCTTTACCTAGTGAGCTCGGCCTGCTCATTGATGAATACATAAAACGATCACGATTGAAATCTGATGATAGATTTATACCTGTAGATGAATATCTTGTTCAATATTTGAACGACACATTACAACGAGTGTTATATTCAATTCAGCCACATGAAACCAAACTGAAAATCTCAAAAGGAGATATTATCCTGCCACGGTTAACGACCTATGACTTTCGCCATAATGTAGGTCATTCATTAGCGCTGGCAGGTGCTAGTGCTGATGAAATTGCGTATATGCTTGGCCATAGCTCATTAATAGCTGCGACTTACTATATTTCCGCCACACCTGAATTAGCTATGCTAAAGAGCAAGGTTCTAGGGGAGAATCCAGTCTGGCAGAATATGGTCAACTTGATGCTCACAGGTTATGTTATCGAAGAGGCTGAATGGTCAAGCAGAACGGTTTCTGGAACTGTCGGCGGTCAACTTCATATAAAAATCGGTGGTTGCCAAAGACCAGATGATACATGTCATCTCGCGAAAGTTCGTTCCTGTTATGGTTGCTTTTATTTCAGACCATTTACCAACATGGATAAACATCTTGCTGTACTTAGCTGTGTAAATAAAGAACTGTTAGATACCCTAGAGGTAAGTGAAAAATCGGGCAATGTTAAGAACCCAGCACTGGAAATACTCGCTAGTATGAAAGGAGAGGTGCAGATGGTGATCAATCGCATCAAAGGAGAGTTGAAGATATGAGAGATAAGGTTGAGAACTTGACGCTTTTCATTGCAGAGCACAAAGCATATTTTCTTGCAAGAATTGCATCGGATGTTAGTTTTGACTGGGAAGATGACAGTTGGAGTACAGATAATACACACAAGGGTGTTTTTTCTGGAAGCAGTTCAGGCAGCTTGGAGTTTAAGAATATATACAGTATTAGGAAGGGAATCTATCTTGACGGTGAGAAAGAAATTGATGTAAACCATGAAGTTAATCGTGAATATCGAGACTTTATGAAAGCATTCATTGTTTTTATAATTAAACTACGTAATCATAAGATCTCAATAACCGCGCTAAATCGTGATAATTTATTGCTAAAGCGGATTTATATTCGCATGTTTATTAATGGGGAGTCAAAACCGACAGCCAACTCCATTAGCGATAAAGTCATTTCACAGGCTATGCTGGCTCATTGTTCCGCCATGTCAAACCTGAATAACAAAGCTGATAGCCATACAGCAATGAGTAAAATTTGCAAGTACATAACCCAACTAGCCATCACATTCAACCCGGTTATCTTTTCCGTCACCCAGAAACGCCCTTCATCTAAATCCACAGCCGCAGCTAAAGCCGCCAAGATAAAAGCATTCCATGATGCAAAACATGCTGAAGAAACCGATGAAGATGAAAGTAAAAAACTAATAACTATACAAACCTTTTTGAATATTATCGCCGCACGAGGCATGGTCACATCAGACGGTGAAAAAATATTGCTGAATATGCTAATGCTTCTAATGGTTACGGGCTTTCGATTCGGTGAGTTAGAGAGAATTTTAGTGGGCTCGCTCAAGAGGTTGGAAGTTGCAGATGCTGAAGCGGCAAAAATTCTCAGAAAAAAGGGTCTTAAAGATTACTATCTTGGCATTGTTTACGTGGGTGAAAAAAAATCAGGTCACAGAACTCACTGGGTTGAACCATTGGCAATAGATTTAGTTGAGAGTATCTTTGACGACACGATAAGACTTACAGCGCCGGTAAGAGAGCATATTATAAAATGTAGGGTTAATAGTTTCTCATCCCTTCTGCCATTTGAACTTCAAGGAAAGTTGGAAATATCTTTACATGATATCGTCACTCACATTTCAGAATCATTTTCGACAACCGCTCTAGCGAGAGGCGCTTCCTCACAAAGAGATTACGCAAAAAAATCACTATCTAAACTTGGCATCGAGCCATCAAGGGTTGATACGATTAATGGTCGACAAAAGGACTTCTTTTACACCTCCGAAAGTATCGATAGCTTTCTGAAGAAAAAGATATCTTCCACTCAGGCATTAAATCCAGAGTTTATCTATAGCTTTGTAGACTCACTGACAGGAAACCATATAACTCATAATTTTGAAGATTTACTTTTTATTGCACCTGTAGGGTCTCTCTCTCTAGCTAGGTCATCAGTAATAAAACCCCTCCCCGTTCCTATATGTATGGATGACATGCTTAAATTCGTTGGCGCAAACAACGGGAAAGGTGGTTTGTCGCTCTTCAAAAAATATAACCTCATTGATGAGAGTGGTGATTTCCCTGCATTAACAACCCACATACCAAGACACACCATTAATACATTTCTGGCCATTGCAGGAGTATCCGATCACATACAAGCGGTTATGATGGGGCGTGTCGATATAAGTCAAAATTCCGCATATCATCATCTAGCCATTGAGCAGAGAGCATTAGCAAGTGAAGCAGTCTCAACTGGCACGCAGTTAGATTTATTTCATAATGAGCTCAATACATTATCAAACCCGCTAGATATTATTAAAGAAAGTGCTGAGATATCAATCAACCCGAATCTTAGGCTTGAGAACGCAATAGTACAAAGCATTCACTCCTTTACAACCAAAGAAGACACGAGTGCATTCTTTAGTAATGTATTTGAAGCTAGTTCTCTAGACTTAATGGCTGGCCTTGGAGAAGCTTTTTCTATTGAGAAGTCAGATACAGCAAGGGATGAATTACTAAATAGACATGCTGATTTGCATCCCCTGGACTTTGGTAGTTGTATGCGAAAGTTACAAGCTTGGTCATGCCCTTACTCAATGAAATGCCAAGATGGTTCATCTTGCCCCTACTTTACAATGATTGGCAGAGCTGATGATATGAGTAAACTTGTTCAAAAAGAATCTATTCTGAAAAAACAAATGAAAGGAATAAAACAGTTACTATTGACTGGAAATATAAATCAGATTGAACATGACGAAATAGTCACTGACTTTCACTCAAGAGTTAGTAACCTACTCAGAATAAGAGAAAACTTAAATAAAATTGAATCTACAAAAGTAAAACTCAACCTAATTGAACTAGATGAGCATAAAAAACCTAAAACGTTAGCTACGCTTTTCGCCATTGAACATATGAAAGCTGAAGGGGCCAATAATGCGTAATAAAATGTCAGGTGCCGAGCTTAACGAGGCTATTGAAGCTGAATTACGCCAAATGGTTCGCGAGGGGTATAATACATCTCCAATAACAAACAAGTCTTTACACTCAAGACTAAAGGCGAAGGGGATTATCGCTGGAGCTATTAGCACCCTAACTAGTCGTAAAGATATAATTGAACATTATAAAACCATGCAGCTCAATGAGGTCAAAGGAGCACTTGGCGAAAGCGCCCGTGCTGGTGCGACTAAAAGTAGATCAGAATTAATAAGGTCTAATGCCGCACTAAGGGGACAAGTCGAAGAGGCTAGGAATATGGTCATTCAAAATACACGTGTACTTATAGACGTCATTCAAGCAATTAAGGCTGAAGGTCTTCATAAAAACATAGAGCGATTTTTGAGTCCTTACTTGATTAGGGAGCTGCAAAATCATGATAAAGACAAGTGAGCATTATTTCTCAGGGCAAAGACTAGTTAAATAGAATTTAAATAAACTTAATACATTAATAAATCCGGATATGAATTCCCCTATATTAATAGTACATAACATAGCCCCTTATGATATGGCCTTAATAATGGTTTTTACTGCCCTAATCCTCCCCATGGTGGAATTAAATTCTTCATGCACCTGGCTAGAAGCAATGTTAATAATCACTTCATACTGTGGATATAAATTAACTAGCTCATCATATTCACCCTGCTCACCTCGTAGAGATTGTATATAGCCCTCATAGTGACCATATCTTTTATTTAACTGTGGTAGTGTATCTTCATTACCAAGAGACATTGCATATCCTTTAATATGGCATACCTCTATGGTTGAATCATAATACTCTTTTGTTTTGATAAATGTAATTCTACGCCCACTATATTTTTTCAATAGATACCCCTCCCCCACCAACTTTTTTATTTGTAAGTAAATATAATTATATCCTGCAGCATTTGTATATGAGGTATGGTTATTTCCGTAGCCTGCCTTTAAACATTCGACTACTGAAAAACAATCAAGCCCTTGGGTTTCTAGGGCCGTATACATTGGTGTTGGTAAATAAATCGTTGACATGGATTTGTTCTCCCCCACAGATCTCATAAATTGTAAGTAAAATCCCGACAAATAGGGATTATAATCCCTTCATTTGTGCTCAGCAACCAGAGATAGTTTTCGCCTCAAGAGAGGCGATAAATGCATGATATAGCGAAGAAATTTGGGAATAAGTTGCGTGAAAAACGAACTAATCTCGGTATCACCCAAGAACAGCTCGCTTTAATCGCTGATATCGATCAGAGTTATGTGGGGCGTATCGAACGAGGAACAGTTAATATCACGCTTGAGAAAGCTTACCGCCTTTCAGAGGTACTTCAGTGCGATATTCGCGACCTCCTCCCATAACATCAATCGCGGTACAACCGTGAGTAACGTTTGACGCTACGTACACAAACTTCGATACAAATATATTTATAACACTCTGTTTTTACAGTCGAAATCTAGTCTGACTAGATGCTGTGAAAAGTATTCTATACGAATACTTTTCAGGTGTTTTTAGGTACGCGCGCCATTATAGAACCAATCAGACTTGGCGTCTGATTGGCATCAGAAATCACACCAATAACTCGTCGAACTCGTCGGTCTGCTGAATCAGGTAGGCTCGCGCCAGCTCAGGATCCCGGCATCCCAGCCACCCATCATAATCCAGCCTTGGCACGTAGCTAAACTGCGCTTTTCGTCCTCAGGCTTCTGCATCCTCCGCAACAACGGATGCGAGTCGGCGTTGATCGTGAGCAGACAGAAGCTAAAGGTGTAGCCTCGAACTGCTTGCCACGCTCGCCGGATACCGGCAACCGCAAAGGGTTTGCCATTGACCATACTTATCCGCCAACGCTCAGCCTTTCCCCAGTCTCGTAGCTGTACTCGAAGAAGCCAAGCATCGACACCAAACAACGCTGGCCATGCTGCCAGGCACGGTGTGTCGCGGAAGCTAGCTCGCTTTACTTGATTTTGGGGATGAGCGCATGGACGTGAAACATATTGTCATCCATGCCGAATATGACATGCTGGCCGATAAATAACAGAGAAACAAGGAGTAATCATCATGTTAAGTCTTGCACTGGTTCAACTTAGAGAAGCATTGGCCCAAGTGCCCTATATCATCAAGATCCATAATCAGGATGATTATGAGCTAGCTCTTGAGCTGATGGACGAGCTGGTCGCTGACTATGATACCAATAAGCAACTGATTGAGTTACTTGCAACCAGTATCGAACGTTGGGAAGACGGGGTTGACGATTTCGCCGACTTCAACAAGGCTTTGGCAGGCGTGGAGCCGGGCATTGCTGTCTTGAAGACTTTGATGATCCAGTACCGTCTGGGGCTGACTGACCTGCCTGAGCTGGGCTCCAAGTCCAACGTTAGCAAACTTATCAATAGCGCCGAGGGCAAAAAACTGACTCGCCAACATATCGAGGCGCTAAGCAAGCGCTTTGGAGTTTCACCGGCACTGTTCTTTTGATTGCAAGTGGGGTTGTTATCAATGGTTTCTCTAGTGTGGGTGTGTAAAGCGTTGAGTGGGGGGCTATTCATACCGACTCCGAGCGCAATGAGCTAACTTAAGTGCGATTAACAGGAACGAACGTCATAGTTCATCTAGCGAAATGCTGACCCTGTCGAGTGAGACGATTCGCTCATCAGCTATACGGTTTAGCTCGGTATCTTCGGCCAGCTCGACATAGTAGGCAAAGAGTTCTGGTGGCACACAGTAAAAGACTGGTTCATTGTTGTTGAGGATGGCAACGGCTGAACCATGACCTTTCTTTAGTGTCCCCATCGGGTTACGTTTCAGTTCGAAAATACTGGCCACAGTGGCAGAGAGGATCTGATAGCTCATAGTCAAGTCCCGGTAGGTTTAGCGACCTGGTAATGGTGGCGACTGTACCACCTAAAACGGTGTCCGAGATGATTCGACCACTACACCAGTTGGCTGTTGTAGGGAAGGGATTGCTGTTGCAAAGCCTGTTGATAACCTTGAATGGCACTTTTTCCTGCAGGCGATAGCTTGTCGTCAAGCATCAACACCAGTTGGCGATGTCCCTTGCCAAGCAAGAAGCGACAGGCGCTCTCGGTAGCAAACGTTAGGTCATAGCAGAGATTAAGATTGTCCGTCTCGCTCACTCCATCAAGCTGGACCAGGCGCTCATTCGGTGCCAAAGACTGTTTGGCGCCGAGCACCAGCACACCATCACAACGGCCGCCCAGCAGTTCGTCCACCGCCAGCTGCTGCTGTTGCGCCTCGTCGGCAAAGCGTACCAGCATGTTCTTGCCCGCCTTGGCCAACGCCCTTTCCAGCAACGGCAGCATGCAGGCCAGACGATTGCCAAGCTGGGAAGATAGGATAATCCCCACACAATCCGTCGCCTGGGTCGCCAGGGAGCGCGCCGTGGCATTGGGTCGGAAATTCAGCTGTTCGGCGGCCTGCAACACGGCCAGCCGACTCTCTTCACGCACACCGCGCGAACCGCTCATGACGCGAGATACGGTAGCTTTGGACACATTCGCTAGACGCGACACATCAGTAATATTGGCCATGGGTTCATTCCGGTAACCGGTTTACAACAGGTTTCATCCTACCATGCCCCCAACGAGGCGGACACTTGCCTGATCAATCTGTTGTAACGAGCTATTGTTGCCGTGAAGATGGGGGATGGTTGGTGGTGTTGCAGCCAAGGAGATGGTGTTTAGGTTTTAATCGAGCGTTTAGCTGAAGCGATCCGTAAAGTACCTACCATTCGAAGCTCACACATGACTACCGCATCTTTAATTGCTGTCAGAAGGCTTTTAGCCTGTATGACCACATACTTTGTATGCAGTTGTCAGGTGAACTCCATCTCTATACTTACTGGATTTCTATTTTCATAATTTTAATGCATCAATAACCACTCTTAATGCCGGTGAGACATTCCGGTGAGGATAATAGATGTACTGTCCAGCCAAACGGTGACTATAGGGTTTCAATACCTGTATTAAGCTGCCACGCTCCAGTTCATCGCTCACCAATTCCTCTGGCACATAGGCCAGTCCCAGACCCATTTTGGCGGCAGCCGCCTCCATGTAACTGTCAGAGAAGACCCACTGCCCCTGTGGTCGATGCTTAATCGACTTGCCCTCTTGCCACAGTTCCCATTGATAGAGGCTGCCATCGGCAAACTGGTAAGCGATACAGGGATGTCCCGCCAGATCGGCCGGCGTCTGGGGAAATCCGTATTGAAGAAAATGATCTGGTGTGGCCACCATCACCATCTCCAGATCGGGCGTAATGCGAACGGCCACCATCCCCTCATCCACCTCGTCGCCAAGTCGCACGCCTGCATCAAACCGCTCATCGATGATGTTCACGAAGCGACTTTCACTAATGAGTTCCAGCCGAATATCGGGATAACGCTGCCTGAAAATGGCCAGTTTGGGCAGCAGCACCTTATCGATGGCGTGCTGGCTGGCGTTGATCCGTACCGTGCCTGAAGGGGTATCACGATAGTGCGCGAGCGTGGCCAGACCCGCATCGAGGGACTGAAAACAACCCAGCGCCGTACGGTATAACTGCTCACCCACCTGAGTCAGGGAGAGGCTGCGGGTGGTGCGCATCAGAAGTTGCACCCCGAGCCTGGCCTCGAGCTCCCGAATCGTACGACTGACCCCGGACTGGGCCAGCCCCAACCTGGCGGCGGCCTTGGTAAAACTCCCTTCCCGAGCGACCAACATAAAGACGTAAAGATCGTTGTAATTCTCGCGGCCTGTCATCCTGTTCACCCCACTATGTTTCCTACCCGCTACGACATTAAGAACAAAAACGTATTAATGTTATCAAAAAACCGCCTCTAATCATCATTAATTGTTCTAACTAGAATGTGTGTCGTGGGTCACAAAACCAGCACCCCACCATCAGGACTACGCATCAGAAATCCAATTTCGAGGAACTTTGCCATGAATGTTCTCCCCAAAAAACTGACAGCTATCGCGTCTGCCCTGCTGCTGGGCGCCGCACTAACCGGAGTCTCTACATTGAGTCATGCCCAAACCACCAACCCCACTGAACCTGTCTCCATGGTCACCCAATGGGACAAGACCTTTGCCCAAAGCGACAAGGTCGATCATCGCAAGGTCACCTTCAAGAACCGTTACGGCATCACTCTGGTGGCTGACCTCTATCTGCCGAAAAACCGGGGAGACGCCAAGCTGGCGGCCATTGCCCTGAGCGGTCCATTTGGTGCCGTAAAAGAGCAGTCGAGCGGCCTCTATGCCCAGACCCTGGCTGAGCGCGGTTTTGTCACGCTGGCGTTTGACCCCTCTTACACCGGTGAGAGTGGCGGCCAGCCGCGTGATCTGGCCTCGCCCGATATCAATACCGAAGATTTCAGCGCCGCCGTCGATTTTCTCGGCCTGCAAAAAGAGGTCGACCGCAACCGTATCGGTCTGCTGGGGGTTTGCGGCTGGGGTGGCATGGCCCTCAATGCCGCCGCCGGCGACACCCGCATCAAGGCGGTGGCAACCAGCGTGATGTATGACATGAGCCGGGCCATGGGGCATGGGGTGGGCGATGGCAAGGATCGATATTCCACCGCCGATCGCCGCGCCGTGCTGGCATATCTGAATGAACAACGCTGGAAAGACGCGGAAAGTGGCACCTATGCCCATAGCAATCACGACCTCTATGTCGATGACAAGGGAAATGTCACAGCTGCCGCCCGCACCCTGCCAGAGGTGCTGCCGGAAAACCCGCACCCGGTACTCAAGGAGTTCTTCGATTACTACCGTGTACAGCGTGGTTTCCATGCCCGTTCGGTGAACTCCAACGGGGCCTGGACCACTACCATGCCGCTGTCATTCATGAATATGCCGCTGCTGAGCTATGCAAGCGAAATATCCATTCCCACCCTGATCGTGACCGGTGAGCAGGCTCACTCTCGTTACTTTGCCGAAGATGCCTTCAAGGCCGTTGGCAGCAAGCAAAAAGAGCTGGTCGTTGTGCCTGGCGCCAATCATGTCGACCTGTATGACAACCAGGCTGGCAAGATCCCGTTCGCCAAGTTCGAGCAGTTCTTCAAGACCAACCTGAAGTAAGCGTCGAAAACGCGGCGGCCTCTTCGCCGCGTTTTCTCACTGGTTTCGACGCCACCTTTCACGCCGCATTGGGAAAAGAACAATGACCAGAGGAGTGTTTGTCAGCGCGATGGCCCTGTTGCTGGGGGTGACCAGCACCGCAACCGCTACAAGTACTGAGGCTCAGAACAAGGCAGATAGTATGAACATCAAGATGACGATAGCCGGCCAGATCATCACGGCCACCCTGGAAGATAGTCACAGCGCCCGGGACTTTTTTGCCATGCTCCCCCTGACGCTGTCCCTCGAGGATTACGCCGACACCGAGAAGATTGCTTATCTGCCCCGCAAATTGACCACACAGGGCGCCCCAAAGGGCATTGACCCGAACGTGGGGGATCTCACCTATTACGCCCCATGGGGCAACCTGGCGATCTTCTATCGGGACTTTGGCTATTCGACCGGACTGATTAAGTTGGGGCGCATTGAGTCGGGTCTCTCCCACCTGACCACCACCTCGGCCGCCAGCATCACGATCGAAGCAATCGAATAAGCCCATGTTTTACTTTCAGGTCATGCCATGAACGCAACATCGTTATCATCACATACCCCCGCTGTCGTCAACGAACACTGGTCTGCGGTTGCCGCCATGTCCCTGTGTGTGGCGCTGCTCATTGCCGCCGAGTTTATGCCGGTCAGCCTGCTGACGCCGATCGCCACCGATCTTGGTGCCAGCAATGGCATGGCCGGTCTTGCTATTGCCATCTCCGGCCTGTTTGCCGTCCCGACCAGTTTGCTGATCGCCCCCCTCTCTCACAGGCTGGACCGACGTCATGTGCTCATGGGGCTGGCCGTTGTGATGCTGACCTCTTTAATCCTGATCGCCCTTAGCCCCAACTTTACCGTGTTGATGGTGGCACGCGCTCTGCTCGGGATCGTCATCGGCGGGTTTTGGGCATTGGCAACGGCCACCATCATGCGTTTGGTCGGCAGCCAATCCGTCCCCAAAGCGTTAGGCATCCTGTATACCGGCAATGCGGTCGCGACCGCCTTTGCGGCCCCCATTGGGAGTTACCTTGGAGGGCTGATCGGCTGGCGGGGCGTGTTCTGGCTGCTGGTGCCACTAGTAGTGATCAATCTAATGTGGATGGCACTTTGCCTGCCTTCTATGCGTTCCCAAGCGCGCCCGAAAAGCGCATTTCGCCTGATGCGAAGGCCCAACGTCGTCATTGCCATCATAGGAGTGACGCTGACCTTTGCCGGCGCCTTTAGTGCCTTTACCTATTTTCGCCCCTTCCTTGAGACGCGCACCCTGGTCGACCTGCCACAACTCTCGGCGCTGCTGCTGGCGCTGGGGCTGGCCGGTTTTGCAGGCACCACGGCAGTGAGCTTGCTGCTGCACCGCCATCTCTACCGGATGCTGCGTTGGTTGCCGCTGGTGCTCGGCGTCATCACCTTGGCGCTGCTGACGGTGGCGCATCACTTCTGGGGGGTGGCCCTGATGCTGATCCTCTGGGGGACGCTCAACTCCGCCATTCCGGTCGCCTGGTCCGCCTGGATCACCCAGGGCATCGCCGACACGCCAGAGAGCGGCGGTGGTCTGATGGTCGCCGCCATTCAGCTATCCATCACATTGGGGGCCGCCTTGGGAGGCTGGTTGCTGGACTCTTTCTCTATCAGCGCCACCTTTATGGGCAGCGCCCTGTTGCTGACCGCCGCCTCCCTGGTGGTCGGCAATGGCAGCCGGCTCAGGCCCGTCACGCTTGACCAGTAAGTTGACCAATCCGTTAGCAAATTCATTCGCCATCGCACAGTGCAACCGAGCCTGCACCTAGCCCCCCAGAGGCACAAGCAGGCCAAAACAAGAAAAGCCGGCATCCGATGCCGATTCACAGGAGACAATCATGATCAAGTCCGTCAAAGCCTATGCCGCCACCTCGGCCACGGCGCCTCTGGCACTGTACCCCATCTCTCGCCGAACACCGCGCCCCGATGATGTGGAGATCGACATTCTTTATTGCGGCGTCTGCCACTCCGATCTGCACACAGCTCGCAATGACTGGGGCTGGACCCACTATCCCATCGTGCCGGGTCATGAAATCATCGGTCGAGTGGTGGCCGTCGGCAGCCAGGTCAGCAAATTCAAGGTGGGTGATCAGGTCGGGGTCGGCTGCATGGTCGACTCTTGCGGCCATTGCGATGCCTGTACCGAGGGCCATGAGCAGCACTGCAGCGACAGCGCAACCTACACCTATGGTGCGCCTGATCGCATCGACGGCAGCCTGACCCAGGGCGGCTACGCCGAGAAGGTAGTGGTCAAAGAGTCGTTTGTGGTGCGCATCCCCGACAACCTCGAGTTGCGAGCGGCCGCGCCGCTGCTGTGTGCCGGTATCACCACCTGGTCACCGCTCAAAAACGCCCAGGTCGGTCCCGGCAGCCGTGTTGCCGTCGTAGGGCTGGGTGGTTTGGGGCACATGGCTATCAAGCTGGCCAAGGCGCTGGGCGCGGAAGTGACGCTGTTTACCCGCTCCATCGGCAAGGAAGAGGATGCCTATCGTCTCGGCGCCGATCGGGTGGTGATCTCGACCGATGCTGCGCAGATGGCGCAGGTGGCAGGTCACTTTCACCTGATCGTCGACACCGTCCCCTACGTGCACGACATCAACGCCTATATCCCGACCCTGCGCTTCAAAGGGTCACTGGTACTGGTGGGCTATCTTGGCCCGCTTGATCCAGCACTCAACACCATGCCGATGGTCATTGGCGGCAAAGCGGTGGCGGCGTCCATGATCGGTGGCATCGCGGCCACCCAAGAGATGCTCGATTTTTGCGGTAAGCACAACATCGTGTCGGATGTTGAAGTCATCGCCATGGAGGATATCAACGACGCCTACGAGCGCATGCTCAAAAGCGACGTGAAGTACCGCTTTGTCATCGACATGGCCACCCTCAAGGCGCAAGCCTGATCCCGCAGGCCGGCCCAACGTAGCAAAGGCCGGCCTCTTTTGTGCAAGCAAGAAGCTGCGCCTGGTTCTTCCCACCTCGCCGGGTATCACGCGGATGGCCGCTGGAGCAGCGTTATAAATGTCTTGTCCCACGCCTTGAAGGCGTGCACATCAAGACACTCATGGGCGACAGGCATACTCCTCCAGTGCGTGCAGCGGCACATGTAACGCTGCATCGCTCGCAAAGACAGCTAGCAGATGATCGATGGTGGCGCGCACACGCGGCGCCATCAGGGCACGGTGCGGATATTGCAGCACCATCTCGTAGTTGCCCGGATGGTGGATGCCAGGTAACAGCGCCTTAAGCCGGCCATCACGCAGGTAGGGCCAGGCGGTATGGAGACCCACCTGCGCAACCCCCATGCCTAGCGCTGCGGCTTGTACCAATGCCTCGGGAGCCGACAGGGTCAGCACGGCACCATCCAGTTCCAGCGCAGTCTGGTTCCCCTCCCCATCGCGAAACTGCCAGGGCGAGGCCTTTCCCCCCAGAAAACGGCGCACAATCAGGCGGTGTGACCGCAGCGCCTCGGGCGTATCAGGCACTCCGGCGCGAGCCAGATAATCGGGCGAGGCCACCAGCGCCATCGGCAGGCGACAGATGGGCCGCGACACCAGCGCAGAATCGACAATCTGGCCACCTCTGAGAGCCAAATCATAACCATCGCGCACCAGATCGATCACCCGGTCGTCAAAATCGACCTCGGCCGTCAGCGCCGGATAGCGTTGTTGTAGCGCAGGCAACACCGGCAGCAGGTGCTCCCGCCCGAAGCCGGCGCTGCAAGAGATACGTACATGGCCGCTGATCTCTACCCGTTGCTCGGCCAGCACATCGACGGCCGCATCGAGTGCCTCCAGAGCGATCCGGGCCTGGCGTAAAAACACAGCCCCCTCGTCGGTCAGGTTCAACGTGCGGGTGGTGCGGTTCATCAGGCGCACACCCAGCGCCTGCTCGAGGCTGGCCACGTTCTTGCTGACTGCGGCCGAACTGATGCCAAGCGCACGGCCCGCCGCCGCAAAGCTGCCGGCATCCACCGCCTGCACAAACGACAAAATGGCGCGAACCCGCTGTGAAATCTCCATCTTTCGCTCCCACTGTAATCAATAACCTTAGGTTACCAATCCATCAACCATAAGACACCTTATGGTTATCAATGTTACGAGTAATAATGCAACAACACCGATGCCATCCGGTTGCTCAACAACGAGATGGCTCCGGTGCCAGACACTGAAGTGCTGTCGCTGGGATTGCCTCCCGAACAGCCCGAAACGTCATCGAACCATCAGATTAAAACAGGAACATCCATGAACACATTGGCACCCATTGCACTGGGCACTTGGTCCTGGGGAGCCGGCTTTGCCGGTGGCGATCAGGTTTTTGGCAATCACCTCACCGACGATCAGATGCAGGCCGTATTTGAGACTGCCTTAAAGACAGGTCTGACCCTGTGGGACACCGCTGCCGTCTATGGGATGGGCACCTCTGAAACCTCCCTCGGCAAACTGGTCAAACAGCACACCCGCAATGAGCTGGTGTTATCCACCAAATTTACGCCGCAAATCGCTGACGAGCGCTCTGAGGCGCCCGTGGCGGCCATGCTCGAGAGCAGCTTGCAGCGCTTGGGCGGTGATTACATCGATCTCTACTGGATTCACAATCCGCACGATGTGGAGAAGTGGACTCCGGGCCTGATCCCTCTGCTTAAAAGCGGGAAAATAAGGCGGGTCGGCGTCTCCAATCACAATCTGGCGCAAATCAAACGGGCCAACGAGATCCTGGGAGCAGCAGGCTTTGCCATCAGTGCCGTACAAAACCACTACAGCCTGCTGTATCGCTCTTCGGAAGAGGCCGGCATTCTCGATTATTGCAAACAAAACAACATCACCTTCTTCGCCTACATGGTGCTGGAGCAAGGGGCATTGAGTGGCCGTTACAACAGCCAGAATCCGCTCCCGGAAGGCAGTGGCCGCGCAACCAGTTACAACAAGGTGCTGCCGCAACTCGAAACCCTGACCACTGCTATGACCGAGATTGGCAGCCGCTATCACGCCAGTGCAGCGCAAATTGCCATCGCCTGGGCCATTGCCAAAGGCACTCTGCCGATCATTGGCGCCACCAAGGTGCACCACGTCACCGATGCGGCGCAGGCCGCCGCCATCCAACTGACCAATGCAGAGATGGAGCAACTGGAAATGCTGGCTCACGCGACCGGAGTTGATACCCGCGGCGCCTGGGAACAACCCATGGCCTGATTGGCCGGGTCCAAACTTTACTGAACGCAGGAGTACCACCATGGCCAACGCCTATTTCATCGTCGATGTCGTGATTCATAACCCTGAAGGTATGAAGCCTTATCAGGAGAAAGTGGCCCAAACCTATCCTCCCTATGGCGGCAAGTTGCTGGTGCTGGGCGGCAAGAGTGAGGTGCTGGAGGGAACCGGACCGCGCGGCCTGACAGTGCTTCTGGAGTTCCCCAGCGCAGAGCAGGCTCACGCCTGGCATAACTCCCCCGACTATCAGGCCATTATCGGCTACCGCCATGCTGCGGCCGAAAGCCACGCCTATCTGGTCCAAGGGTTGGTACCTAGTGCCCACGTCTAAGCCTACTTTCCCTTACATTGACCCCATTTTAAGGACCCATTATGAAAACTCTGGTGATCGTTTCCCACCCCTACCCCGAACAGTCCAATGCCATCATGGCCTTGCAAAAGGCAGCCTTACAGCAAAACGATGTGACCGTACGAAACCTTGAGAACCTCTACGGCGGTGATCTCTCCCGCTTTGACGTGGCCGCCGAGCAGCGGGCCGCCGAGCAAGCCGATCGCATCGTGTTTCTGTTCCCAATTCACTGGTTCAACCTGACCCCCATGCTCAAGGCCTACCTCAATGCCGTATGGGCTTACGGCTGGGCATTTGGTAGCGGCTCAGCGCTCAAGGGCAAGGAGATGCAGGTCGTGGTCACCGCCGGTGCGACCGCTTTCACCTACTCGGCCGACGGATTAATCAAGAGCAGCATGGAGGAGGTTCTCACTCCGATGAAGGCCAGCGCCTACTACGTCGGCATGAAGTACAACAACCTACTGGCCTTCTATGAAGCCATGGGGAAAAGCCAAGACGAATTGGCAGATTTCCAACGGGAATTTGTCGACTGCCTGCTTACTCCGCTTACGACAGCACAGCCCGCATAACGGATGCCTACTGGTGCCGCAGGATGCGATACGCCAGCCTTTCAGCCGCTATGCGGCTGTTTTTTTGACACTGATTTCTCTCGAGTGACGTTACTGCTTGCTTATAGCGCCTCCTGAATGACCTCAGTTTGAGGCTCTTGAGGTGTCTAGGAAAGTAGGGGCGATTCAGACAAAGTGATGCTACTAAAAATGGTAGATGGTGGTTTTTTGGTAGGTTATATTAGCCTAGACATTTAACATTGACTTTTATGAGTGTGGGCTTTCAATTATGAAAAAACACCAATAGAGATTCAATGTTGCATTCAACCTCAAAAAAATTGTAAATATTAAATTAGAAGTCGAATTTAACTGTTTTTGTATTTCAAATTTTCAATCAGCCCGTGTTGGGCCCTGTTATGTATTCATTCATGGGTTCCAGAAAAGCGATAAGGTGAACATCACTCGGTTTCTTACCACAGCGTACACAATCACGGTTACGATCTTCGACCCACATGGAGACAATGGAGGTGATAGGTGACAGAGAAAAGGAACATGTTTATTAGCCATGTCCATAAGGACGATCTCGGACTCCAGAAGCTAAAGGATCTGTTGGCTCCGAAAGGGATGGAAATCAGGGATTCCTCCATCCATACAGGAAAGTTCAATAATGCGACCGATGAGCACTACATAAAGACCCAGATACTTGCTCCCGCTATCAACTGGGCTGGTGTGTTCGTATGCTACGTTTCTCCTCAGACCAAGAATAGCGATTGGGTGAACTGGGAAATCGAGTATGCGGCCAAACAGGGAAAGCGCATTATTGGTATTTGGGAACACGGTGAGAAGGAATGCGACCTCCCAGAAGCCCTGAAAGAATATGCAGACGCTCTGGTTGGGTGGAACGGCGATTCAATCATTGACGCGATCAACGGGAAGGACTCATGGGAAAAACCTGACGGTGGCGACTGTGACCCGGTTCCCCTCAAACGGCATCCTTGCTGATGGCTCGCATTCATTCCTATGTGGTGCGATACGACAGTGGTTTTGCACCAAATCCTTTCTATAGTTATTGCACGCTTGCGACTTGCAAACCCAATATCCGCCGATCCGCTGGCATCGGTGATTGGGTGGTCGGCAGTGGCAGCAATAATAAAACCGCCCGACGTGGCGGGCATCTCGTGTATGCGATGCGTGTCACCGAAGTGATGACATTTGACGAATATGGAGAAGATCCACGGTTTGAATTCAAGAAGCCATACCGCAATGGAAGTCGGAAACAGAGTTGTGGGGACAATATCTATTTCAGGGCTGCACCTGACGATGCCTGGCAACAAAGGGACTCATTCCACTCCCTTCATGATGGCACTTTAAACCCTGATCATGTCACCCGTGATACGGGTGTAAACAGGGTACTGATCAGCAATGACTTTGTGTATTTCGGAGGCAAGGGTCCGAAGTTTCCTGAGGCACTGAAAGACCAGCAAAATCGTCCTCTATGCAAAACAGGAATAGGCATAACCACTTTTGACGACGCGAAACTGATCGCGAACCTTGAACAATGGATTCTCAGCTTTAACGTGAGGGGGTATCAAGGCGCCCCACTCGAATGGCTAACTCTTCGCAGGTAACAAATGAAAAGTGAAGGCTTCCTCTTGCTCTCGAATTACGCTGCGGAGATTGCAGCCACAGACGTACTCAACCCGAATGACTTCAGTCCTGTTCTCCAAGGTCTATACGGAGAAGTTGGCGGAATAATGGCTACGGCCAAAAAGAGTGTTAGAGAGGGAACTGCTTACCCTGGTTTTAAGAAGGCGGCAGAAGAAGAGTTTGGCGACACCCTCTGGTATTTAGCCGCGATCTGTAGGCGTCTGCAGATTCCTCTTGAAGAGATCTTCGCGGAAGCTGCGAGCCACGGGGATTTCAAGAATGTAGGCACTGCAAGCGACATCACCGAAGATACTGTCACCACAGCTACTTCGTTGGATGCCACCTTGGTGCGCTTGGGGCAGTCAGCAGCAGCCCTGCTGGGAACCACGCCCGCGCGAGCTGCTTTGATTGATTTCGCACGAACCTATCTGGATGCAATCCATGCGGCCGAACTTGCGTTTTCGGATGTAGCTCGCGACAATCTTCGAAAAGTTCGCGGTGCGTTTTTGGAGCCACAGGTAGAAGATCTAGCTGGCCTTGATTTCGACAGTGAGTTTAGCATTGAAGAACAGCTACCTCGTGACTTCAAAATCCGGGTCAATCAACGAGGTAGTGGCAAGAGTTATCTCCAGTGGAACGGAGTATTCATTGGAGACCCATTGGCCGATAATATCGCCGACCGCGATGACTACCGGTTCCATGATGTCTTCCATTTAGCCTATGTTGCAATTTTGCATTGGTCACCGGTGATACGGGCATTGATCAAACACAAGAGAAAAAGCAATCCAAAATGCGATGAGGAGCAGGACAGTGGCCGGGCTATTGTGGTTGAAGAAGGACTTACCGCTTGGATTTTTTCCAGAGCCAAAGAATTGAATTTCTTCGAGAACCAGGAAAAAGTTTCACTCGGAATTCTCAAGACCATTAGCGAGTTCGTGAGTGGTTACGAAGTGGAGAAATGTCCACTGAAACTCTGGGAAAAGGCAATCCTCGACGGCTACGCTGTCTTCCGCCAACTCAAGAAAAATCAAGGTGGCTGGATCATTGGTAATCGAATAGAACGCACTATCAAATACATGCCACTTGAGTCTGATAAATGAAAATTCACCCATTCGTTGATGCAGTCGCTTCGCTGCAGTTTAAAGACTGTTTCAATCCATATTCGGATCTTTGTGAAGTTCATGATCGACACGACGCACCGCGTCGCCGTGCTGTCGCCCTGTCCGCTATGCTACGTCGTGCAATCGAGACCCCTGTAGATGCGATATGGATCGGACGAGACCTCGGATACCGCGGAGGCCGCCGCACTGGATTAGCCCTGACCGATGATATTCACATAAGCCAGCATACTAGACGTTGGAATCTCGACCAGGTTGTCGAACGGCCAACGATAGGCAGTGCTGTAGCCGAACGAACCGCCGCGGTCATATGGGGCATGCTGGAGCACATTGATGCTCGGATCTTCCTCTGGAACGTCTTTCCTCTTCATCCGCATAAATCGGGAGATCCTTTCACCAATCGGCAGCACAATGCTCGCGAGAGGCAAGCTGGCGAAGAATTGCTCCAACAGCTCATTGTTTTGCTGCGTCCATCTCGCATCGTAGCCATCGGCAACGATGCCGCCGCTGCGGCTCATCGCATCACAGATTCTGTACCCGTGATTTGCGTGAGACACCCTAGCTATGGAGGGCAAACTCAGTTCCAGAAGCAAATCTCTGAACTCTACGGACATTCTTTTAGAACTGGGTCGTTGTTTTGAGGAGAGGCTTAGCCAGCAAACGCCACTTCAATCCAGTCCAACGGGTTGTCATTAATGTGTTTAAAGACCGCACTGCTGCCCCCGCTGGATCGTTCGGTGATATCTCCAATCCGTTGAAATAATGTCTTTCGATAAAGGCACCTGAGTTACACGCTAAATGATGGCAATTTACTTGCCTACAAAAAGCTAGGGAGGCTTGCTTATGCCAGTTCGCCAATCAGACCTCCTTAACGCAGGTCAACGCCGCCCCATGCAGGGGCAATTTGCCAAGCGATTTGGGCAACCTACAGCCTTTCTAAGCCACAGCCATAAGGACTCACTGCTCGCTCTGGGCTTACAGGAGTTGCTGAAGAATCAAGGGTGGGATGTCTACATCGACTGGCAGGATCAAACTATGCCCGACAAGCCTGACGCTAAGACTGCCTTCAATATCAAAACCGCCATTGTACGGGCCGACTGGTTCCTCTTTCTTGCGACGCAGAATTCGATGGCATCGCGCTGGTGTCCTTGGGAAATCGGTTTTGCGGACGGAAAAAAGTCCCATGAACACATCGCGATTGTCCCCACACAGGACAGCCAGGGCCATTTTTATGGTAACGAATACCTGAACCTCTATAACAAAATCGATGTGCCTGCTAGCGGTGCTGGTCTTGCTTTCTTTGACACTAAAGGCAATGGCAAGTGGGTGCGAACTCTTTAAATCCAACTTACCAGTAGTGACTAAATTATGAAAAAGGAACATCTACGGCTCATAGACAATCTGTCCAAAGAGCTGGCCGAAGGAAATCTGGCAATTTTTGCAGGTGCGGGGTTTTCCCGAGCTGCAGGCTATGTGGATTGGAGGTCGCTGCTGAAGCCGATCGCCGACGATCTGGATCTCGATGTCGAGAAAGAATGGGATCTGGTGACATTGGCACAATATCATGCAAATGCTAATGCGACCAACCGCTCGAAGCTGAATCAGATGCTGGTCACCGAATTCTCATCCGGCGTAGCGCCGACTGTAAATCACGAAATCGTAGCCAGGCTACCGATCCAGACATATTGGACTACCAATTACGACAAGCTTATCGAGAGTTCGCTTGAGCGCAATGGGAAGGTTCCGGACGTCAAGTACACCAACAAGCAGCTCGCAACTACCCGTCCCAAACGAGATGCAGTGGTTTACAAAATGCATGGAGACGTCGATCACGCGTCTGAGGCCGTACTGATCCGTGATGACTACGAACGCTACCACGTTAAGATGCAACCGTTCATAACTGCACTGAGCGGTGACCTGATCGCCAAGACCTTCCTGTTTCTGGGTTTCAGCTTCACCGATCCTAACCTTGAGTACATCCTGAGTCGAGTCCGCATTCAGTTCGCACAAGATCAACGCCAGCACTACTGCATCCTTCGCAAGGCAAGCAGAATGGAAGGAGAAGAGCAAGCCGAATTCGAGTATCGCCAGCGCAAAGAAGACCTCTTCAAACACGAGCTGCTACGGGTTGGGATCAAGGCCGTCTACGTCGATGAGTTCTCAGAGATCACCGACATTCTGCGAGAGATTGAGCACCGTCATAAACGCAAAACCATCTTTATCTCTGGCGCGGCTCATGACTACAGCCCCTGGACCGAGTCCGAGGCAGAGCAGTTCGTTTACAAACTGAGTAAGGCTATCAGCAAGGCGCAGTACCGGGTTATTTCCGGGTTCGGCTTGGGGGTTGGTAGTGCCGTTATTACCGGCGTGCTTGAACAAACTATCATGAACGGTGGTCGCCTCGACAACGATCAACTAGTCCTACGTCCCTTCCCCCAGAGCCAGTCTGGCGAGCGTCCATTGCCAGAGCTCTGGACGGAGTACCGCCGCAACATGCTCGCTCATGCCGGTGTTGCACTCTTTCTTTTCGGCAACAAGCTGGACAAGACAGGAGCTGTGGTGCCGTCCAACGGTATGCGCGAAGAGTTTGAGATTGCAGTTGCCAATGGCCTATTCGTCATTCCGGTTGGCATTACCGGCTCGATCTCAGCTGATCTTTGGAATGAGGTGATTCAGGCATACGATGAATCGAATCACGAACATGGCAAGAAGATCACCCCACTGTTACAAGAACTGGGTGCCCCACACACTGATCTAGCGCGCGCTCACGACATCATCCTCTCCCTACTGCCCCTCCTTTAAGGACGAACAACATGGCAAGAAAGGTATTTTTCAGCTTCCAGTACGAAGACGTGCACCGTGCAATGAACGTACGGAATAGCAACGTCATCGCTTCTGACACCAAGGTGGGGTTTATCGATAAGGCTGATTTCGAAGAAGTCGAGCGCAAGGGCGATACAGCCATCAAGAAATGGATTGACGATCAGTTGCACGGCACGAGTGTCACGGTAGTTCTGGTTGGCGCAACAACTGACAAGAGCAAATGGGTGAAGTACGAGATCGAGAAAAGCATTGAGCGCGGCAATGGTATCCTGACCATCGACATTAGCAAAATCGCAGACCTCAACGGAAAAACCACGAACTGCTGCTCTCTTCGTGTCCCTAACACCACCCACTATTTGTGGAACAATCAAAAAGGCCGTGAAAACTTGGGGAAGTGGGTTGAGGCTGCGGCGAAGGCTGCAGGCCGGTCATAAGTCTTCTAAGTCAGATTAGTTCATCTATTATATGGCGGTGGTATTCCCAGTCAAAAGAGGCCCATTGGGCCTCTTTGTATAGGTTCATTGCTCATCAACCAGACTGACTACTCCATGTTCTGCTCCCCATGGCTCACCAGCGGGCGATTGCCTGAGAGGCGCCGCAGCAGCACATAGAAGAGCGGGGTCAGGAACAGACCGAACAGGGTCACCCCTATCATGCCGGAGAAAACCGCCACCCCCATGGCCGATCGCATCTCGGCGCCGGCACCGCTTGCCAGCACCAGGGGCAACACCCCCATGATAAAAGCCAACGAGGTCATCAAGATTGGCCGCAGCCGCAGCCTGGCGGCGTCGATGGCGGCAGCCAACGGCGCCCGTCCAGCCAACTCCAGTTCACGGGCAAACTCCACGATGAGAATGGCGTTCTTGGCCGAGAGTCCAACCAGTACGATGAGCCCAATCTGGGTGAAGACGTTGTTGTCCCCGCCAGAGAGCCAGACCCCCACCATGGCCGAGAGTAGCCCCATCGGCACTATGAGCAAAATGGCCAACGGCAGCGTCAGGCTCTCGTACTGGGCGGCCAGCACCAGAAACACCAGCAGGATGGCAAGTGGAAAAACCCACAGCGCCGAGTTGCCAGCCAGGATCTCCTGATAGGTGAGTTCGGTCCACTCGAAACCTATGCCCTGAGGCAAGGTCTCGGCGGCGATCCGCTCGATGGCGGCCTTGGCCTGCCCCGAACTGAAACCAGGCGCCGGCCCGCCACTGATATCGGCAGAAAGGAAACCGTTGTAGCGCATCGCCCGCTCAGGACCGACAGTGTGCTCCACCTTCATCAGGGCCGACAGGGGGATCATCTCACCCGAGACCGAACGCACCTTCAGTTTGCCGATATCATCGGCATGGCTGCGATAGGTGGCATCTGCCTGCACCCGCACCGAGTAGGTACGCCCGAATTGGTTGAAATCGTTGACATAGGGGGAACCGCAGAATTCGGAAAAAATCGTACGCTAAGCTAACGGTGTTCTCGTGACAGCTCTTTGACTAGGCTTTC
>NZ_JAPCIX010000035.1:0-24594 GCF_027707605.1 Aeromonas sp. QDB31 | reverse complement strand
AGTGTGTTGCTGCGGGAGTGGAATTCTACTCAACCGCTTTCTCGAGTCAAGCCTTATTTTCAAAGGCTTTTCGAGGTTACCGACGAGGTTGTTTGCGTTGCCGCTTGCCCTGTCGATGGAGGCGCATTATAGGGAGCTGAAGCTTTCTGGCAAGCCCCTCAAAGCAATAAAATTGCAAAAAATGGCAATTTTTTAGTTATTCACAACAAGGCACAGCTTTTATACAAACTTATCCACAAAATGAACCTAAGTTAGGAGCAAGTTGGCAGCGTTCCTTGTATAGGTCTCTGCATCTTGTTGGTACTTACACCCCTGCACCAAGTAAATGAAGGCTCGCCTCGAAGAAGAGGAATACCTATATAAGGAAAAAGTAGACGAAGGGCTAGGTTAATAGCCACAGTACAGTTGAGGCAGTTGAGGCAGTTGAGGCAGTTGAGGCAGTTGAGGCAGTTGAGGCAGTTGAGGCAGTTGAGGCAGTTGAGGCAGTTGAGGCAGTTGAGGCAGTTGAGGCAGTTGAGGCAGTTGAGGCAGTTGAGGCAGTTGAGGCAGTTGAGGCAGTTGAGGCAGTATCAGAATCCATTAAAAGAAAAGCCGGGACAAGCCCGGCTTTTTCTTTATCACTCAGCAGCTGCTTCAGCAGCGGCCGGGCGGTCTACCAGCTCAATGTAAGCCATAGGGGCGTTGTCGCCTGCACGGAAACCGCATTTCAGAATGCGAGTATAACCGCCGGCGCGCTCCAGGTAGCGCGGGCCCAGTTCATTGAACAGCTTAGCCACGATCGCGTTATCGCGAGTACGGGCAAATGCCAGGCGACGATTAGCAACGCTATCAGTCTTGGCAAGGGTGATCAGCGGTTCAACTACACGACGCAGCTCTTTTGCCTTAGGCAGAGTCGTCTTGATGATCTCATGACGAACCAGGGAGCTGGCCATGTTGCGGAACATAGCCTGACGATGGCTGCTGTTCCGGTTCAGTTGACGACCACTCAAACGATGGCGCATGACCTTATCCTTCTAACTAAATCTGTGAAACCCGTAATCTGGATTACTCGTCAGCGATGCTGGCGGGCGGCCAGTTCTCGAGGCGCATGCCAAGAGACAGACCACGGGAGGCCAACACGTCCTTGATCTCAGTCAGGGACTTCTTACCGAGGTTAGGAGTTTTAAGCAACTCAACTTCGGTACGCTGTACCAGATCACCAATATAGTGGATAGCTTCTGCCTTCAGACAGTTCGCTGAACGAACTGTCAGCTCCAAATCATCGACAGGACGTAGCAGAATCGGATCAAACTCGGGTTTCTCTTCTTTCTTCTCGGGCACGCTGACATCGCGCAGATCCACGAAGGCTTCCAGCTGTTCGGCCAAAATAGTGGCAGAACGGCGAATGGCTTCTTCCGGATCCAGAGTACCATTGGTCTCCATGTCGATAACCAGCTTGTCCAAGTCGGTGCGCTGTTCCACACGTGCCGCCTCAACATTGTAGGCGATGCGAACGATGGGGCTGAACGCGGAGTCCAGCAGCAGGCGACCAATAGGACGCTCTTCATCATCGTTGTGAACACGAGCAGAAGCAGGCACATAACCACGACCGCGCTGAACTTTCAGACGCATGCTGATCTCAGCATTGGCGCCTGTCAGGTGGCAGATTACGTGCTCCGGGTTTACGATCTCGACTTCATCACCGTGAGTGATATCACCAGCGGTAACGGGGCCTGTTCCAGACTTGGTCAGGGACAGAGTTACCTCGTCCTTGCCTTCCAGCTTCACAGCGATACCTTTCAGGTTGAGCAGGATTTCAAGAATGTCTTCCTGTACACCTTCTTTGCTGCTGTACTCGTGCAGTACTCCGTCGATCTCGACTTCAGTAACTGCACAACCGGGCATAGATGACAGCAAAATACGACGCAGGGCATTACCCAGCGTGTGACCAAAGCCACGCTCAAGCGGCTCGAGAGTCACTTTCGCGTGAGTCGGGCTAACTTGCTCGATGTCAACTAGCCGCGGTTTAAGAAAATCTGTTACAGAACCCAGCATTGTGTCCTCTCTTTAGAAGCTAGCTTTACTTGGAGTAAAGCTCGACGATCAGCTGTTCGTTAATGTCGGCAGACAGGTCGGAACGCTCTGGCAGGCGCTTGAAGGCACCTTCCATCTTAGCAGCGTCAACCTCTACCCAAGTCGGCTTCTCGCGCTGACCAGCAACTTCCAGGGAAGCTTTGATACGCGCTTGCTTCTTAGCCTTCTCGCGAACGCAGATCACGTCCTCAGGGGATACCTGGAAAGAAGGAACATTCACAACGCGGCCGTTTACCATGATGGCTTTGTGGCTCACCAGCTGACGAGACTCAGCACGAGTGGCGCCGAAGCCCATGCGGTAGACGACGTTGTCCAGACGACCTTCCAGCAGCTGCAACAGGTTTTCACCGGTGTTACCCTTTTGACGGGCAGCGTCGCGGTAGTAGTTGCGGAACTGTTTTTCCAATACGCCGTAGATACGACGTACTTTTTGTTTCTCGCGCAGTTGCACACCGTAGTCAGACAGACGCGCTTTACGCGCACCATGTTGACCAGGAACGGTGTCAATCTTGCACTTAGAATCAATCGCACGAACACCAGACTTCAGGAAGAGGTCGGTGCCCTCACGACGGCTAAGCTTAAGCTTAGGACCGATATATCTTGCCATCTTCTTTCTCCAACAATCCTAGACCAAGTAGCTACAGCGTTATACGCGGCGCTTCTTGGGAGGACGACAACCGTTGTGCGGGATCGGAGTCACATCAGTAATATTAGTGATGCGGAAACCAGCCGCGTTCAGAGCGCGGATGGAAGACTCACGACCGGGACCCGGACCTTTGACCATGACTTCCAGGTTCTTCACGCCGTATTCTTTGGCGATCTCACCAGCGCGCTCAGCAGCTACCTGGGCAGCAAACGGAGTGGACTTACGGGAACCACGGAAACCGGAACCACCAGAGGTAGCCCAAGACAGAGCATTGCCCTGACGGTCAGTAATGGTCACGATTGTGTTGTTGAAAGATGCATGAACGTGCGCAATACCGTCGCTCACTTGCTTTTTAACGCGCTTGCGAGCACGAGTCGGAGTTTTAGCCATTTTCTACCTTCCCGTTACTTCTTGATAGCCTTGCGCGGACCCTTACGGGTACGAGCGTTGGTCTTGGTACGTTGACCACGAACAGGCAGGCTACGACGGTGACGCAAACCACGGTAGCAACCCAGATCCATCAATCGCTTGATGTTCATGGAAATCTGACGACGCAGGTCACCTTCAACGGTGAATTTACCTACTTGTTCACGCAGACTCTCGATCTGAGCTTCGTCCAGGTCTTTAATTTTCACATTCTCAGCGATACCGGCTGCGGCACAGATGGCCTTGGAGCGGGTACGACCGACGCCATAAATCGCAGTCAACGCAATGACTGCATGCTTATGGTCAGGAATGTTAATGCCAGCGATACGGGCCACTATTCACTCCTACATATAGTAGATAACGACCACCACAAAGCCCGTGAGCGGATACGTGGCGGTCAACCAATACACAACAAAAGTTGGCTGGCTATATTAGCCAGCACAACTATTTGTTGCAAGTACTAACCGTAAAAAATTAGCCTTGGCGCTGTTTATGCTTTGGCTCGCTGCAAATCACACGCACCACACCGTGACGCTTGATGATTTTGCAGTTACGGCAGATTGCCTTAACGGAAGCACGAACTTTCATTGCTTAACTCCGTAACTACGCCGACCTTTAGCGGCCGTAGCCCTTCAGGTTGGCCTTCCTCAGGACGTCGCCATATTGATGAGACATCATATGGGTCTGAACCTGAGCCATGAAGTCCATGATAACTACCACGATAATCAGCAGCGAAGTGCCACCGAAGTAGAACTGTACGTTCCAGGCAGTCATCAAGAACTGGGGTACCAGACAGATAAAGGTTATATAAAGCGCACCTGCCAATGTCAGGCGAGTCATAACCTTATCGATGTAACGTGCTGTCTGCTCGCCCGGGCGGATCCCCGGGATAAAGGCTCCACTCTTCTTCAGATTATCTGCTGTCTCGCGGGGGTTGAACACCAGCGCGGTATAGAAGAAGCAGAAGAAGATAATGGCTGCTGCATAGAGCATCTCATACAAGGGTTGACCCGGCTGCAGGACCATAGAGACCTGTTGCAGGATATCTGCCACCTTGCCCTCGCCCTGACCAAACCAAGAGGTAATGGTCCCTGGGAAGAGGATGATGCTGGATGCGAAAATCGCAGGAATCACACCGGCCATATTCACTTTCAACGGCAGGTGTGTGCTTTGCGCGGCGAATACCTGGCGGCCTTGTTGACGCTTGGCATAGTTAACGACGATACGACGTTGACCACGCTCCACGAACACCACAAAGTAAGTCACTGCGAAAACAATCAAGCCCAGCAACAACAACAGCAGGATGTGCAATTCCCCTTGACGTGCCTGTTCGGCCGTAGCGCCAATGGCATGAGGCAGACCAGCAACGATACCCGTGAAAATAATCAGCGAGATACCATTACCAATCCCACGCTCGGTAATCTGTTCACCCAACCACATCAAGAACATGGTACCGGTGACCAGACTCACAACGGCTGTGAAATAGAAGCCCAAACCCGGATGAGTCACGAGTCCTTGCATCATATTCGGCAGACCGGTTGCAATACCAATGGCCTGGAACGTTCCCAAAACCAGCGTGCCCCAACGGGTATATTGGCTAATCTTGCGACGGCCGGATTCACCCTCTTTCTTGAGTTCAGCAAGAGCAGGATGAACCACAGTCAGCAGCTGGATAATGATCGACGCCGAAATGTACGGCATGATCCCCAGCGCAAGAATAGAAGCACGCGAGAGTGCACCACCACTGAACATGTTGAACATCTCAATGATGGTGCCCTTCTGTTGTTGGAACAACTCGGCCAGTACGGCGGCGTCAATACCAGGAATCGGCACATAAGAGCCTGCGCGGAACACGATAATTGCCCCGAGAACGAAGAGCAGACGGCTCTTCAATTCACTCAGACCACCTTGTGCTTTAACATCCAATCCTGGTTTCTTAGCCATTGTACTGATTATTCCTCGATTTTACCGCCAGCGGCCTCGATGGCTGCACGTGCACCTTTGGTGACGGACAGACCACGAACGGTCACAGCACGGTCAATGTTGCCAGACAGAACAACTTTAGCGAAAACGATGTTCTTGGTAACAACACCGGCTTGCTTCAGAGTGCTCAGATCGACCACATCACCTTCTACCAGGGCGATTTCATTCAGGCGCACTTCGGCAGAAACCAAAGATTTGCGAGAGAAGAAACCGAACTTCGGCAGACGGATTTTCAAAGGCATCTGGCCACCCTCGAAACCGTTGCGGACTTTACCGCCACCGGAACGAGAAGTTTGACCTTTCACACCACGACCACCGGTCTTGCCCAGACCAGAACCGATACCACGGCCCGGACGGTGCTTAACACGCTTGGAACCAGCGGCCGGAGACAGAGTATTCAGACGCATGCTTAGCCCTCCACCTTAACCATGTAATAAACCTGGTTGATCATGCCGCGTACGCAGGGAGTATCTTCCAGCTCAACGGTGTGACCAATGCGACGCAGACCCAGACCACGCAGAGTCGCCTTGTGCTTTGGCAGACGGCCGATAGAGCTGCGAGTTTGAGTTACTTTTACAGTGTTAGCCATGTCGCATTACCCCAGAATTTCTTCAACGCGCAGACCACGCTTGGCAGCGATCTGTTCCGGTGATTGACCGTGAACCAGAGCGTCGACAGTTGCGCGAACAACGTTGATTGGGTTGGTGGAACCGTAGGTCTTGGCCAGCACGTTGTGGATACCAGCAACTTCCAGAACGGCACGCATGGCGCCGCCTGCAATGATACCAGTACCTTGTGAGGCCGGCTTCATGAACACGGTGGAACCGGAGTGAACACCGCGCACCGGGTGGTGCAGAGTGCCATTGTTCAGTTCAACCTTGTTCAGGTTACGCTTAGCCTGTTCCATCGCTTTTTGAATAGCGGCCGGAACTTCACGGGCCTTACCGTAACCGTAACCTACACGGCCGTTACCATCACCCACCACGGTCAACGCGGTGAAGGACATGATACGACCACCTTTAACAGTTTTCGAAACACGGTTTACTGCAATCAGCTTTTCTTGCAGTTCGCCGGCTTGAGATTCGACTTTAGCCATCTTCGACTCCTAGCTTAGAACTGAAGACCAGCGTCACGAGCAGCGGTAGCCAGAGCGGCTACACGACCGTGATACTTGAAACCGGAACGATCGAAAGATACGTTCTGAACGCCTTTGGCAATAGCACGCTCAGCGATTGCTTTACCTACTGCGGTAGCTGCATCAGCATTACCGGTAGATTTGAGCGCTTCACTGATGGCTTTCTCTACTGTAGAAGCAGAGGCCAGAACTTCGGAACCGTTGGCTGCGATAACCTGCGCATAGATATGACGCGGGGTACGGTGAACAACCAGACGGGTAGCTCCCAGTTCCTGCATCTTTTTCCGAGCACGAGTAGCACGACGGAGACGAGCTGCTTTCTTGTCCATAGTGTTACCTTACTTCTTCTTAGCTTCTTTAGTACGCACTTGCTCGTTGGCATAGCGTACACCCTTGCCCTTGTAGGGCTCCGGAGCGCGGTAAGCACGGATATCGGCGGCGACTTGGCCAACCAGCTGCTTGTCCACACCACGCAGAATGATCTCTGTGGCGGACGGACATTCAGCGGTGACACCAGCCGGCAGCGCATGCTCAACCGGGTGAGAGAAGCCCAGAGCCAGCGCGACAGCATTGCCCTTGATGGAGGCTTTGTAGCCTACACCAACCAGCTGCAGCTTGCGCTCGAAGCCTTGGGTAACACCGATTACCATGTTGTTAGCCAATGCACGTGCAGTACCTGCCTGAGCGTCAGCACCAGCGATGCCGTCGCGCGGGGCGAACTTCAGTACATTGTCTTCTTTGGTCACTTCTACACCGGCGTGGATGGAACGAACCAGAGAACCTTTACCACCTTTGATGGACAGTTCCTGACCGTTCAGAGTCACCTCTACGCCAGCAGGAATAGTGACGGGTGCCTTAGCAACGCGAGACATTTCCGACCTCCTATTAAGCGACGTAGCAGATGATCTCACCACCCATGCTTGCCTTGCGGGCAGCACGGTCGGTCATCACACCTTTAGACGTGGACACGATAGCAACACCGAGACCGCCCATGACTTTCGGCAGATCAGTAGTGCGCTTGTAAATACGCAGGCCGGGACGGCTCACGCGTTGGATCAGTTCTACAACCGGCTTGCCCTGGAAATATTTCAGTTCAATTTCCAGTTCCGGCTTCACATCACCTACTACGGAGTAGCCAGCGATGTAACCTTCTTCCTTCAGCACTTTGGCAATAGCCACTTTCAGCTTGGAAGAAGGCATGGAAACCGCAACTTTGCTCGCCGCCTGACCGTTACGGATGCGGGTCAGCATATCCGCGATCGGATCTTGCATGCTCATAGTCTAACTCCCGAGATTCTTACCAAGAGGCCTTTTTGAGGCCCGGAATTTCGCCCTTCATGGCATGCTCACGCACCTTGATGCGAGAGAGGCCAAACTTCCGCAGGAAACCGTGCGGACGACCAGTGATGTTGCAACGGTTACGCTGGCGGGACGGACTGGAATCACGGGGCAGCTGTTGCAGTTGCAAGACAGCATCCCAACGCGCTTCTTCAGAAGCGTTCATATCAACGATGATAGCTTTCAGCTCGGTACGCTTGGTCGCGAACTTGGCTGCCAGCTTCGCACGCTTTGCTTCACGTGCTTTCATGGATGTTTTAGCCATAACCCTAACCTTACTTGCGGAATGGGAAGTTAAAGGCAGCCAGCAGAGCACGGCCTTCTTCGTCGGTATTCGCGGAAGTGGTGATGGTGATATCCAGACCACGGACGCGATCGACCTTGTCATAGTCGATTTCCGGGAAGATGATTTGCTCACGCACGCCCATGGAGTAGTTACCACGGCCATCGAACGCCTTGGCGTTCAGACCACGGAAGTCACGGATACGCGGTACGGAGATGCAAATCAGCCGTTCCAGGAACTCCCACATACGCTCGCCACGCAGGGTTACTTTACAACCTATCGGGTAGCCTTCACGAATCTTGAAGCCCGCAACAGATTTGCGTGCTTTGGTGATCAGCGGTTTCTGACCGGAAATGGCAGCCATATCGGCAGCAGCATTTTCCAGCAACTTCTTGTCAGAGATCGCTTCACCAACACCCATGTTCAGGGTGATTTTCTCGATCCGAGGGACTTGCATGATAGTCTTGTAACCGAACTGCTTGGACAGTTCATTTACTACATCGGATTTGTAGTAATCATGCAGTTTCGCCATCGTTAAACTCCAATTACTTCACAAGTTCGCCGGTGGATTTGAAGAAACGGACTTTCTTGCCGTCTTCAATCCGGAAACCAACGCGGTCAGCCTTGCCAGTGGCAGAGTTGAACAGCGCGATGTTAGATACATCGATGGGGGCTTCTTTGGTGACGATACCGCCAGCCTGACCCAATGCGGGTACCGGCTTCTGGTGTTTCTTCACCTGGTTGATGCCTTCCACGATTACCTTACCTTTTGCAATCAGGACTTGAGTGACTTTGCCACGCTTGCCCTTGTCTTTGCCGGTAAGAACAATTACTTCGTCTTCGCGACGGATTTTAGCTGCCATCGTTCGACTCCTTACAGTACTTCGGGTGCCAGGGACACAATCTTCATGAACTTCTCATTACGGAGTTCACGGGTCACCGGGCCAAAAATACGAGTACCGATTGGCTGTTGGTTGTTGTTAAGCAACACAGCCGCATTGTTGTCGAAACGGATGACTGAGCCGTCCGGACGACGAACGCCTTTACGGGTGCGTACGACCACCGCGTTATACACATCACCTTTCTTCACTTTACCGCGAGGAATAGCTTCCTTGATGGAAACCTTGATGATGTCGCCGATGCCGGCATAACGGCGGTGCGAACCACCCAGAACCTTAATACACATTACACTGCGAGCGCCGGAGTTGTCGGCAACACCCAGCATACTTTGCATCTGGATCATCTTAGTGCTCCGCTTTGTTTACTTCTTATCCCTGATGGGATCTGGCTGCCTTCAAAAGGCGCGAAACTATAACACAGGTATTTTTGAAAAGGTAGCCTAAAAAACAAACGGCCCCGATGGGGGGCCGTTTGGGCTAAAAAGTACCGAATTAGGCCTTTTCTACGACAGCAACCAGGGTCCAGGACTTGGTCTTGGACAGCGGGCGGCATTCGCGGATTTCCACGAGATCGCCAGCTTTACACTCGTTGTTCTCGTCATGTACGTGCAGCTTGGTAGTGCGCTTGATGATCTTACCGTAGATCGGGTGCTTTACCTTGCGCTCGATAGCGACGGTGATGGACTTGTCCATCTTGTCGCTAATTACACGACCTTGCAGAGTACGGATCTTGTCAGTCATTACGCACCTGCCTTCTCAGTCAGTACAGTCTTGATACGTGCGACGTCACGACGCACTTGTTTCAGAGTGTGAGTCTGAGCCAGTTGGCCGGTGGAAGCTTGCATGCGCATGTTGAATTGCTCACGCAGCAGACCCAGCAGCTCCTGGTTCAGTTCTTCGACGCTCTTTTGACGCAGATCTTGGGCTTTCATCACATCACCGTCTTAATTACGAAAGTGGTCTGAACAGACAGCTTAGCTGCGGCCAGGGCAAACGCTTCACGCGCCAGAGCCTCAGGTACACCATCCATCTCGTACAGAACCTTGCCAGGCTGGATCGGGCAGACCCAATATTCCACGTTACCCTTACCTTTACCCATACGAACTTCGAGGGGCTTTTCGGTGATGGGCTTGTCCGGGAACACACGGATCCAGATCTTACCTTGACGCTTTACGTGACGGGTCATGGCACGACGGGCTGCTTCGATTTGACGAGCAGTCAGTTGACCACGAGATGTCGCCTTCAGGCCAAAGGTACCGAAGGATACTTCGTTACCAGAGTTGGCCAGACCGCGGTTACGACCCTTATGGGTCTTGCGGAATTTAGTACGCTTAGGTTGCAACATTTACCGAATCTCCTTACTTAGCAGCGCGGCGCTTGTTGTCACGCTTGGGCTTTGCAGGAGCTTGCTCTTGAGCAGCGGCAGCGTTAACAGCAGCCAGACCGCCCAGAACTTCGCCCTTGAAGATCCAAACTTTGACGCCGATCACACCGTAAGTGGTGTGGGCTTCAGAAGTTGCGTAGTCGATGTCGGCACGCAGGGTGTGCAAAGGCACACGACCTTCACGGTACCATTCGGTACGCGCGATTTCAGCGCCGCCCAGACGACCGGAAACTTCTACTTTGATGCCCTTGGCACCCAGGCGCATGGCGTTCTGTACGGCGCGCTTCATAGCGCGACGGAACATTACGCGACGTTCCAGCTGAGAAGTGATGCTGTCGGCAACGAGTTTGCCATCCAGCTCCGGCTTGCGGACTTCGGAAATGTTGATCTGAGCAGGCACGCCAGCAATAGCGGCTACGGCTTTGCGCAGTTTCTCAACGTCTTCGCCTTTCTTGCCGATCACGACACCCGGACGAGCGGTGTGAATGGTCACACGGATGCTCTTGGCCGGACGCTCGATGGTGATCTTGGACAAGGAAGCGTTTTTCAGCTCCTTGGTCAGGAACTGGCGTACTTGAAAATCGCTGTACAGGTTGTCAGCGAAGTCTTTGGTGTTCGCGAACCAGGTAGAATTCCAAGGCTTGGTAATACCCAGGCGAATGCCATTAGGATGTACTTTCTGACCCATTGCTTATCTCCCAGCCTTAGCGTCGGATACCACTACAGTGATGTGAGCGGTACGCTTGAGGATACGATCCGCGCGACCTTTGGCACGCGGGCGGATGCGCTTCATGGAGGGACCTTCGTCTACCATGATGGTGGCAACACGCAGGGCGTCGATGTCGGCGCCTTCGTTGTGCTCAGCGTTTGCAATGGCAGATTCCAGCACTTTCTTCACCAGAACTGCAGCCTTTTTCGGGCTGAAGGTCAGGATGTTCAGAGCCTTGTCTACGGACAGACCACGTACTTGATCGGCTACCAGACGAGCTTTCTGGGCAGAAGTACGGGCATAACGGTGTTTAGCGATAGCTTCCATCATTTATCCCTTAGCGCTTCTTAGCCTTCTTATCAGCAGCATGGCCGCGATAAGTACGAGTCGGTGCGAATTCACCCAGTTTGTGACCGATCATTTCTTCGGTAACGAAAACCGGAACGTGCTGACGACCATTATGGACAGCGATGGTCAAACCGATCATGTTCGGGATGATCATTGAACGACGGGACCAGGTCTTAACCGGCTTTTTATCCCCGCTTTCCACCGCTTTCTCTACCTTCTTCAGCAAGTGCAGGTCAATAAATGGACCCTTCTTGAGAGAACGTGGCATGGTGATTCCTCTATGTTAACAATTACTTGTTACGACGACGTACGATGTACTTGTCGGTACGCTTGTTCTTACGGGTCTTGAAGCCCTTAGCCTTCTGGCCCCATGGGGACACAGGCTGCATGCCCTTGTTACGACCCTCACCACCACCGTGCGGGTGATCAACCGGGTTCATCGCCATACCGCGAACGGTCGGACGAATACCACGCCAGCGGTTTGCACCGGCTTTACCCAGTTGACGCAGCATGTGCTCGGAGTTACCCACTTCACCAATGGTGGCGCGGCACTCGGCCAGAACTTTACGTACTTCGCCGGAACGCAGACGCAGAGTTACATAGTTACCTTCACGAGCCAGAATCTGGATGAAAGTACCAGCGGAACGAGCCAGCTGAGCACCTTTACCAGGCTTCATTTCTACGGCGTGAACGGTAGAACCAACCGGGATGTTACGCATCGGCAGGGAGTTACCTACCTTGATCGCAGCATCAGCACCAGAAGCGATAGCATCACCTGCTTTCAGGCCTTTCGGAGCCAGGATGTAACGACGCTCACCGTCTGCATACAGCACCAGGGCGATGTTTGCGGTACGGTTAGGATCGTATTCCAGACGCTCTACTTTGGCCGGAATGCCGTCTTTGTCGCGTTTGAAGTCGACGATACGGTAGTGTTGCTTGTGACCACCACCGATATGACGGGTAGTGATACGGCCGTTGTTGTTACGACCACCGGACTTGCTTTTGCTGTCCAGCAGAGCGGCGAAGGGCTTGCCCTTGTACAGCTCTTGGTTGACGATCTTGACGACGTGGCGGCGGCCCGGAGAAGTAGGCTTGCACTTAACGATTGCCATTTTTGAGAACTCCTCTTACTCGGCTGCGCCCATGAAGTCGATGTCCTGACCAGCTTTCAGGGTCACATAAGCCTTTTTCCAATCGGAACGACGGCCTACACGCGCACCTGAGCGCTTGGTCTTACCCTTCATGTTCAGGGTACGGACGGTCTCAACTTCGACCTCGAACAGTTTCGCAACTGCAGCTTTGACTTCCGCCTTGGTGGCATCAACAGCAACTTTGAACACGATAGTGTTCTGCTTTTCTGCGACCATGGTGCTCTTTTCAGAGATGTGCGGAGCCTTCAGAACTTTCAACAGACGTTCTTCGCGGATCATGCCAGCATCTCCTCGATTTGCTTAACTGCGTCAGCAGTCATCAGAATCTTGTCGAAAGCGATCAGGCTGACCGGGTCGATACCGGCAACATCACGCACGTCGACCTTGTACAGGTTGCGAGCAGCCAGGAACAGGTTCTCATCGACTTCAGCAGTCACGATCAGAACGTCAGTCAGTTCCATTTCTTTCAGCTTGGCGATCAGTTCTTTGGTCTTCGGCGCTTCGATGCCGAATTTCTCGACAACGATCAGGCGCTCTTGACGTACCAGCTCGGACAGGATGCTACGGATAGCGCCGCGGTACATCTTCTTGTTTACTTTCTGGCTGTGATCTTGCGGCTTAGCAGCAAAGGTCACACCACCGGAACGCCAGATGGGCGAACGGATGGAGCCAGCACGGGCACGACCAGTACCCTTCTGACGCCACGGCTTTTTGCCGCCACCAGACACTTCAGAGCGAGTCAGCTGCGCACGAGTACCCTGACGGGCACCAGCGGCATATGCAACGACGACCTGGTGAACCAGAGCTTCGTTGAATTCGCGCCCGAAGGTAGTCTCGGAAACTTCAAGAGCGCTCTTGGCGTCTTTCATTACCAATTCCATTACTATCTCCTCAGACGTTACGCTTTGACGGCAGGTTTGACGATCACGTTGCCGTTGGTTGCACCCGGTACTGCGCCTTTGATGAGCAGCAGGTTGCGTTCAGCGTCAACACGAACCAGTTCCAGGTTCTGAGTCGTTACACGCTCAGCACCCATGTGACCAGCCATCTTTTTGCCCTTGAATACACGGCCCGGGGTCTGGTTTTGACCGATGGAGCCAGGTACACGGTGGGACAGGGAGTTACCGTGGGTCATATCCTGGGTGCGGAAGTTGTGGCGCTTTACAGTGCCCGCAAAACCTTTACCCTTGGATGTGCCGGTAACGTCTACCATCTTAACGTCAGCGAGAAGATCTACTTTCAGCTCGCTACCAACAGTGAAAGTTTCACCGTTGTTCAGGCGGAACTCCCACAGACCGCGACCGGCTTCTACACCAGCTTTGGCGAAGTGGCCAGCTTCCGGCTTGGTCACACGGCTGGCTTTTTTGGCGCCAGTGGTAACCTGAATAGCGTTGTAGCCGTCGGTTTCTACAGATTTGACCTGAGTTACACGGTTAGCTTCAACTTCGATAACAGTCACCGGGATAGAAACGCCATCTTCAGTGAAGATGCGAGTCATACCCACTTTGCGACCTACAAGACCGATTGTCATTGTTATCAACCTCTTTCCGTAATTAACCCAGGCTGATCTGGACGTCTACACCAGCTGCCAGATCCAGACGCATCAGGGCGTCTACGGTCTTGTCAGTCGGCTCAACGATGTCTACCAGACGCTTGTGAGTGCGGATCTCGTACTGATCACGCGCATCTTTGTTGACGTGCGGGGAGATCAGGACGGTGAAGCGCTCTTTGCGAGTCGGCAGCGGAATAGGACCGCGAACCTGCGCGCCGGTGCGCTTTGCAGTTTCAACGATTTCCGCAGTGGATTGATCGATCAGGCGATGATCAAAAGCCTTCAGGCGGATACGGATTCTTTGGTTCTGCATTGACAGAGCTCCAATAGATAAAAGAACATAAATCAACACCGCCCGACCGAGATTACTCCCGCCAGAGGTGCGATTTTTCACGTTTCCCCCCATATCGGGAGGACTGTATGGCTGGCGACACGTAAACGGGAAGCTCAGCAAGCAGACATATCGTCTGGCATGCCTCATGGGCAAGCGGAGGGGATTATACGGATTTTTTCAATTCGCGCAAGAGAAGGCGGACAGATTGTGCGCAATTTTGTGTGGCGGATGGATCTCGCTGGCGATCGCTCCCTTGCCCGCCACAAAGCGGTAACGACAATGTTGCAAACAGGCTGATAGACTGCCCCCTTGCCTCAGTCAGCGGAACGACCCCGATGCTCAAGAATCAGAAGAAAGCCTATCAATACGGACTCTGCGCCGTCGCCCTCTGGTCGACGGTCGCCACCGCCTTCAAGATATCCCTCGCCTACTTCGAGCCGGTGCAGTTGCTGCTGGTCGCCGCCATCACCTCGACCCTGACTCTGGGGTCCATCGTTGCGATCCAAGGCAAGCTGCCCCTGTTGTTGAGCTATCTCAGGGCCCGCCCCTTCTACTATCTGGCCCTGGGGGTGCTGAACCCCTTCCTCTATTACCTGCTGCTGTTCAAGGCCTATGATCTGCTGCCGGCGCAACAGGCCCAGACCCTCAACTACACCTGGGCCATCACCTTGAGCTTGCTGGCCGTCCCCTTCCTCGGCCAGAAACTGCGTCGCCGTGACGGGGTGGCCATCGTGCTTGGCTACTTCGGCGCCCTGGTGATCGCCACCAGGGGAGATGTGTTTGGCCTGCAGTTTGACAGCCCGCTCGGTGTGACGCTGGCCCTGGTCTCGACCCTCATCTGGGCAGGCTACTGGATCCTCAATACCCGCAATCAGGGGGACCCCATCGTCAGCCTGCTGCTCGGCTTCCTCATCAGCCTGCCATTCATCGTGGTGGCGACCTGGCTGCTCGCCGACTTTGCCATGACCGCCTGGCAGGGCTGGCTCGGTGCCATCTATGTGGGGCTGTTCGAGATGGGCTTCGGCTTCGTGCTCTGGCTGATGGCCCTGCGCCACGCCACCAACACGGCTCCCATCAGCAACCTCATCTTCATCTCGCCGTTTGCTTCGCTGGTGCTGCTCAATCTGTTGATCGGTGAGAGCATCCACCCCGCCACCCCCATAGGGTTGGCGCTGATCGTCACCGCCCTGCTGATCCAGCAACTTAAATACGGCAAGCGCTACCGCAAGACGGCCGAGCCACAAGCCTGACAATGCAGAAGGGCGCATCCACTGATGCGCCCTTTGTTCAATCCATCCACTCCAGCGGCTGGTGCTTGGGTAGCCGGATCTCCACCAGCAAGCCTCCCAGCTCGGAGCGGCCCAGCCTGATGGTGCCGTGGTGCTGGGACACTATCTTGGCGACTATGGCCAGCCCCAGGCCACTGCCGCCGCCGGTGCGCGCCACATTACCCTGGGTAAAGGGCTTGAGCACCCGGGAGTAGTCCTGCTCCGCGATCCCGGGGCCATTGTCAGAGAGCCGAAGCCGAACCCAGTGACCATCGTCCTTCAGTTCGGCCTGCAGCTTGGTCGCGCCGTAACGCAACGCATTGCCCGACAGGTTGTTGAGGATGCGACGGATGCTGATGGGATGGCAGGCCACCCGCACCGCCTGCTCCGGCAGTAGCAGCTCCACCTCCAGCCCCTGATCGGTCTGCATCAACAGCGCATCGTGGATGAGCTGGGTCAGGTCGATGGGATGGGCATCCAGTCCCTCGTTCGGGCGTATGTAGTCGATGAACTGATCTATGATGCCGTTCGACTCGTCGATGTCCGCATTGATGCTCTCCTTGAGATACTCATCCTCGGAGGACATCATCTCGGTCGCCAGCCGGATGCGGGTCAGGGGCGTGCGCAGATCATGGGAGACCCCGGCCATCATCAGGTTGCGCTCTTCGATAAGGCCCTTGATGGAGTGCGACATGTGGTTGAAGGTGCGGGTCAGGCGGCGTACCTCCCGCGAGCCGTGTTCTCCCAAAGCATCGGGGAACTGGCCCCGCGCCACGGCCACGGCCCCTGCCTCCAGATCTTCCAGCGGTCGCACCAGCTGGCGGGCAAAGCGCCATGCCGCAAACAGGGTCACCACCAGCAGCACGCTCATGTAGATGATGAGGGGCTCGATGTCGTCATCCTCGATCTCGGTCAGGGGGATGCGCACCCACATCTGGCTGGCCTGGGGTGGCTGGATCCAGATGATGTAGTGATCCTGAATCTCTACCCTCACCTTGGTCTTCCCCCCCAGCTCGCGGCTGATGCTCTCCTCCAGATAGGGGTAGGGTTTGGACTCCTTGAGTCCGTGCTGCTCCGCCTCTGTCTGGGTATAGATGTCACTGCCGGTCGCCACATAGACCAGTGCCTCGGCATCTTCGCTCAGCGCCAGCTGGTTGCTTTCAACCGGAAAGATGAGTTTGACCTGATTGGCCAGCAGATGACTGATCTGCTTGACGGTGGGCGCCAGCAGATAGTTGTAGAAGGTGGCGTAGGAGACAACCTGATAGACCACCAGCACGGCGGCCAGGAACCAGAGCATGCGGGAGAACATGCTACCCACTTTTTTCATTCCCCGTCACCGTCCGGCACGAAGACATAGCCAAGGCCCCACACCGTCTGCAGGTAACGGGGCTGGGCCGGATCCTGCTCCAGCAGGCGGCGCAGACGGGAGACCTGCACATCGATACTGCGCTCGGTGGCGGTGTATTCCCGGCCACGGGCCAGGTTCATCAGCTTGTCTCGGGAGAGCGGCTCGCGAGGGTGGCTCACCAGCACCTTGAGCACGGCGAACTCGCCGCTGGTCAGGGCCACCGGCTCGCCGTCCCGGCTCAACTCCCGGGTCGCCAGGTTGAGCTGATAGGCGCCAAAGCTCACCATCTTCTCGGCGGCGGACGGCGCACCGGGCAGCTCGACGGTATGGCGGCGCAACACGGCGCGGATCCGGGCCAGCAACTCACGGGGATTGAAGGGCTTGGGCAGGTAATCATCGGCCCCCATCTCCAGCCCGACGATGCGATCCACTTCGTCCCCCTTGGCGGTGAGCATCAGCACCGGGATCTGATTGCCCGCCTCGCGCAGACGGCGGCAGATGGATAGGCCGTCTTCCCCCGGCAACATCAGGTCGAGCACCATCAGGCTGAAATTCTCGCGGGTCAGCAGGCGATCAGCCTGCTCACCATTGGCAACGCCCCGCACCACAAATCCCTGTTCGGTGAGGTAACGCTCCAGCAGGGAGCGTAGTTTCAGGTCGTCATCGACCACCAGGACCTTGTATTGCTGACTCATTGCCACCTCTCTTCTCTGTCTCCTCCCAATACTAGGGCCCGCTCTGGCAACCACAAAGCATAAATATGTTACCGGTTATTACCCTTGGCTGGGGGTTCCCAGGGACAAAAAGGCTCCCAACGAGCCTCTCACCATGTGTTTCTGCTCGACAGTCAGACGACAATGGCTAAGATCCCGAGCAAGACGACGCAACCCGCCATCCAGGCAGCAGGGACTGATAAGCCCATGAAAACCAAACTCATCACCCGTGAAGGCTACAACCAGCTCCGGCAGGAACACGACACCCTGTGGCGCGAGGAGAGACCCGAGACCACCAAGAAGGTGGCCTGGGCGGCGAGCCTCGGGGATCGCAGCGAGAACGCCGACTACCAGTACAACAAGAAGCGGCTGCGGGAGATAGACCGCCGGGTCCGCTACCTGCGCAAGTGCCTGGAGGAGCTGACCATAGTCGATTACTCCCCCTCCCAGGAGGGCAAGGTGTTCTTCGGTGCCTGGGTCGAGGTGGAGAACGACGAGGGTGAAACCAAGCGTTTTCGCATCGTCGGCTATGACGAGATCTTCGGCCGCAAGGATTACATCTCCATCGACTCCCCCATGGCCCGCGCCCTGCTCAAGAAAGAGGTGGGCGACGAGGCCATGGTGCGAACGCCAGTGGGTGACGTCTGCTGGTACATCAATGAGATCAGCTATCCCAAGCAAGCCAGTGCTGGCCCAGGCTGCCAAATCGGCTGACGAGGCCAAGATGGACAGCATGCTCGGCCACCGGATGCGATTCGTGTCATTTTTGCCGGAGTGGCATCCCGCAGCCCGACCCCATATAGTGCTCACACCCGGCGCCTTGTGGCGCCAACCGGCCCGCGCGACAGTGGCCCGGCTGGTACCTTGAGTACCGCCGGGACAGACCCCCTGACCGGCGACATCGCCTCGCGCCTGCCCGTTGACCAGGACCCGACCACAGAGACCACAGATGCACAGCCATGTAATTGAGAGACAGATTGCCGGTGAGCTGAATGCCCGCCCGGAACAGGTTCAGGCCGCCGTGCGCCTGCTGGATGAAGGCTCGACCGTTCCCTTCATCGCCCGTTATCGCAAGGAGGTGACCGGCGGTCTGGACGACAGTCAGTTGCGTACCCTGGAGAGCCGCCTCGGCTATCTGCGTGAACTGGAAGATCGCCGTCAGGTGATCATTCGCTCCATCGAGGAGCAGGGCAAGCTGACTCCCGAGCTGGCGCGCGAGCTGCACGGTGCCGACAGCAAGACCCGGCTCGAAGACCTCTACCTCCCCTACAAGCCCAAGCGTCGTACCAAGGGGCAGATGGCCATCGAAGCCGGGCTGGAGCCGCTGGCCAACCTGCTGCTGACCGACCCCATGCAGGATCCGGAGCAAGCGGCAGCCCGCTTCCTCAATGCCGAGCAGGGGATCACCGACAGCAAGGCGGCCCTCGACGGTGCCCGCTACATCCTGATGGAGCGCTTCGCCGAGCAGGCCGACCTGCTGGAAAAGCTGCGGGACTACCTGTGGCAGAACGCCACCCTGCGCGCCCGGGTTGTTGCGGGCAAGGAGCAGGAAGGGGCCAAGTTCAAGGATTACTTCGAGCATGACGAGCCCCTGCACAAGGCCCCCTCCCACCGGGTGCTGGCCATGCTGCGCGGGCGCAACGAGGGGATCCTCAACCTCGCGCTGGTGACCGGCGACGATGAGAGTGCCAGCCCCTGCGAAGGGATCATTGCCCACCACCTCAGGCTCAATCTGCAGAACCGCCCGGCGGACAAGTGGCTGCAGGGGGTGGTGAGCTGGACCTGGAAGATCAAGCTGTCGCTCCAGATGGAGACCGAACTGATCGGCCGCATCCGCGAGTCGGCAGAGGACGAGGCGATCAAGGTGTTCGCCATGAACCTTCAGGATCTGCTGATGGCGGCTCCGGCCGGCATGCGCTGCACCATGGGGCTGGATCCGGGCATCCGCACCGGGGTCAAGGTCGCCGTGGTGGATGCCACCGGCAAGCTGGTCGATCACGCCACCATCTATCCGTTCGAACCGAAACGCCAGATTGATCAGAGCCTCAAGACCCTGAGCGAGCTGTGCCAGAAGCACAAGGTGGAGCTCATCAGCATAGGCAACGGCACCGCCTCCCGGGAGACCGACCGGCTAGTGAGCGATCTGTTCGAGCGCTACCCCTTGGCCCGGGCCCAGAAGATAGTGGTGAGCGAAGCAGGCGCCTCCGTCTACTCCGCCTCCGAGCTCGCCTCCCAGGAGTTCCCTGATCTCGACGTCTCCATCCGTGGTGCCGTTTCCATCGCCCGTCGCCTGCAGGACCCCCTGGCCGAGCTGGTCAAGATCGACCCCAAGAGTATCGGGGTGGGCCAGTATCAGCACGACGTCGGCCAGAGCCAGCTGGCCCGCCGGCTGGATGCCGTGGTCGAGGATTGCGTGAATGCGGTAGGGGTGGATGTGAATACCGCCTCGGTCGCCCTGCTCAACCGGGTCTCCGGCCTCTCCCAGACGCTGGCCCAGAATATAGTCGCCTATCGGGATGAGCACGGCGCCTTCAAGAGCCGTCAGCAGTTGCTGAAGGTGAGCCGACTCGGACCCAAAGCGTTCGAGCAGTGCGCCGGCTTCCTGCGCATTCGCGGCGGCAGCAATCCGCTGGACGGCTCGGCGGTTCACCCGGAGTCCTATCCGGTGGTGGAGCGGATCCTCGCCCAGCTGGAACAGACAGTGGAGAGCCTGCTCGGCAACAGCAGCCTGCTGCGCAGCCTGAAACCGGCCGACTACACCGACGAGCAGTTCGGCGTGCCCACAGTCACCGACATCATCGGCGAGCTGGACAAGCCGGGCCGCGACCCGCGCCCCGAGTTCAAGACCGCCACCTTCAAGGACGGGGTGGAGAAGTTAAGCGACCTGGTGCCCGAGATGGTGCTGGAAGGGGTGGTCACCAACGTCACCAACTTCGGCGCCTTCGTCGACATCGGCGTCCATCAGGATGGGCTGGTGCATATCTCCTCCCTGACCGACCGTTTCGTCAAGGATCCCCGCGAGGTGGTCAAGGCGGGCGACATCGTCCGGGTCAAGGTGCTGGAGGTGGATGCACCGCGCAAGCGCATCAGCCTGACCATGCGCCTCGACGAGAAAGCGGGACAACCCGCCCGCAAGCCTGTGGAATCCCGACCATCGGGTGCAGGCAGCGCCAGACCCAGGCAGGAGCCGAAACAGGGCGCCCCTGCCGGTGGCGCCATGGGCAACGCCTTCGCCGCCGCCCTCTCAAAGCTGAAGAAGTGACGATCCTGAATGACAAAAGCCCCGCGAGGGGCTTTTTACTGGGCGTCAGGCAGGCGACGGATTTTGAATCCCGAAACTGCGGTTTCACAAGGATAGTACGACTCGTAATGCCTTGAATCAAGAGGGTTTGAGTTATCTCCAGTTTGCTGTGAGTGAGGCGGGTTTGCACACTTTGCACATTTTTACCCACCGAAATCACACGCCAACGACTAGCAAAACTAGGTAATCCCCACCAAATTTCACTGTCTCTTGCTAGAACTACTTCGCATGTTGACTGCATGTTCTCGTGGTTAGCATGAAGCCTGCCGTATCCACTTTGAAGCAGCTCAGCCAGACCTGCTGCTGGTAGAACACCGTCAAGGTCCACCAGCTGCCAAGTTGGCCGACGGCGACTACCACACGGACGGCACTGGCCACAACTGTTACACCAGGGTGGGATAGATAGTGGTTTCCATGGGGGATATTTCGAGGGAAGGGATAGTGCGGCGCAGGAGGGGAGATAACGCACTGCAAAACAAGCCATCTTGCAGGATAACAGGTAGCAAAAAGGGGCCTGGATTTACCATTAGCCCCCTTATGTGCGGTCACACACAGACACAGATGTGTGGCCGCTCCCGCTAGCCTTATTTCGGTTGATATTGCTCGACGTAGTGAGCGGCAAGCGCCTGCGCTTGCGCAAGGTCAGCGGGAGTTAAGCGCTCGGCCACAATGTTGCACGTTCTCAGAGTATGCTCGCGTCCATTGGCAGCCGCGACGAAGGACCAGGCATAGGCCTGCTGATCATCCTGTTGTACACCCATGCCTTTGAAATACATCTCTCCCAGAATCTGTTGCGCTGCAGAATGCCCCTGTTCGGCCGCTAGACGAAACCAATTCTCGCCCCGCTGATAGGTCAAACCACCGCTTTCAAAGGCCTCATCCACCCCTAGAGAAAATTGAGCATCAGCATGCCCCTGCTCAGCTGCCTGGCGGTACCAAAACAACTTCTGCTCGTGATTCCAGGCGTAATCTGGTTTCTCCTCCACCAATGCATGGCGGTTCCAAAACAATATCTGCTCGCTGTCCCAGGAGGGGTCTGGTTGCAAAGATCGGCGCACGCCGCTGTCAAGGCGATACATCTCTCCCAAAGCGTATTGCGCAGCGGCATCCCCACGTTCAGCCGCCTTACGAAACAAGGATACTGCCAAGTAAGCGTTTTTTAGCACACCGCGACCATCGCGATACATTTCGCCCAGCTTGAATTGTGCCTCGGGCTCGTCCTGCTTGGCCGCCTTGCTATACCAGGATGCAGCTTTCTGGTCGCTTTGCAGCACACCCCGGCCATGGAGATACATATCCCCTAGGCTGCATTGTCCAACGGCATCCCCCTGCTCGGCCGACTTGCGATACCAGGATGCAGCTTTCTGGTCACTTTGCTGCACACCCCGTCCATGGAGATACATATCCCCTAGGCTGCATTGTCCAGCGGCATCCCCCTGCTCGGCCGACTTGCGATACCAGGATGCAGCTTTCTGGTCGCTTTGCTGCACACCCCGTCCATGGAGATACATATCCCCGAGGCAGCATTGTGCACCGGCATGCCCTTGCTCAGCCGCCTTGCGATACCATGCAGCCTCCTTCTTGAAGTCCTTCGGCACGCCGAGGCCGGTTCTGTATTGCCTCGCCAGGCGGAATTGAGCGGCGGCACCACCTTGCTCAGCTGCGGCAATAATAGGATCTATAAAAGACATGAGACCTCCACGACAGCAGCGTTCGTTGCATAATTCACTAAGGAAGGTGCGAATAAGTCATATGGCACGAGAGCATTTACTGGTAACCCATTGATATTAAATGACTAAAATTTTCATTTTTTGTTCTTGGGATACTTGTTCGCACTTTCCCTAAGTACAGCACAGCGACATTATTCAAATCGTGACGGGCTTCCAGCAAAAATCCCTAACAACGATTACGTTGCTCCCTGCATAAACGATATGAATGTCTCTTTTTTTAAGTTGCATTGAGACCTTCTCCAAGATCACCTCAGCAAGCTTTTCTCTATCGCAAATTGTATAGAACTGATCCCACTTCAACGTTATAGCTTCATTACCATTTCTTCTCATTATTTCATCTATTTCAGAGGCAATGTGTTGGGGTGAGCTTGGCATGGTAAAATCCTTAAAGGTATCTAACAGCATTGTTATAAAGGCATTAAATTAATCTTATACTAACACTGTGAGCACCCCAAAAAAAGCAAAGCGTTTAGATCAAAACCTATACGATAAACTATCGGCCTTGTTGCTCAAATCGGGGAACTATCTGTCATCTCGGTGATCTGATCCTGTAGCGCAGTCTCCGAGAGCATCAGATGGGCAAGTCCAAGCACAAGATCAGCAACTGGCAGCAGTACAACGATTACCACACCAAGGCCTGTCATGCGCTACTGAAGAAGAAGGGGGCGAAAGCCACCATACCGCCGAGAAAAAATGCGGCACCGTGGGAGGAAGGCCATCCCCGCAACGAGGCGGTGACGGCGCTCAAGGCCGGTGAACTGAAGCAATGGAAGAAAGACTCCGGCTATCACCAGCGCTCGATAGCCGAGACCGCCATGTACCGGTTCAAGCAACTCATCGGGCCAACGCTGAGCCTGCGGAACTACAACGCCCAGGTGGGCGAAATCCTGGCTGGCGTGAAGGTGATGAACAAGCTGATAGGGCTTGGTATGCCTGCTCGCCAGCCAGTGAATTGAGTGGTATCAACGGGTTGGGGAACGGCCATCCAGCGACGGATTTGATCAACAACGCCTAAACTATCCAGAAATCTTCTGATAATCTCGTGGCAAAGTCAGAATTAATTCCCCATAGAACACCAAGAATCAAAATGTCAGGCAGCAAAAAAGAAGCGCCTCTTTAACGTGCTCCTCTTATTGCACTATCAGGCGTGAGCTACTCCCCTCAGTCTTTTTCGCACTTGATACTGATCGAGGTAACGAGTGGCTAACGCCTGCGCCTGGACCAAGTCGGCGGAAGGTAATCGCTTAGCCACCTCATCTCGGTCTTTCGATACCGAATAGAAGCCATTTGCCACCGCGACATAGAACCAAGCGTAAGCCTGTCTATCATCCTGCGGCGCACCATGACCGGATTCATACGCCAAGCCCATCTTGTACTGGGCCTCAGAAGATCCATGCTCGGCGGCCTGCCGATACCAATGATATGCTTGTTGGAAATCCTCCTGCACGCCTTCACCATTAGCATACATCTCTGCCAGCATGTATTGTGAACAAGCATGCCCTAGATCTGCAGCCTTGCGGTACGAGGTTGCAGCCTGCTGGTCATCCTGTTGCCCGTATTTATATACCTGCCCCATTTTGTACATAGCCCTGCAATGCCCCTGTTCAGCAGCCTTCTGAAACCATGACATTGCTAGTTTAGAGTCGATAGGGACACCTCGTCCGAATATGTATGCCTGCCCCAGCCTGTACTGAGAATTGGCATCCCCCTGCTCCGCCGCTTGGTGAAAATCAACTGATTCCCGGTCATTTTCTTCCTTGCTCATGTCATCACCTTCCTCGACAACGTGATTCCTTGCATGAAAATCCTAGATACCGCCATTTTGCTCCATGCCACCCTGAAAAGATGTGCACATAACGCATTTTATGTTCAATTGGGACAACATCCATCACAACTAGGGAAGGTGCGAATAAGCGGGGAAATTCTTCTCGGCTGACTCAGTCATTTCATTTCTTCATGTTTGAGCCGAT
>NZ_JAPCIX010000034.1:0-25539 GCF_027707605.1 Aeromonas sp. QDB31 | reverse complement strand
TCATGATGAACCCTGTTCCATGGCTCCAGATGACAAACATGATCTCATATCAGGGACTTGTTCGCACCTTCCCTAGGGAAGAAGGGAGCAAAGACTATCTCGGGGATGATCCCCTCTCCCGCCATGGGAGAAGGAGGCAAAGACTATCTCGGGGATGATCCCCTCTCCCGTTGGGAGAGGGCTAGGGTGAGGGGATTACAGCGCCTCCAATCTGGCGTAGGCGGTGACGAGCCACTTGGCGCCGACGTCGTCGAACTGGATCTGCACCCGGCTCTGCTGGCCGACCCCTTCAAAGTTCAGCACTATACCTTCCCCGAATTTTGGATGGAGCACCCGCTGGCCGAGCTTGATGCCGCTGGCGTCGAAGCTTTGCTGCACCTCGTTCTGGCTGAAGCGACCGTACTGGGTGGGGCGGCTCACTTGGGTGCGCAGCCGGATCTCTTCCAGACACTCGGCGGGCATCTCGCGGATAAAGCGACTCGGCTTGTGGAACATCTCGCGGCCGTAGATGCGGCGGCTCTCCGCATAACAGATGTAGAGCTTCTCCATGGCGCGGGTCATGCCGACGTAACAGAGGCGCCGCTCCTCCTCCAGCCGTCCCGACTCCTCGGTGGATTGCTGGCTGGGGAACATGCCCTCCTCCACGCCGACCAGCAGCACCAGGGGATATTCCAACCCCTTGGCGCTGTGCAGTGTCATCAGCTGCACCGCGTCGGCATATTCGTCCGCCTGATTCTCGCCGGATTCCAGCGCCGCGTGGGCGAGGAAGGCGGAGAGATCGCTCATGTCTTCCAGCTCGTCCGGCCGCTGGTACTGGCGGCAGGCGGTGACCAGTTCGTCCAGGTTCTCTACCCGCGCCTGGGATTTCTCGCCTTTTTCCGCCAGATACATCGCCTTGAGGCCGGAGTGCTGGATGGCGATATCTGCCTGCTGGTGCAGGGGCAGCATGGAGACCTGCTCCTCCAGCGCGTCGATGAGTTCGACAAAGCCGCGCACCGCATTGCCGGCGCGACCGGTCAGCACCTTGTCATTGAGCAAGGTCTTGGCCGACTGCCACAGGTTCTGGCCCTGATCCCGGGCGTTGTTGCGCAGTATCTCCAGGGTGCGCTCGCCTATGCCGCGGGTCGGGGTGTTGACCACCCGCTCGAAGCTGGCGTCGTCGCCTCTGTTGTTGATGAGGCGCAGGTAGGCCATGGCGTCTTTGATCTCCTGGCGCTCGAAGAAGCGCAGGCCGCCGTAGATGCGGTACGGCATGGCGTCCTGCATCAGCGCCTCTTCCAGCACCCGTGACTGGGCGTTGGAGCGATAGAGGATGGCGCAGTCGGCGAGCAAGCCGCCTTTCTCTTTCCAATCCTTGAGGCGGCCCACCACGAAGCGGGCCTCGTCCACCTCGTTGAAGGCGGCGTAGAGCGAAATCGGCTCCCCCTCGGCCCCTTCGGTCCACAGCTCCTTGCCGAGGCGTTCCGAGTTGTTGGCGATGACGCTGTTGGCGGCTTTCAGGATATTGGCGGTGGAGCGGTAGTTCTGCTCGAGGCGTATGGTCTGCGCCCCCTCATAGTCGGTCAGGAAGCGCTGGATGTTCTCTATCTTGGCACCGCGCCAGCCGTAGATGGACTGGTCATCGTCGCCGACTATCATCACCCGGCCAGTGTCGCCAGCCAGCATCCGCAGCCAGGCGTACTGGATGCCGTTGGTATCCTGAAACTCGTCCACCAATATGTTCTGGAAGCGGTCACGGTAGTGCTCGAGGATGTGGGGCTTGTTCAGCCACAGCTCGTGGGCGCGCAGCAGGAGTTCTGCAAAGTCCACCAGCCCGGAGCGATCGCAGGTCTCCTGATAGGTCTTGTAGATCTGCTGATAGGTGCGGGTAACGGGGTCGCCGTAGAGATCGATGTCGCCGGGGCGCAAGCCTTCGTCTTTCTTGCCGTTGATGTAGCCCATCACGGCGCGCGGGGCCCAGTGCTTTTCGTCGAGGTTGAGCGCCTTGAGCACCCGGCGAATGAGACGGTACTGGTCGTCGGAGTCGAGGATCTGGAAATCCTGGGGCAAGCCCGCATCCAGATGGTGAGCCCGCAGCAGCCGGTGGGCGATGCCGTGGAAGGTGCCTATCCACATGCCGCGCACGCCGTCCCCTATCACTTTCTCGACCCGGCCGCGCATCTCGGCCGCCGCCTTGTTGGTAAAGGTCACGGCGATGATGGAGAAGGGTGAGCAACGCTCCACCTGCATCAGCCAGGCGATACGGTGCACCAGCACCCGGGTCTTGCCCGAGCCGGCGCCCGCCAGCACCAGCAGATTGCTGCGAGGGGCCGCCACCGCGTCTCTTTGCTTGTCGTTGAGCCCGTCGAGCAGGGTTGAAACGTCCATCACCACTCCTGTTTATTTATACAGGCGGGGATTATACGGCCTGAGGCGTCAGAGACCAAGTCGAGGTGCGACACCGGCTCTCCCCTGCCGACAGAAGCGCTCTGGCCGCTGGATTTGGTGCCGATAGAAACCACTTTTTTCATCGAAAGAGGAAAACGCTTGCGCATAACCTCATGAATAGAAACACAAATGTCGTTTGGCGCCTATTAATCACAGCATTTAACTCTGCAAACAAACCTAAAAACAAACACTTATAAAGCAATTTGCTTATATTTCAAACCGTTAACGCAAACGTTTTTCCTCTATGATCCCCTTGACCCACAGGCTGGCTCACTTACAGTTAGCCAGCGTGCTTTATGACCTGCCAAGACAGGTTGTGGACCCTCACATAACAATCAAGGATACGATCGTGACTAAAGTGCTCAAGCTGGCCACCGTGGCCGCCCTCACCCTCGCTGCCCTTTCTGCCCAGGCAGCCTCCGAGCCCGCCGTCATCTATGACACCGCTGGCAAATTCGACAAGTCCTTCAACGAAGCCGTGTTCCGCAACGGCGTCGAAGTCTACAACAAGGACAAAGGCGTCAAGGTCAAGGAGTTCGAGCCCCAGAACGAAGCCCAGCGTGAGCAGGGTCTGCGCCGTCTGGCCAGCCGTGGCAACAGCCCCATCGTCGCCGTCGGCTTCAACATGGGTTCCGCGGTAGAGAAAGTCGCCACCGAGTTCCCGAAAACTCAGTTCACCATCATCGACATGGTGGTCGACAAGCCGAACGTCCAGTCCCTCATCTTCAAGGAGCATGAAGGCTCCTTCCTGGTGGGTGCCCTGGCAGCCATCGCCTCCAAGAGCGGCAAGGTCGGCTTCGTGGGCGGCATGGACATCCCGCTGATCCGCAAGTTCCAGTGCGGCTACGAGCAGGGCGCCAAGTACATCAATCCGAAGATCGACGTGTACCAGAACATGACCGGCTCCACCCCGGCGGCTTTTGCTGACCCGGCCAAGGGTGCCGAGCTCGCCAAGTCCCAGTTCGCCAAGGGCGCCGACGTTGTCTATGCCGCCGCCGGCGGTACCGGTATCGGTGTCTATCAGGCTGCCAAGGACGAAGGCAAGCTGGCCATCGGCGTGGATTCCAACCAGAACCACCTGCAACCTGGCACCATGCTGACCTCCATGGTCAAGGATGTTGGCCTGGCCGCGTACAAGTCCTGGGATGAGGCAGCCAAGGGCAGCTGGAAGCCGGGCATCCAGACCCTGGGTCTGGCCGAAGGCGGGGTGGATTGGGCACTCGACAAAGACAACGAGAAGCTGATCACCCCGGATATGAAAGCCAAGGTTGACGCCATCAAGGCCGACATCATCGCCGGCAAGATCAAGGTGCACGACTACATGAGCGACAACTCCTGTAAGTACTGATACTGCGAGTACTGAGTCTCTGCTACGACTCTCAACCCAGACCGGCCCGCACGGGCCGGTTTTTAGTCTCTACTTCATGACCCGCAAGGACTGCATCATGGACCAGACAGATCGCTATGCCATCGAATTAAGAGGTATCGATAAGCGCTTTGGCGAGGTTTACGCCAACAAGCAGATCGACCTTCAGGTTCGTAAAGGCAGCATTCACGGCATCGTCGGCGAAAATGGCGCCGGCAAGTCGACCCTGATGAGCATCATCTACGGTTTCTACCACGCCGACAGAGGCGAGATGCTGATCGACGGTAACCCCTTCAAACCCCATGGCTCCCAAGATGCGATTGCCGCAGGCGTGGGCATGGTGCACCAGCACTTCATGCTGGTGAACAACTTCACCGTGCTGGAGAACGTCATCCTCGGCGCGGAAAACGGCTGGCACCTGGGCAAGAGCCTGGCGGCGGCCGAGAAACTGCTCGGCGAGCTGGCCCGGGACTATGGTCTCGAGGTGCCGCTGCACGAGAAAGTCGAGGATCTGCCGGTGGGCCTGCAACAGCGGGTCGAGATCCTCAAGGCGCTCTATCGCGGCGCCCGCATCCTGATCCTCGACGAGCCCACCGGGGTGCTGACCCCGCAAGAGGCGGATCACCTGTTCGAGGTGCTGAAAAAGCTGCGGGATCAGGGCGCGACCATCATCCTCATCACCCATAAGCTGCGGGAGATCCTGGCCATCACGGATCAGGTCTCCATCATGCGCCGGGGGGAGATGGTGGCCCACGTCGCCACCAAAGACACCGACAAGGAGCAGCTCGCCGAGCTGATGGTAGGCCGCAAGGTGCGCCTCAAGGTCGACAAGGGCACCGCCCAGCCGGGCGAGGCCAAGCTCAAGGTCGATGGCCTCTCTTACGTCGATGACGCCGGGGTGGAGCGGGTCAAGTCCGTCAGCTTCGCGGTGCGCGCCGGGGAAGTGGTCGGCATCGCCGGGGTCTCCGGCAACGGCCAGTCCGAGCTGCTCAGCCTGCTCGGCGGCATCCTCAAGCCCAGCAAGGGCAGCTTCACCATCGCCGGCGCCCAGAGCCACGAGGTGAGCCTGAGCCATCCGGCCGATCCGGAGCGGGTGCGCAACTTCGGCCTCGGCCACATTCCGGAAGACCGCCACAAGATGGGGCTCATCAATCGCTTCGAGGCGAAAGAGGCCTTCATCCTCGGTTATCACCGCCGCCCGCAATACAACAAGGGCTGGCTGCAGGACAAGGAGGCGATCCGTCAGGATTGCCAGGCCAAGATGGAGAAGTGGGACGTGCGCCCGCCGAGCCCGGAGCACAAGACCGCGAACTTCTCCGGCGGCAACCAGCAGAAGCTGGTGATCGCCCGGGAAGTGGAGCAGGACCCGGATGTGCTGCTGGTCGGCCAGCCGACCCGGGGCGTCGACATCGGCGCCATCGAATACATCCACCAGCAGATCATCGCCATGCGCGACAAGGGCAAGGCGGTGCTGCTGGTGTCGGTGGAGCTCGACGAGATCATGAGCCTCTCTGACCGTATCCTGGTCATCGCCGATGGCCGCATCGTCGGCGAGCTGGACGGCGCCAAGGCGGATGAGCGCACCATAGGTCTGATGATGGCAAATATCGTTCCCGACGAGGTGGCGGCAAGCCAACCCGAAGGAGCCGCATCATGAACCAGGTATCCTGCCGTGAAACATGGGGTCTGATGATGGTCAACACACCAGTGCCTGACGAGATTGCCAAGGAGGCCCACTGATGAGCCAAGTACGTATTCCTGCCTGGATCTCCGTGGGCGTGCTGCCCGCGGTCAATATCCTGCTGGCCTTCCTGGTGTCGGCCATCCTGTTCTACTACCTCGACATCAACCCGGTCGATGCCGCCGAGATCATGTGGTACGGCGCCTTTGGCACCGGCGAGGGCATAGGCTTTACCCTCTACTACGCCACCGGCTTCATCTTCACCGGTCTGGCGGTAGCGGTGGCCTTCCACGCCGGCCTGTTCAACATCGGCGGTGAGGGCCAGGCCTATATCGGCGGCCTGGGTGTGGGGCTGGTCTGTCTGCTGCTCGGGGATGTGCTGCCGTTCGCCCTGCTGTTGCCGCTCGCCATCATAGCCGGTGGCCTGTTCGGTGCGGCCTGGGCCTTCATCCCGGCCTGGCTGCAAGCCAAGCGGGGCAGCCACATCGTCATCACCACCATCATGTTCAACTTCATCGCCGCCTCCCTGATGGCCTACCTGCTGGTCGACGTCTTCAAGCCGCCAGGATCCATGGCCACAGAGAGCAAGGTGTTCGCCGTGGCGAGCTGGCTGCCGAAGATGAGCGAGCTGGCCGCCGGGTTCGGTGTGGAGATGCCGAACAGCCCCCTCAATATCAGCTTCGTCTGGGCGCTGATCTGTGCAGCCCTGGTGTGGGTCTTCATCTGGCATACCCGCTGGGGCTACGAGATCCGCTCGGTCGGCGCCAGCCAGAGCGCCTCCGCCTATGCAGGCATCTCCTACCCCAAGGTGGTGATCCTGGCCATGGTGATCTCCGGCATGCTGGCGGGCTTCTTCGCCCTCAACGTGCTGCAGGGTGAGCTGCACCAGATCAAGCTCAACTTCGTGGAAGGCTTCGGCTTCACCGGCATAGCGGTGGCCCTGATGGGTCGCAACCACCCGGTCGGCGTCATCATCGCCAGCCTGCTGTTCGGCTTCCTCTATCAGGGGGGCGCCGAGCTCAGCTTCGAGTTCGGGGTGGATCGCAACATAGTGGTGGTGTTGCAGGGTCTGGTGATCCTGTTCTGCGGCGCCCTCGAGCACATGCTGCGTCCGCGCATCGAGCAGGCCTACCTGGCGTTTGCCAACCGCTCAACCGCACAAGTGAAGGGAGTCTGATCATGTTCGAAATGCTGATCCTAATGCTGGATGCGACCATACGTACCGCGCCGCCGCTTATTCTGGCGGCCATGGCAGGGATGTTCTGCGAGCGCTCCGGGGTGGTCAACATCGCCCTGGAAGGCAAGTTGCTGGCGGCGGCCTTCGCCAGTGCGGCCGCGGCCGCCGTCTCTGGCTCCGCCTGGATTGGGCTGGGTGCCGGGGTGGGGGTTTCCATCCTGTTCGCCCTGCTGCATGGCTTCGCCACCATCACCCACCGCGGTGATCAGGTGGTGAGCGGCATGGCCATCAACATACTGGCGGCCGGTCTGACCGTCACCCTGGGCCGTTACTGGTTCGATCAGGGGGGTCAGACCCCTGCACTCTCCGGCGATGCCCGCTTCGCCCCCATCGACCTGCCCTTCGCCAAGGAGCTCTATGACGTGCCCGTCATCGGCCAGCTCTACAGCGAGCTGCTGAGCGGTCACTCCCTGCTGGAGTACGTGGCCTTCGCCGCCGTGCCCCTGGCCTGGTGGGTGCTGTTCCGCACCCGCTTCGGCCTGCGGCTGCGGGCGGTGGGCGAGGCACCGGCTGCGGTGGATACAGCCGGTATCTCCGTGGTGCGGATGCGCTACACGGCGCTTATCATCGGCGGCCTGCTGGCGGGGATCGGGGGCACCTATCTGGCGGTGGCCCAGACCGCCCAGTTCATCCCCAACATGAGCGCGGGCAAGGGCTTCATGGCGCTGGCGGCCCTGGTGTTCGGCAAGTGGCGCCCCTGGAACGCCATGGCGGCCTGCCTGCTGTTCGGCTTCCTCGACGCTGTCGCCATCCGGTTGCAGGGGGTCAGCATAGGCGACTTCCCGATCCCGGTGCAGGCCATAGAGGCACTGCCCTACATACTGACGGTCTTCCTGCTCGCCGGCTTCATCGGCAAGGCGGTGGCGCCCAAGGCGCTCGGCACCCCCTACGTCAAGGAGCGGGAATAGCGTTCCGCCCATACCAAAAATGCAAGAAGGCCCACGAATGTGGGCCTTTTTTTGTGTGCCTCATCCTCCTTGGCGCCTCAGTTTATCTTGCCCATCTCGATGGCGAAGCTGGTGGCCAGCTGGGCGAACTTGAGGGCGTGGGCGGCCGAGGGATCCGAGTTCTGCAAGGTGTCCTGGGCGGTGTGGATCTTGGGGTTGTAGTCGTTGAAGCGCAACTCGAACGGCATGGCGGCCGGGTAACCCTGATTGTGCCAGGAGGCGTGATCCGAGCAGCCGTAACCGCAGCTGTCGTAGCCGTAGCGGATCTGGGGCAGATAGGCGTCCAGCAGCTGGGCCAGATAGCCGGTCAGCCCCTGGTCGGTGTAGTCGGTCATGAAGACGATGTCTTCCGCCGAGCCCTGGTAGTTGGTCATGTCCAGTTGCAGCGCCGCCAGCACCTTGGTATTGGCCGCCTTGTAGCGGGTGGCGATATCTTTGGAGCCGCGCAGCCCCACCTCTTCCGCCGCATAGCCGATGAACTGCAGGGTGCGCTCCGGCTGGCGACCCTGCTCGGCGATGACCCTCAGCACCTCGGTCAGGGTAGCGATGCCGGAGGCGTCATCGTCGGCGCCCGGTGCCAGGGTGCGGCTGTTGGGTGCGGATCCAGCGGTGGAGTCGAGGTGACCGCCGAGTACCACCACTTCGTCCGGGTAGCGGCTGCCCTTGAGGGTCAGCACCACGGATTGCTGCGGATAGCCACTGTGCTTGACCCGGCTGACGCTGGCCCAGGGCAGGGTCGCGCTCAGACTCTGCCACTGGCCGGCGACCCAGTCCGCCGACTGCACCCCTGTGGTGGTGGTGTAGTAGCGGTTGCGCCAGCTCGAGAGCTGGCTGATGGTGCCGACTATCTTGCCCTGATCCAGATGGGGCAGCAGCCGGCTGACGCTGGCCCCTTGGGTCAGCGGCGGGGCGCTGAACAGGTTCTGGCTGATGGGCTGGGCCATGCTCTGCAGGGCGTCGGCCAGGGTGCTGTGCACCACATAACCGCCGCAGCGCTGGTGCCCTTCGTGCATCAGGTGGGAGAGGGTGCCAAGCTCGCTCGCCTCGACCTGGGCCAGCTGGATAGGGGCACCGCTGGCGCTGAACAGGGGGGCCAGCCTGGCCTTGACCTGCTTGAGTTCAACACCGCTGTCAGCACCGACCGTGATCCAGACGGGTTCGGCGGCCTGTGCGGCGAGGGGCAGCAGGGGGAGCAAGAGGGCGGTCAACAAGGGTTTCATATCGGATCCTTCCAGATAGAGTGGCGGGCAAATGTGCCAAATGGGTGTCATAAGACGACCGGTCCAGTCTAGCCAAGGAGGCTGACCGGCGAATTTACCCGTCTGGTGCGGCCGTCCCCCCGTCCGGTGGGGGCCGCTGCAGGATCTGCTGTCTACTGCGCCGGTATCAGGGGAGCGGACGGAGCTTTGTGCTGGCGAGGGGGTTCCACAGGGCGTGCCCGCCGGACAGGACGATGACAGCCCAGGCTGGGGGGCTGACAAAGGGAGCCAAACTGTGCCATATCGGCGCGGATAGCCGAGGGGGCATCCATGATGACGCCCCTTGCAGCGATGAACTGCTTCAGGACTGGCCTTCCAATACCCAATGGAGACAGCGCCTTTTTTTATGAGGCGCGTGTTGTCATCCGGGCGTCAGCCTATGGGGCGCACCAGCGCCGGCTGGGCGGGATCGCTGAGCCGTTCGGCGAGGTAGTCCACCAGCAGCCGCACCTTGGGGGAGAGGTGGCGATTGTGGGGATAGAGGGCCCAGATCCCCTCCTCTGGCGCCCGCAGCTCCGGCAACAGTTCGATGAGATCCCCCCGGGCGAGGTGGTCGCTCACGTAGTAGTCCGGCAGCTGGATGATGCCGATCCCCTTGAGCGCCGCGTCCAGCAGGGCGTGGCCGCTGTTGCAGTGGAGCAGGCCGCGCACCCGCACGCTGTGGGGACGACCGTCCAGGGTGAAGTGCCACTCGTCGCCGTTGCCCACCAGACAGGTGTGACGGGCCAGCTCCGAGAGGCTGTTGGGGATGCCGTGACGGGCGGTATAGGCGGGGGAGGCACACACATAGGGCACCCGCTGGGCCAGCTTGCGGGCCACCAGGGTCGAGTCCTTGAGGTGGCCGAGACGGATCGCCAGATCGAACCCCTCGTGCACCAGATCCAGCAACTGGTTGGTGAGGTTGAGGGTCACCTCCAGCTGGGGGAAGCGCACCATGAAGTCGTTCACCAGGGGGGCTATGCGACTCTCGCCGTAGGAGACGGGGGCCGTGATACGCAGCGACCCTTGTGGCACCGCCTGATGGCGCCCCAGTGCCAGCTCCGCCTCGTAGAGGTTGTCCAGCAACTGGCGACAGTGGCGAAAGTAGATCTCCCCGAGCTCGGTGAGCCGCACCTGACGGGTGGTGCGCAGCAGCAGCTTGGCCTGCAACCTGTCTTCCAGCTGCGCCACCTGGCGGCTGACCTGCGCCACCGACACCCCCAGCTTGCGCGCCGCCGGGGTAAAGCCCCCCTGCTCCGCCACGCTGACAAATTCACAGACCCCTTCCCAGCCGAACATTATTACCTGTGTGTAAAAGTGATTTGATATTTAGCCTTATTATCACCAAATCGGCGGGAAACTACACTGAATGTCCGAACTCATTTCCGTTCACCCACACAACCACGAGGACATCATTCATGGCACAGGTTCAGAGCATCAAGTGTAAAGCCGCCATCGCCTGGGGACCGGGTCAGCCCCTCTCCATCGAAGAGGTCGAGGTCATGCCACCCCAGGCTGGCGAGGTGCGGGTGCGGATCGTCGCCACCGGCGTCTGCCACACCGATGCCTTCACCCTCTCAGGGGAAGATCCGGAAGGGGTCTTCCCCTGCATCCTGGGCCATGAGGGGGGTGGCATCGTCGAGTCCGTCGGCGAGGGCGTCACCAGCGTCAAGGTCGGCGATCACGTGATCCCGCTCTACACCCCCGAGTGCGGCGAGTGCAAGTTCTGCAAGTCCGGCAAGACCAACCTGTGCCAGAAGATCCGCGCCACCCAGGGCAAGGGGCTGATGCCGGACGGTACCACTCGCTTCTCGAAAGATGGCCAGCCCATCTATCACTACATGGGCACCTCCACCTTCAGCGAATACACAGTGCTGCCAGAGATCTCCATCGCCAAGGTGGACCCGGCCGCCCCGCTGGAAGAGGTCTGCCTGCTGGGCTGTGGCGTCACCACCGGCATCGGCGCCGTGATGAACACCGCCAAGGTGAAGGAGGGTGAGAGCGTCGCCATCTTCGGGCTGGGGGGCATAGGCCTCTCCGCCGTCATAGGCGCGCGTCTCGCTAAGGCCGGCCGCATCATCGCCATCGACATCAACGAGAGCAAGTTCGAGCTGGCCCGCAAGCTGGGCGCCACCGACTGCATCAACCCGAACGATTACGACAAGCCCATCCAGGAGGTGATCGTCGAGATGACCGACGGCGGCGTCGACTTCTCCTTCGAGTGCATCGGCAACGTCAAGGTGATGCGCGCGGCGCTGGAGTGCTGCCACAAGGGCTGGGGCGAATCCGTCATCATCGGCGTGGCCGGTGCCGGCCAGGAGATCAGCACACGTCCGTTCCAGCTGGTCACAGGCCGGGTCTGGCGCGGCAGCGCCTTCGGCGGGGTGCGCGGTCGCAGCGAACTGCCGAGTTATGTGGAGCGCTACATGCAGGGTGAGTTCAAGCTGGACGACTTCATCACCCACACCATGGGGCTTGAGCAGATCAACGAGGCGTTCGACCTGATGCACGAAGGCAAGAGCATCCGCACCGTCATCCACTACTGATCCCATGAGAGCCCCGCCCATCGATGAATGTGCGGGGCAGAGGAGTTCGTCGATGAATCTGGACATCATCAGCAGCAACAAGAGCTTCGGTGGCTGGCACAAGCAGTACCGCCACCGCTCCACCGTACTCGACTGCGAGATGCGCTTCGCCATCTATCTGCCGCCCCAGGCACTCACCGGCCAGAAAGTGCCCGTGCTCTACTGGCTCTCCGGCCTCACCTGCACCGACGAGAACTTCATGCAGAAGGCGGGGGCCCAGCGCATCGCCGCCGAGCTCGGCATCGCCCTGGTGGCGCCGGACACCAGTCCGCGCGGCGAGGGGGTACCGGACGACCCCGGTTACGATCTCGGCATGGGGGCCGGCTTCTATGTCAACGCCACCCAGCACCCCTGGCGGGCGCACTACCAGATGTATGACTACGTCACCCGGGAGCTGCCCGAGCTCATCGAGACCCACTTCCCGGTCTCGACGAGACGCGCCATCAGCGGCCACTCCATGGGGGGCCACGGTGCGCTCATCGCCGCATTGCGCGAGCCCGGCCGCTACCGCTCGGTGTCGGCCTTCAGCCCGATCAGCCACCCGAGCCGCGCCCCCTGGGGCCAGAAGGCGCTCGGTGCCTATCTCGGCAACAACCCATTGCTGTGGCAGGAGTGGGATGCCTGCCAGTTGCTGCGCCACCACGACTGCCAGCCCCTGCCAACGCTGGTAGAAGTGGGGCTGGACGATCCCTTCCTGGCGGAACAGCTCGGCATCGATGCCCTGGCCGAGATAGCGGCCGCCAAGGCCTGGCCCCTCGAGCTCCACCGCCATGCCGGCTATGACCACAGCTACTACTTCGTGGCGAGCTTCATCGAGGCGCACCTGCGCTTTCACGCCAGCCACCTCGGCGACCCGGCCCGGGAGTGATGCGAACCACAGGCCTGCCAAAACACATCAAAAAAGGCCCTGCGGGGCCTTTCTTCTATTGCTGGTTTTCATCGCAGGAGCTCAGCTCCCCAACCGGCTCACCTGACCCGAGCCCGCAATCTCGCTCTTGAGCTCGGGATCCCCCCAGTAGCTGACCGAGCCGGCGCCGGCGATCTCTATCTTGAGCCGCTCCTGCACCCTGAGTTCCACCTCGCCGCTGCCCGCGATATTGACCTCGGCCTCCTGGCTCAGGAGCCGAGCCCCCAGCACGCCCCCCGAGCCCGCGATGTTCAGCTCCATGGCCCTGACCGAGCCCTCCCCCAGATCCAGATTGCCCAGACCGGCGATGTTGCCCTCCAGCCGGTTCAGCACCAGCCCGCTGGCGACGATATCACCCGTGCCTGCCACCGACAGCACCAGTTCATTCCCCTTGAAGTCATGCAACTCGCCATTGCCGGTGCCCGCCAGCGCCAGCTCATGGAGCTCGGGCAGGGTGATGGTGATCTCCAGCGGCTCGCTGGGGGCCAGCCGATAACCCTCCTTCACCTCTATCTCCAGCTTGTCGTCTTCCTCGCTCAGCGTCAGGTAGGGCAACAGGTTCCCCTGCCCCCGGATGTGAATGCCGCGCGCCTCCCCTGCCACCAGCTGGATATTGGCAGGCACTCCGGCCAGTACCCGGGTCACCTCCCGGCCCAGGGGGTGCTGCTGCTCCACCAGGGCCCCGGCCCCGCTCACCTTGACGTCGTCCTGCCAGCTGCAACCACCCAGCCCCAGGGCCAGCACGGCTCCCATCATCCATTTCATCGCCACTCTCCTCGTTGTGTGTTGGCAAACGCGACCCCTTGGTCCGCGCAGCCTGGTGAAGGGGCAATTGCAAACCACATGCCATAGAACCAAGACTATGATTTTCAACCGAAAATCATATTTCATGTTCACTACACCCTTCATCTTTGAGAGCCATTCAGACCATATGTTGGTCAAACTCACCATGCCCGAACGGGGGGATCCTGCCTGCTGACAGGGTTGCCCACAGCCGGGAGAGGAAGTTTTTGGTTGCCGCCCCGGTCTGTTGAGCCAATAGTGATACCTTGTGCGTATAGAGCTCTCCACCGATGCATTTGTCACTGCCTACAAGGAGTCAGAGCGTGACCCAAGTCAGCCACCCATTCGCCAGCCCAGGCGGCCTGCCAGCCCCGACCCGTACCCTGCGGCTCGACGGCGACGATCCCGAGCACAAACGTCACGAGCTGCTCGACTACTTCTGTCAGACCTTCGATCTCTACGACAGCCTGTTTGACTGCCTGGCCGATGAGCGGGCCTGGTTCAACAAGGCGATCCCCCTGCGCCACCCCCTCATCTTCTACTACGGCCACACCGCCGCCTTCTTCGTCAACAAGCTGCTGGCGGCGCGCCTCATCGACAGCCGTCTCGATCCCCGCATCGAGGCCATGGTCGCCATCGGCGTGGACGAGATGAGTTGGGACGATCTCGACGAGACCCACTACGACTGGCCCAAGGTCACCGAATTGCGCAGTTATCGGGCCAAAGTCCGCACGCTGGTTTGCGACTTCATCCGGCGGATGCCGCTCACCCTGCCCATCGACTGGCAGAGCCCGGCCTGGGTCATCCTGATGGGCATAGAGCATGAGCGCATCCACCTGGAGACCTCCAGCGTGCTGATCCGCCAGTTGCCGCTGCCCTGGGTGCAGCCACAACCTTATTGGCCCGCCTGTACCGAGGCACGCCATCGGCGTGACGAGGTACCCACCAACGGCTTGCTGCCGGTGGCGGGGGGCAGGGTACGGCTCGGCAAACAGGATGCCACCTACGGCTGGGACAACGAATATGGCGAGCGCCACATCGAGCTGGCCCCCTTCCAGGCTAGCCGCATGCTGGTAAGCAACGCCGAGTACTTCGAATTCGTGCAGGCGGGTGGCTACCAGACACGGGCCTGGTGGGACGACGAGGGCTGGGGCTGGTGCCAGTATGCCAGGGCGCGCATGCCCAGCTTCTGGGTCGGCGACCTCCTCGAACCCGAGCAACTGCAACTGCGGCTGATGACCGAGCAGGTTGCCCTGCCCTGGGACTGGCCGGTGGAGGTGAACCAGCTGGAAGCTGCCGCCTTCTGCCGCTGGAAAGCGGCCCAGACCGGGCTGCCCATCCAGCTGCCGAGCGAGGGAGAGTGGGCGCTGCTGCGCGAGCAGGTGCCCGGGGATCAACCGGACTGGCTGGAGGCCCCCGGCAATATCAACCTGGCCCGCTTCGCCTCTTCCTGTCCTGTGGATACCTTTCCGCAGGGCAGCTTCTTCGATCTGGTGGGCAACGTCTGGCAGTGGACCAGCACCGCCATCGACGGCTTCGAGGGGTTCGAGGTGCATCCGCTCTACGACGACTTCTCCACCCCCACCTTCGATGGCAAGCACACCCTCATCAAGGGCGGCAGCTGGATCAGCACAGGCAACGAGGCGCTCAAGTCCTCCCGCTACGCCTTCCGCCGCCACTTCTTCCAGCATGCGGGCTTCCGCTATCTGGTCTCCCGTTATCAGGAACCCGTTATCGTGAATCCTTATGAAACCGACGCGCTCGTGGCGCAATACCTCGACTTCCAGTACGGCCCGACCCACTTCGGGGTAGCCAACTACGCCAGCACCCTGGCCAGCCTCGCCAGCGAGCTGTGCAGCAACCACCAGCGCGCGCTGGACATCGGCTGCGCCACCGGCCGCGCCAGCTTCGAGCTGGCCCGCCACTTCCAGCACGTGGACGGAGTGGACTACTCGGCCCGTTTCATCGACGTGGCGCTCGCGCTGGCGAGCCAGGATAGCTTCCGCTACGCCCTGCCCCTGGAGGGGGATCTGGTGGAGTATTGTGAGGCGCGCCTCTCCCGCCATGATCTCGGTCGCGAACAGGCCGATCGGGTCCACTTCAGCCAGGGGGATGCCTGCAATCTCAAGCCCAGGTACGAGCACTACGATCTGGTGCTCGCCTCCAACCTGATCGACCGGCTGCGGGAGCCCGCCCGCTTCCTGCGGGACATTGCCCCCAGACTGCGCAGCGGCGGCCTGCTGGTGCTCACCAGCCCCTACACCTGGCTGACCGACTACACCCCCAAGGCGAACTGGCTCGGCGGCATCCGTGAAAATGGCGAGGCGCTCAGCACCTATCAGGCACTGCAACGGCTACTGGCGGAGGAGTTCGAGGAGCACTGCCCGCCCAGAGACGTGCCCTTCGTGATCCGCGAGACAGCCCGCAAGCACCAGCACACGGTGGCCCAGCTCACCGTCTGGCGCAAACGCTGACTACGCTGCAAACGAAAGAGGGAGGCCCATGGCCTCCCTCTCTTTTATCCGGGCGTCTTACCCCTCCTGGACCTGGGGCAGAGCCTCCTGCTCGCGGTAGCGGCGGGCCAGCACGGCGCAGACCATCAGCTGGATCTGGTGGAAGATCATCAGCGGCAGCACCATGACACCGACGCTGGCAGCGGGAAACATGACGTTGGCCATGGGCACACCATTGGCCAGACTCTTCTTGGATCCGCAGAAGACTATGGTGATCTCGTCCGCCTTGTTGAAGCCGAGCCGGCGGCTGATCCAGACGTTCCAAGCCAGCACCAGTGCCAGCAGCACGCAGCTGAGCAGCACTATGCTGGCCAGATCGTACCAACCGACTTGATGCCAGATCCCCTGTACCACGGCCTCGCTGAAGGCCACATAGACCACCAGCAGGATGGAGCTCTGATCCAGCTTGCCGATGAGCGGCCTATGGCTGTCGACCCAGCGGCCGATCAAGGGCCGCGACAGATGACCCACCACGAACGGCAGCATCAGTTGCACCATGATGGCCTGGATGGAGTGCCAGGTGTCGACCCCCTCCCCTTGTACATTGATCATCAGCCCCACCAGCACGGGGGAGAGGAAGATACCGAGGATGCTGGAGGCAGAGGCGCTGCACACGGCCGCCGACACATTGCCCCCCGCCATGGAGGTGAAGGCGATGGCCGACTGCACTGTGGCGGGCAAGGCGCACAGATAGAGGAAACCGAGATAGATGGCCGGGCTCAGCCATTGCGGCACCAGCGGGGTAAGCAGCAGTCCCAGCAGCGGGAACAGCAGGAAGGTGCTGGCCATCACCACCAGATGCAGCCGCCAGTGACCCAGCCCCGCCAGCAGGTTCTGGCGCGACAGCTTGGCGCCGTGCATGAAGAACAAGAGTGCCACCGCCAGCTTGGTCAACAGACCAAACCAGACGGCAACCTGCCCCTCGCAGGGAAAGAGGGAGGCCAGGGTGACCACCAGAATAAGCACACAGGTAAAGGGATCCAGACGCACGAGCGGTCTCCGGTGAAAGCAGATTCCGTCCCCTCGCGGGGCCGGTGATCGGGGACGACAGGAAACACAACAGGAGCTGTGGCACAGCTCCTGTTGAAACGAATCCCCAGCTTACCCCGATAAGCGGGAGGCGCAAAGTTGAGCGACGCCCCTTTATCTGCCGGAAATTAAGCAAGCCGGGCTGGCCACCGGATCCGGCCAGCCTTGCGCTTCAACTCTGCTTGGCCAGCTTGCCGCCAGCTCCGCCGGTTGCCTGCTTGCGGGCCTGGCGCTTCTCGAAGCGGGAGATCCACCAGTAGGCCAGCGCCGAGAAGACCGCGGTCATGAACACGTTGATGAAGAAGGCGCGCACCAGATCCACCCCGGCCGGGAAGGCGGAGGCGCTCATGCTCACCACGAAGATGGCGATCAGCACCGAGACCACCGCCATGCCGAAGGTGCGCGATCCCATGCGGAACTCGCGGGGGGTGTCGTCGTGTTTCCAGCGGAACACGAAGTAAGCCACCATGATGAAGATCGGCGGCAGCATGGCGGTACCGGCGGTGAGGTTGATGGCGGTGTTCATCATCTGCTGCACAGACTCGGAGCCAAAACCGTTGACCACCAGCATCACGAACACGAAAGCAAACTGCCACCAGGCGGCGCGTACCGGCACCCCGTGCTCGTTGAGCCGGGTGGTCTTGTCGCCGTAGACACCCTGGGGGATCTCGGAGAAATGGATCTTCACCGGCGCCGAGGTCCACATCATCATGGAGCCGAACATGGCGATGAAGAGCACCACCCCGACCGCACGGCCCACCAGGGTCTCGGAGAGCCCGAAGTACTGGGCCATGCCAGTGAAGATCTCCACCATGCCGCCGGCATAGGTGAGGCTCTCTCGCGGCACGAAGACGTTCACCAGCAGGGAGCCCAGCGCATACATGGCACCTATGACCACACCGGCGATGATGATCACCTTGATGAAGGACTTCTGGCCGCCCTTGACGTCATTGAGGTAGGCCGCCGCCGTCTCGGCGCCACCGGCCGCCTGGAAGATCCAGCACATGATGCCGAGCGTCGCCCAGTTGACGGTGGGGGTCATGGCCTCCAGGGTGATGGGCTGGGCCGCCACATGGTCGCCGCCGAGGGCCATCAGGGCGCCCAGTACATAGATGGCGAACAGGGCGAAGACGCCGTAGGCCACCAGTTCGGCAATCTTGCCGAGCCAGCTCGCCCCCTTGGTGGAGATGTGGGTCGCCGCCGCAAACAGCGCTATGGAGATGATCGAGGTGACGGTTGGCGAGAAGCTGTATTCATACCCCAGCATGGCGTAGGAGGCGTAGGCGATGACGTTGGGCAGCAATGAGACAAACCAGAACAGGTTCACAAACCAGTAGAGGAAGGAGCCCAGATAGGCCATACGGGTGCCGAGGGGTTTCTTGAGCCAGTCGTACATCCCCGACTCGGAGTTTTTGTTGGCCGAGACGAACTCGGCGATGATGAAGACGAACGGAATGAAATAGACGAGGGTCGCCAGCAGGAAGATGGGGGCTGAGCTGAGCCCCAGCTCTATGTTGTTGTTGACGATGTTGCGCACGTTGAACACGGCGGCAAAGGTCATCGACAACAGGGCAAACTTGCCGATGGTGCCGCGTACGGAATCAGACATATCTCCTCCAATGGACTCGCGCTCCCTGCGGGTAACGCTGTGACTCTGTGATGTGTTCGGCAAGGGTCTGTCGGCCCCGCGCTTTACTCTCTTGTTATGATCGGGCCGCTTGGACGGCCTCGTTGCTGAACCGGTGCAGTCTCCCGCACCGGCTCGCAATCTCAGTCAGACGATGGGGGTGCCCGGCGCCATCGGCACCCGGGGTTGCAGCAGCACGCTCTGGCTCTCATCCGGGGTCTCGGCGCAGAGCAACATGCACTCGGATCGCTCGCCGCGCATCTTGGTCGGCTTGAGGTTGGTCAGCACCACCACCTCGCTGCCCATCAGCTCATCTTCGCTGTAGTAGGGCACCAGACTGGTGACGGTCTGCAGTGGCCGCTCACCGCCTACGTCGATCTGAACGATGTAGAGTTTGTCGGCCCCGGGGTGGCGCACCACCTCCAGCACCTTGCCCACCTTCATCTCGACCCGTTTGAATTCGGCAAACTCGATCGTCTCGCTCATTCCTTTCTCCTTGTGTTCGGTTCTTGTGCTCAATGGTGCAACGGGTAACGGGTGGCCGCAGCCACCCGGTTGATCTCTCCTGGCCACGGGGGCCGGTCTGGTCAGAGTTATCGTCAAGATGCCCGGACGGAAATCTGGCTGGTCGGCTGGGCCTCTTTCGCGCGCGCGTCAGCACTCAGGGAGGCTTCGTAGCGGTTGTATTTCCACCAGGCGAAGCCGAGGAAAATCACGATCCCGCCGACGTTGTAGAAGATGATGGTCATGATGTCGGCGCCGGTCGGGAAGGTGGAGGCGAGGAAGCCCACCGAGAAAATGGCGATCAGCACCGAGACCACGGCGATGCCGGTAGTGCGTGAGCCCATCTTGAAATCCCGTGGCAGGTGGTCGAGCTTCAGCCGCAGATTGAGGTAGGCCAGCATGATGAACAGCGGCGGCAGCATGGAGGCAGCTGCGGTCATGTTGATGACGGTGTTCATCAGATCCTGCGCGGTGTTGGAACCCAGGGTCGGGATCACCATCAGCGGCAGCACGATGAGGTACTGGATCCAGGCCGCACGGGCAGGCACGCCGTTCTCGTTCAGCTCGACGGTCTTCTTGCCGAAAATGCCGGCCGGGATCTCGGAGAAGAAGATCTTCACCGGGGTCGCCGTCCACATCAGCAGGGAGCCGAACATGGCGGTAAAGGAGACCAGACCCACGAAGCGGTTCATCAGCACGGTGGGCAGACCGAAATGGGCCGCCAGCCCTTCGAACACCTGCACCGAACCACCGGTAAATTTCAGGGTGTCGCTATGGACAAAGACGTTGATCAGCAGGGAGGCGATGGAGTAGAGCACACCAATGAAGAGCCCGGCGACGATGATCACTTTCACGAAGGATTTGGAGCCCCCTTTCACGTCATTGACGTAGACCGCCACCGACTCGGCGCCACCGGCTGCCATAAAGATCCAGGTGGTGATGCCGAGGAAGGCCCAGCTGAAATCGGGGACCATGGCTTCGACCGTGATGGGGTCAGCCGGTTGTACACCACCGACTAACGCCACACCTGCCAGCAGAATGTAGGAGAGGGTCAGCAGCAGCATCAGAGACGAGGTCACCGAGGTGATGGGGCCCAGCAGCTTGGCGCCATTGGTGGAGACATAGGTGGCAAAGGCAAACAACACCATGCTTAAGAAAGTGGTCGCCAGCGGGGTGAAAATGTACTCATAGCCGAGGAAGGCATAGGAGGCGTAGGCGATGACCCGCGGCAACAAGGAGGTGAAGAAGAACAGGTTCACGAACCAGTAGGTGTAGGCGGAGATAAAGGCCCAGCGACCGCCGAGGGAGCTCTTCACCCAGGCATACACCCCCGCTTCGGAGTTTTTGTTCAGTGATACGAACTCCGCAATGATCAGACAGAACGGAATGAAGTAAAAAAGGGTGGCCAGAAAGAACATCGGGGCCGAGGCCAGACCGATCTCGATGTTGTTGTTGATGACGTTGTTGAAGCTGAATACCGCCGCGAAGGTGAGCGACAGCAGACCAAACTTGCCTATCGTATTCCGTTTGGAATCAGACATGGTGCATCTCCAGACCTGTAGTTATTTCCGCGAAAGGGCGGGGCATGGGTTGTAGGGTGAGCCCCGCCCTTCCGGCTTTTATCAGTGCAGAACCAGCGGCTTGTTATTTGTTTTTGAAGTAGCCGCCTTCGACGGTGACCTTGATGATCAGCTTGCGCACCGGCCCGTCGCCGACGAAGCGGTAGGCCTCGTCGTTCTCGAAGATCACCACCTGACCGTTGCCGACTTTCTGGCGCTCACGCACCTCACCGACCAGCCACTCGCGGTCGGTGGTGTCGTCATAGGCCTGCTCGACCCGCAGCTCATCCTTGGCAGCCCACTCCACAGTCTCTTCCCCTTCCAGGTAGTAGTGGACGTCGAAGTAGCGGCGCTGCCCCTCGAACAGTGAGGTGGCCGGGCTGGCCCCCTCCTGCAAGCGGTAGGTGAGGGAGTCACCGATGGAGTGGCAGATGCCGGGCTTGAGGTTCGGCAGGTTGTTAATGGCCTCCACGCAGCGGCCCCACTTCTTGCCCTCCCGGTAGATGTTTTTGAACAGGGTCAGGTTGCCTAAGGTGATCATGCGAGGTTCCTCCCGCCGTTGATGGTGAGATCGAGCCCGGCCAGCGCAGCCGGATTGAGGTTGCCACGGGCGATGGGCAGCAGGGTCAGGCCGAAGCTGAACGGCTCGAAGCGCACCCGCCAGGAGTCCAGCACCTCGGAGCCCCAGGAATTGGAACCCAGCCCCAGCACCTTGTGATCCAGATTGAGGGTGAGATAACCGCTCGGCTCCAGCTCGTTGATGTGCTGCGCCGCGTGGATATGCTCCCAGCTGTAGGGCCAGACGCTCAGGTTGATGGGGGCATCGGGTCGCACGTAGAGACCGGCGCCGTGGCGGTTGGTCAGGGTCGCCCAGCGCACCTGCTGGCGGTTGCCGTTGTCCTGCGGGAAGGGGTAGTGCTCCCACATCTCCCCCACCGTGCTGTTGAAGCTGTCGATCCAGTTGCTCTGGCGGCTGTCCTGATAGTTTTCACCCGGCCCCATGCCGTAGTAGTGCACCCGGTCGAGATCCTGACGAATGCCCAGCTCGAAGCCGATCTTGGGGATGATGTCGTCATAACCGCCGTAAGGCTGACCGGACAGTGCCACGTGCAGCTGGCCGTTCGGGCTCAGGGTGTAGACGTAGCGGCAGCGCATGCCGAAGTCGAACACCGGCGGCGCGATCAGGCTCTCGACCGTCACCTCGACCGCATCACCCAGCTGACGCCAGCTCAGGGTGCGGAAGTGCTCCTGCATGATCTGCAGGTGGTTGGGGTGCCACAGGCTCTCGTACTCCTGCTTGTGGTTGTCGATCATCGGCTTGAAGAAGGTGAGGCGCGGCGAGCGCTCGATGAGCTCGATACCGTCCTGCTGCCAGCTCACCAGCTTGCCGTCGAGGCGCGAGAAGCGCAGGGCAAAGCCGCTGCCGCTCAAGGTCAGCACAAGCCGCTCGTCGGCAATCTTCAGCGCAGTGGCGTTGGGATTGGCAAAGGGCTGCAGCTGACGAGTCGATGCCTTCAGCTGGAACTGGTACTGACCCAGCTCGTGCTCCGCCGCGCTGTAGCGGGTCGCCGTGGCCTTGATGACCCGCAGCTGGACGAAGGTTTCCCGCCCATCGAGCGCAGGCAGTTCGAGCTGCAGCTCAGTGGTGGCACCGGGAGCCACCCCTTCCAGCCGGATTTGCTGGCTGGCCAGCAGTTCGCCCTCGGCCTTCACCTCGACCAGCAGGCGGATATCGTCGAGATTGGAGAACCAGTAGCGGTTTTCCACCGCCAGCTTGCCGCTCGCCAGATCCAGCGCCCGCACCTTGACCGGGCAGATCACCTGCTTGTATTCGCGCAGGCCCGGCCCCGGGGTCTGATCCGGATAGATGAGACCATCCATGCAGAAGTTGTAGTTGTTGGGGTAGTCACCGTAGTCGCCGCCGTACTTGTAAACGGCGCGCCCCTGCTCGTCCTGATCCAGAATGCCGTGATCGCACCACTCCCAGATGTAGTGGCCCTGAATGTGAGGATGACGGTCGAACACCTGCTGGTACTCACTGAGGCCACCCGGGCCATTACCCATGGCGTGGGCGTATTCGCAGATAATGCGCGGCTTCTCCATCGGGAACTCGCCGAAGCAGTTCATCTGGGAGACGCGCGAATACATGGTGCTCACCACATCCACCACCTCGGCATCGCGATCCTCTTCGTAGTGCACCAGCCGGGTCGGGTCGATCGCCTTGCAGCGCTGGTACATGGCTCTGATGTTGCAGCCGTAGCCGGACTCGTTGCCGAGCGACCAGATGATGATGGAGGGGTGGTTCTTCTGGGCGTGCACGTGGCGCTCGATGCGATCCACAAACACCGGCTCCCAGAAGGGGTCGTCAGTGATGCGGCTGAGATCGCCGACGTTGGCAAAACCGTGGGTCTCCACGTCGGTCTCCGCCATCACGAACAGGCCGTACTGGTCGCACAGCTCGTAGAAGCGCGGATCGTTCGGGTAGTGGGCGGTGCGTACCGAGTTGAGGTTGTGCTGCTTCATCAGCACAATATCTCGTTCAACACGGTCCATGCCGACCGCGCGGCTCTTGAGGTGGTCGTTGTCGTGACGGTTCACCCCGTGCAGCTTGAGGTAGTGGCCGTTGACGTAAAAGAGGCCATCTTTGACCTTGATTTCACGCACCCCGACCCGCTGCGGGATCACTTCCAGCAGCTCGCCCTGACCGTTGTAGAGGGAGAGTTGCAGCTGATAGAGGTAAGGATCTTCGGCGTTCCACAGATGGGGGTTGGCCAGATCCAGCGTGAAGCGGCAATCACACTTGCCGTCAATGGCGAGATGGTCGAGCGAGCCGCTGGCGATCTCGCTGCCCTGATCCAGCAGCGACCAGACCAGACGATGATCACGGGCAGCCGCACCCAGATTTTCCAGCTGGATATCGCAGCTCAGGGTAGCGCTTTGATTGTCATCGGCCAGAGCGATACGGATGAAGAAGTCCTGCACATGGGCGGCCGGTTTGCCCACCAGATAGACGTCACGGAAGATCCCCGCCATCCACCACATGTCCTGATCTTCGATGTAAGTGGAGTCGGCCCACTGCATCACCCGCACCGACAGCAGGTTCTCGCCAACCTTGGCGTAGGCGCTGATATCGAACTCGGCGGTGAGGCGGCTGCCCTTGCTGAAGCCGACGTAGTGGCCGTTCACATAGACCTCGAAGTAGGTCTCTACCCCGTCAAACTTGATGATCACCTGCTCGCCATCCCAGGCCGGGCTCAGCGTGAAGCTGCGCTGATAGGCGCCGGTGGGGTTGTTGGTCGGCACGAAGGGCACGTCGATGGGGAAGGGAAAACCTTCGTCGGTGTACTGCAGATTGCCATGCCCTTCCATCTGCCACATGTTGGGCACGGTGATCTGGCCCCACTCGCGCATGGGGCTGTGGTAAAAGGCCTCCGGCACCTGCAGGGGGTGGTCGAAGTAGTGGAACTGCCACTGACCGCTAAGGCCCAGAAAACGGCGGCTCAGCTCGCGCTGCATGGTGGCCGCCAGCGCGTGGTCGGCATAAGAGAAGAAGTAGGCACGCGGAGCCAGCCTGTTTTCACCAACGAATTGGACGTTTTCCCAGTTATTCACATGTCCTCCCGGAACAAGGCAACGTTAACTGGGTAAACTTTAGATAAACATTTACTAAATATCAGTTTTGGATCGGTAAAGTTTTAACCTGATCACAATGGCTGGATGGTTTTGTGAGCGAGATCAGAATCGGATGATAAAAGAGGATAAAGCAGGTAGTGATAGCATGGATGTTGATAAATGCAGCCAAAAAATGGCTGAAACCACCGTAAAACAATGCATTATGAATTTATCAGTAGAAATAAGAGAGAGGGTTATGAAGGGATGAGGCCGCGCCACCGCAAGATGACGCGACTAAAACAGAATTTATTTTACTAAAATCAACGAGTAGTGCCACGCAGGGTCAGGCGGCTCGGCACCAGTATCCGAAGAGGAATATCACGTTCGTCACGCAGCCGTTCGACCAGCAGATTGACCCCCTGGGAGCCCATCAACTCGGAGTGGATCCGCACCGTGGAGAGCGGCGGGAAGGTGAACTTGGCGGTCGGAATGTCGTTGACGCTGATCAGCTCAATCTGCTGGGGAATCGCCAGCCCCCTCTCGTGGATGGCCCGCAGCACCCCAATGGCGATGGAGTCGGAGGCGACGAACAGCGCCTTGGGCCAGTCCCCTGCCAGCATCTCTTTTGCCAGTCGGTAGCCGGAGGCGCTGGAGAAGTCCCCGCGATAGAGATCGCTCTCCTGCACCACCCCCAGCCGCTGACCGTAGTCGAGGAAGGCCAGTTCACGGAGATCCGGCGCCTCATCCTGACCCCCTATATAGCCGATGCGGCCATGCCCCTGGGCGATGAAGAAGTCCACCACCTGCTGGCTGATGAGCGCCAGATCCACATCCACGGAGTCAAATTCCCCCTGGGAGCGGCAATCCACGAACACCAGCTGGGCAGAGAGAGAGTGGAGCGCTGCCAGGCGCTCCTCAGGCAGGTGGCCGATAACCAGGATGCCGTCGACGGCGGAGAGCTCACGCCCCTCGGCGCCGTTGTAGAAATGGGTCAGCTCTATGTTGAAGCGGGCGCACTGGGTCTCGATGCCGTAGCGAATGGCGAGATAGTAGGGGTCATTGACCTCTGTGCTCTGGGGGTAGGCATAGACCGCCAGAAAGTGCAGCTTGCTCTTGTGCACCCCCTTGCGGGCGCTACTGGTCTTGTACTCCAGCCGCTCGGCAATCTCGAAGATCTTCTGCCTGGTCTCTTCCTTGACGCTCAGCGTCGGATCTTCATTGAGCACCCGCGACACAGTGGCCTGGGACACCCCCGCCTCCTGTGCAATTTCCTTCAACGTGGCCATGCATACTCCTCTGGCGATGACTCCCGACAATACCTGACCAAGAGTAACGGGCAAGCCGCTGACAGCCCAGCATTTTTACTAAAAGAAGCCGGACTGCATCGAAAAAATCCCAAAGCAAAAAGGCCTCCCGAATGGGAGGCCTCTTCTAAATAGGTGCCTGACAGTGTCCTACTCTCGCATGGCGAATGCCACACTACCATCGGCGCTACCGCGTTTCACTTCTGAGTTCGGCATGGGA
>NZ_JAPCIX010000033.1:0-25583 GCF_027707605.1 Aeromonas sp. QDB31 | reverse complement strand
GGTAAGCAGAGTTTTTGAAATGTAAGGCCTTTGAATAAGACAAAAGGCTGCCTCATCGCTAACTTTGCAACAGTGCCAAATATCGTGCCAGCTGAAGCTCATCCGGTTCACCGGTGAATCTGCCATAGCTTTCAGTCTGCTCAGTGGTCAGAAAGTCAACGGGCATATCGGCCTCCCTGCCTGACGGGCATTTAGTAACATTTTTGCAACCGTCCGAAATGTTATAAATTATCAGACATAGTAAAACGGCTTCGTTTGAGTGTCCATTAAATCGTCATTTTGGCATAATAGACACATCGTGTCTGATATTCGATTTAAGGTACATTTTATGCGAATTTTTGGTTATGCGCGGGTCTCAACCAGCCAGCAGTCCCTCGATATTCAGATCAGAGCGCTCAAAGATGCAGGGGTAAAAGCTAACCGCATCTTTACCGACAAGGCATCCGGCAGTTCAACAGATCGGGAAGGGCTGGATTTGCTGAGGATGAAGGTGGAGGAAGGTGATGTCATTCTGGTGAAGAAGCTCGACCGTCTTGGCCGCGACACCGCCGACATGATCCAACTGATAAAAGAGTTTGATGCTCAGGGTGTCGCGGTTCGGTTTATTGACGACGGGATCAGTACCGACGGTGATATGGGGCAAATGGTGGTCACCATCCTGTCGGCTGTGGCACAAGCTGAACGCCGGAGGATCCTAGAGCGCACGAATGAGGGCCGACAGGAAGCAAAGCTGAAAGGAATCAAATTTGGCCGCAGGCGTACCGTGGACAGGAACGTCGTGCTGACGCTTCATCAGAAGGGCACTGGTGCAACGGAAATTGCTCATCAGCTCAGTATTGCCCGCTCCACGGTTTATAAAATTCTTGAAGACGAAAGGGCCTCGTGATACGCCTATTTTTATAGGTGTCTGGACTCGTGGGATCATGTACCCATGCGTAGCTGGCCGCTCTTCAAGGCCAGACACGTTTTGCGTACACTGTTCCAATCCGACTCTTCACTGGCAACTCGATGACCCAGGCACTGCACAGCCAAGCCCGTACTACCCACCTGATCCGTGAGGAAATCAGGAACTCGACGCTCCCGCAGGCCGAACTGGCCAGGATGTACAACGTCACCCGCCAAACCATCCGAAAGTGGCAAAACCGCGAGTCTCCTGAAGACAAGTCGCATGCGCCGAACAAGATGTACACGACGCTCACGCCCGAGCAGGAGCTCATCGTGGTGGAGCTGCGCAAGACGTTGCTGCTGCCCACGGACGACCTGCTGGCGGTCACGCGCGAGTTCATCAATCCAGCCGTCTCGCGTGCCGGCCTGGGACGTTGCCTGCGCCGCCACGGTGTCTCGGATCTACGTAACCTGGTCGAGCAGGAAGGCACTGCGCCCGCCACGAAAAAGACCTTCAAGGACTACGAGCCGGGCTTTGTGCACATCGACATCAAGTACCTGCCGCAGATGCCCGACGAGACGGCAAGGCGCTATCTCTTCGTTGCCATCGACCGTGCTACGCGCTGGGTCTTCATCGAGCTCTATGCCGACCAGACCGATGGCAGCAGTGGCGACTTCCTCAACAAAGTCCAGCAAGCCTGTCCCGTCAAGATCGTCAAGCTTCTGACCGACAACGGCAGCCAGTTCACCGACCGCTTCACGGCTGGCGGCAAGAAGAAGGAACCCAGCGGCACACACGTGTTCGACCGCCTGTGCAAGCAGCTCGGCATCGAGCACCGGCTCATCCCGCCTCGTCATCCGCAGACCAACGGCATGGTGGAGCGCTTCAACGGTCGTATCAGCGACATCGTCAACCAGACCCGTTTTGGTTCAGCTGCCGAACTGGAATCGACGCTGCGCAATTACGTCAAGATCTACAACCACAGCATTCCGCAACGCGCGCTCCAACACAAAACACCCGTTCAGGCGCTCAAGGAATGGCATGAAAAACGCCCTGAATTGTTCAGGAAACGCGTGTATAACCAGCCGGGTCTTGACATATAGGTTAATGTCATGATAATAATGGTTTCTTAGACGTCAGGTGGCACTTTTCGGGGAAATGTGCGCGGAACCCCTATTTGTTTATTTTTCTAAATACATTCAAATATGTATCCGCTCATGAGACAATAACCCTGATAAATGCTTCAATAATATTGAAAAATGACTTGGTTGAGTACTCACCAGTCACAGAAAAGCATCTTACGGATGGCATGACAGTAAGAGAATTATGCAGTGCTGCCATAACCATGAGTGATAACACTGCGGCCAACTTACTTCTGACAACGATCGGAGGACCGAAGGAGCTAACCGCTTTTTTGCACAACATGGGGGATCATGTAACTCGCCTTGATCGTTGGGAACCGGAGCTGAATGAAGCCATACCAAACGACGAGCGTGACACCACGATGCCTGCAGCAATGGCAACAACGTTGCGCAAACTATTAACTGGCGAACTACTTACTCTAGCTTCCCGGCAACAATTAATAGACTGGATGGAGGCGGATAAAGTTACAGGACCACTTCTGCGCTCGGCCCTTCCGGCTGGCTGGTTTATTGCTGATAAATCTGGAGCCGGTGAGCGTGGGTCTCGCGGTATCATTGCAGCACTGGGGCCAGATGGTAAGCCCTCCCGTATCGTAGTTATCTACACGACGGGGAGTCAGGCAACTATGGATGAACGAAATAGACAGATCGCTGAGATAGGTGCCTCACTGATTAAGCATTGGTAACTGTCAGACCAAGTTTACTCATATATACTTTAGATTGATTTAAAACTTCATTTTTAATTTAAAAGGATCTAGGTGAAGATCCTTTTTGATAATCTCATGACCAAAATCCCTTAACGTGAGTTTTCGTTCCACTGAGCGTCAGACCCCTAATCCCAGCTGTAGCGGCCTGATTACATCCGGCCGCTACACCTAGCTCCACCTTCAAACAAGGAATATCGTTGATGTCACTGTATCGCCGTCTAGTTCTGCTGTCTTGTCTCTCATGGCCGCTGGCTGGCTTTTCTGCCACCGCGCTGACCAACCTCGTCGCGGAACCATTCGCTAAACTCGAACAGGACTTTGGCGGCTCCATCGGTGTGTACGCGATGGATACCGGCTCAGGCGCAACTGTAAGTTACCGCGCTGAGGAGCGCTTCCCACTGTGCAGCTCATTCAAGGGCTTTCTTGCTGCCGCTGTGCTGGCTCGCAGCCAGCAGCAGGCCGGCTTGCTGGACACACCCATCCGTTACGGCAAAAATGCGCTGGTTCCGTGGTCACCCATCTCGGAAAAATATCTGACAACAGGCATGACGGTGGCGGAGCTGTCCGCGGCCGCCGTGCAATACAGTGATAACGCCGCCGCCAATTTGTTGCTGAAGGAGTTGGGCGGCCCGGCCGGGCTGACGGCCTTCATGCGCTCTATCGGCGATACCACGTTCCGTCTGGACCGCTGGGAGCTGGAGCTGAACTCCGCCATCCCAGGCGATGCGCGCGATACCTCATCGCCGCGCGCCGTGACGGAAAGCTTACAAAAACTGACACTGGGCTCTGCACTGGCTGCGCCGCAGCGGCAGCAGTTTGTTGATTGGCTAAAGGGAAACACGACCGGCAACCACCGCATCCGCGCGGCGGTGCCGGCAGACTGGGCAGTCGGAGACAAAACCGGAACCTGCGGAGTGTATGGCACGGCAAATGACTATGCCGTCGTCTGGCCCACTGGGCGCGCACCTATTGTGTTGGCCGTCTACACCCGGGCGCCTAACAAGGATGACAAGCACAGCGAGGCCGTCATCGCCGCTGCGGCTAGACTCGCGCTCGAGGGATTGGGCGTCAACGGGCAGTAAGGCTCTGAAAATCATCTATTGGCCCACCACCGCCGCCCTTGCGGGCGGCATGGATTACCAACCACTGTCACATTTAGGCTAGGAGTCTGCGCGGCAGAGCCGTGTGACCGGTTTTCTGTAGAGCACTGACGATGGCGGCGGCGCTCTCTGCAATTGGCAAGGCGTCGGCGCCAAGGATACCAATCTTGCGGCGCGCGGCGTGTTATGACGACTGGGGTGCATTTGAGCCGCCCCATTTAACCTTCGCCCTCACAGATACGCCATTCGCCTCAGATTTAGCGCCATGCAGACGAGCTTCCACTCGGCTTGCACCTTGTCCAGGCCCCTCATGCTGAACTGACGCAATTGTGGGATGAAAATAAAGTGTCATCCCCGAAAATAGAGTTTCATCCTTGAAAATAAAGTCTCACCCTAACCATGGGGCGCAATGGGCGGCCGCAGTGTGGAGGCGTTCTTTATCTCCTGTGATGACCATTACCTGGCCAAGAACCTGAGTTCGATCCGGGATGAAGTAATGGCCGAGGGGGAGGCGCTGACCAACTATGTCAGGGGCCATATCATCCAGCGTCGAAAGTGGGGTGAGTTTGATAAAGAGCGGGCCCGCGAGTTGTGGGGTGATGCGGAGGGGATTGAGATCACCAATTCATATTGCAGTAATCCAGGGCTGATGACTGCTGTCGTAGGGGATGAGTGGTGGTACGACTTGCCGATGGTCGATAACCCTGATTACACCTACCTGTGCCGCATCATTCAGGCCGTCCGTGATGGTCTGCGCGAGTACACCAAGAGCACCCCGGCCGCAGCGGCCTGAGTTAGAGGAAAAACGGACTCATGAGTAACGAAAATCATCAGCTATTCACCACCGAGCAGATCCGCCAGCGCCTTGAGGAAGGGGGCGAATCTGCCCGCTGGTTGGCTCAGGCTGTTGTCTCCTACTACCGGCCTGCAGCACCAGCCCCTAGCCTGTTTTCCTTCTCTACGAAGCTGGACGAAGAGGCGCAGGGAATGTTTTTTCAAATGCTGTTGATCCGCAGCAAGCCGGATTGGTCTGATGACCAGCTGGCCGCCCTGGTGCGCGAGTGCGAGCAGTACCTCGCCAACTGATAGAGGAAAAAAGCCATGACTAAGGCAAAGCTTACAGAGTTGCAGAAAGGGGTTCTTTATGCTGCGGCTGTGGTGATCGAAGGTTGAGAGAGGATGAAACTCTATTTTCATCAGGATCTGGCCAGAGACCCCATCACCCCGACACAAGGATGATACTTTGCTCGTGAATGTGAACAAGATGCCGCCTAAAAGGCGGCATCTGTCCATCTATAGGGTGAAACTTTATTTTCATCCCACAGCAATCCCATCACCGCCTTGATCCAACCATTCGGAGCCTCCACGATCGACTTGCGCCGGCGGTAAGCTGCATCGCCTTGCTCCGTTTTCAATTTCGCCGCAATCGCCGCCGTATGCGGATGGGTCTTGGCATTGACCTTGGCATCTTCACGTCCCTCGCGGCCGAGGGCAACGATGACATCGCCGTGGTGATCGGCGACCTTTGCCAGAACAGCCTCACTACGGAATCCCGCATCCGCCAGCGTCTGGGCCGGCATTTCTCCGGTGTTGGCCTGAACTGCTGCCAGCATGCCCAGCAGCGCCTGACTGTCCGCGGCGCAGTTGGTCAACTCCGCCGCCACGATGATCTGGTGCTCGGCATCGACCGCTGTGTACCCGTTGTAGCTCTGCTCGGAGCCACCACCGGCGTGTTTCATGATCCGGCTGTCCGGATCGGTGAAGCTTTCCTGATCACGGTCATCCGGCACACCAAACTCGCGTTTGTACGAGCCACCGCCCTTGTCCGAGCCATCCGGATGGCGAGGCCGGCGGCCATCGTCTTCGCTGCGCCCCCGGGCCTGGTCCGCTTCACGCTGGCGCGCTTCCAGGCGCGCCTTTGCCGCCTGGATCGCCTCCAGGCGCTTCTCGCGGCGAGAAATCTCGGCAGGAATGTCCAGCTCCGGCTCGTTACGCTCCTGGTCGTCGGTAGCCTTGGCGCGATCAAGCAGCGCCTTGATCTCGCAATGCAATTCGTCCTCGGCCGGCTTCATGCGCTTATAGCTCATCGCCTTGTGGTCGCCATGTTTGGCGGCTTCGTATTCAGGTTCTTTAGAGAGATCCTTTAGATCGCCGTTCCTCACTACTGCCGGGAAGTCTCCCCAGGGAGCACGTTCGGCCTTATGTTCGGTCATGGTTTCAATCCCGGTCAGCGTCCCATATAGCCCCGAAACCTGCCAGGTGGGCCAAGATAGACCAGGCACCATAAGCAATAGGGCTAGGGTTGGTTTTGCTCACCCAACGCCTGAAGGTTCGGGTTCCCTTTCCGCTGCCTCTCTCACCAGGCAAACCAACGAGATCAGCGACATCAACGCCACTGAGAGGCTTACTAAGCCCTTTTCGTTGCCTAATCAGCTCCAACACCTCTTTGATTTCATCGGCGGTTGGAGCCTGCCAATCTTCAGCGAACGGCCTAAGCGTTTCAGGTCTAATCATGCGATAAATCCTCAAATAGCCCCGGTCAATGCCGGGGCTTTTTTATCAATGGGTAACGGTCGCGGCGGCCTCCCGATACGCCTTCAGTTCAATCAAGAGCAAGCCAAGCTCCCGCATCTTCATGCGCGGCATATGAACGGGGCGGCGGGCCGTCAGAGCGTCGCCAATGTGTTTTGCAAGTGATACAATATCCGTATTCATCGCGTTTATCCTCAAATTGACCGGTGAAAGCCCCTGTGATTGGTTGCAGCCATACCAGGGGCACCATTTCTTTTTCTACCTATGCACCTCCTTTAAGAGCCCCGGCCATCACCGGGGCTTTCTGTTGCTAGTCTATTGCGGCCAAGATGGCCTCTTTTTCGTCATGCTCACAAGCCCAATCCCGCAAGCTGTGATACAGCCTTGAAAACCGCTCCTGGTCAGCGCCTTCTGTGTGAAATGACAGATGGCTATAGAGGTAGAGGCAAGCGGTAATCCCGGCAGCATCGGCGCTCATTTGGCCACTAAAGTAGTTCATGGCCTCGATGTTCAGCATTTCATCACGACGCCCAGGAGCCATATAAAAGCCGCCGTTCGACAGCTCCCACATAAGCCAATAAGCCCCGCGATACTCGCGGCAGAGCCCTTTCATTTGCTGGTAAAGCATCGACTCGAAAACCACATAGAAACGGCCTACATAGCGGGGCATTGCAGCCATACGGCGAGGGGTGGCGACCAGGGAGCAGATCAGGGGATTAAGTTCTGTTTGCATCATCGGAGTTCTCCGGTATTGACCGTGGCGGGTGCCCGGCCTTCTGAGATATATAATAGGCCATTTTGGCCTATTGTGTCAAGCGGGTACAATAAAAAATAGGCCAAATCGGCCTACTTTTTTTCTCTCCAACTGAGCCACATTTTATTCAGCTCCAGGCTGCGGGCTGGCCAATCTGGCAGATTCACCGCATGGGCGCGGTAGTTGATCCGAGTATTCAGAGTGCAACGGGGAAAGGGGTTGGCCACCTTGCAGTAACGATAAAACAGACCGACGAGGCGAGCACCGTAACGATCACGCTCCCAGGTCAAAACGTTGTGCATATGCTCGCGGCGTTCGCGTATCCATTCTCGATAGAGTTGGTGAAAGGTGCGGTTAGCTGTGTGGATCATCGGAGTTCTCCGGTATTGACCGTGGCGGGTGCCCGGTCTTCTTAATTAAGATTATAGGCCAAAATGGCCTACTATGGCAAGAAAAAGCGCGCTCTACGTTAAAAAAATCACGTAGTCGCGGGGGATTGCCGCCAAGATTTCGCATAGCGTCGCCTGATTTCGTACGTACGAAATGGGCCACCTGGTCGAGCTGCTGCCGATGCCTGGTGAGTTGGCCACCTGGTTGATTTCCTTCTGGCGTCCAGATCTGAACTTGGCCACCTGGTCGAGCTGCTGCCGGTGCCTGGTGAGTTGGCCACCTGGTTGATTTCCTTCTGGCGTCCAGATCTGAACTTGGCCACCCGGTCGAGCTGCTGCCGGTGCCTGGTAAGTTGGCCACCTGGTCGAACTGCTGCCGGATCTAAAGGTGGAATATTAAGCAGGTAGTGATAGACTGAGATCCAGCATGGCTATACGCCTGCTAACCCCTCAAAAGAAAGCAGCCTCTAGGGCTGCCATCCGTTACGAAATCTCACTCACTTTGAAATAGCCATCTAAACGGCTTTACACCTGGCCGCCTGAAGGGCAACCGCTGAGGCTTCGCCATTAGTAATAGGGGAGGGACTTGTCTCACTGTTTTGTTGAGGTGAAGGCTTGCCCAGGCGATACCATTTAGCCCGGCTCATGCCCATAGCTTCCCAGGGCTTTTGCCTGCTCAATGAGTTGGCTTCATAGGCTTCACGCTCAAGCTGGCCAGCGGCGCGGCGACGTTCTTCATCACGCAGTCTATCGCGCTCTCTGCGGCGCTTCTGAGCCTCGTCAGTGCTGATAATCGTCTTCAGTTGCTCTTGTTCTTGCTGTGAGATCTGGAATAGGTTGATCAGCGTGTCGTTTTTGGGCGTGTATAGCGGTGCAAACGACTTTCCGCCGAACTCGACACGTTCCCCAGCCTCATAGGATTTCGCCTTGCTGTAGAGCGTCATAAGCTCTTTGGAGCGGTAAGACCAACGAGTATCCAGCTCGGAGGAAAGAGCGGCGGCCTCATGGTACATCTGGGCGCTGTTTGTTGCCCCGGAGAGAAGGAGAAAGTTAAGACGCCAGAAAAGATGCCTCATTCGCTCGCCTTCGTTGATTCCACCTCTGAGCTGGCCCAACTTGCGTAGGTCTTCCAGGGGGAACCGCAGAATTCGGAAAAAATCGTACGCTAAGCTAAGGAAGGTCTGAAAAAGCCCCCGCTCGAGAAATGCATCCCAGCAACCATGCGGGTTACAGAGCGGTGATTTCGCGAAACATGGGCTTTTTCAGAGCTTCCTTAGCGTTACGATAAAGCTAGCATGGAAACGATAGGTGCAAGCAAGTTAAGGGTTGCATCGCGCATGTCAATCTAGGCTATACCTCAACTGGGCGTCAGTCGGCTCACTGGCATCGCGTCAGACTAGGGCCGCTTTCTGCATTATCTGACGCCTAAACGTCAAACTCTATGGCCTCAACCTGACAGGCCGCATGCTTAGCGTACGATTTTGTCCGTTTTCTCTACCGTCCCCATCCAGGGGCTGATCGGTCGCCAGCGCGACCAGAACCGGCTTGAGGTTATCATTCGTGCAGCGGACTCCTGATACTGTTCGTTCAATAGACGACTGCACAACAGCCTTCAAACCGCGTTGTCTGGTGCAGTCGTCTTCTGAAAATGACAAAAACCGCCCCTTGCGGCAACTGTCCAACAAACCACCGTTTGCTGAACACTTGCCGGGTTACGATGAAACACCAACAAATGCCGCTCACTGCCTGCCCTGCCACGCCTTCACGGCCTCGGCCTGCGCCTGTGCCGCATATCCTTCATCGAGACTGCCGAAGGTGTCCGCCGCTACCTCGTCCATTAGGGTCTGCAAGGCCGTGTCGGCACTATCCGCTTGCGCAACAAGTTGGGCCTGTCGGCGGGCTTCCATCGCTGCCTCGGCGGCTTGCAAGTCCTCTCGGTCTTGCAGTTCCTCCACGATGTTTTCGCGCCAAGTCGCATCACTGCCCGCCTCGTTGCATAGCTCGCTGAGACGCTGCGCGGCATCCTCTGAACGAGCAAAAAGCCGCGCACATCGCAGGATGCGGGCGGCTTCTTCCGGGTTGCCTCTGGCTTGGTCGAACAAGAGCATTTCGCCCACGGCGGCGAGGGCTTCAAGCTCAAGCTGCTTGTCGTCGCCGCTCATTTCGCGTGCGCCTTGTGCGCCTCAACGTAGGAGCGCAAAACAGCATTCATGCGCGACTGATAACGCTTGCCGGTGTGCTTGAAGAACTCCAACACTTCGGCATCAATGCGCAGCGTGATTTGCTTCTTGGTGTGGGGCAATTGCTCCGCTGCCTTCATCCAGACAGCATCAGGCAGATAGGGTGCATCGCTATAGTCGATCTGCTCATCCGGCATCGAGGCCACGGCATCCAGTCGCGCCTTCTGCTCGGCGCTCAACTGTGGCGGCTTCTTGAGGTCAAGAGTTCGCTTCACGATATTGCTTTCTTTCGTCGGCATTTGCTTTCCTCGCAGAGATAAGGCGGATGGTTTCCTCGTGTCGGACGGTGTAGACCACATACAGGACAGCCGAGTAGGCAAGCCCAATCGTTGCCCAACGATCTTCCCCGTAGTCCTCGCGTCCGTCGTAGGCTTCAACCCGCCCGGAGTCGTAAAAAACAAGCTCGGCATCCTCGAAGGAAACGCCGTGCTTTTTCAGGTTTCGTGCCGCTTTATCGGCGTCCCATTCAAGTTCCATTGTGTTCTTATTGTAGCGTCTTTTTGTAGTTACATCAAGTCTTATCGACTCATGCCGGGTGAGTTGTCGCGCTCGATCTTCTGCGCCTTGGCCTGCTCCTGCTGGCGTACAGGCTCGCGCCCTTCCAGCTTCTCCCACTGCTGGCGGTACTTCCCAAGCTCGGCGGCTTGCCGGTCGCCTGCGGCGCTGTAGGCATAGCGGGCGGTGCGCTGCGCGTAGTCGTTCCAGTCGCGCCCCTCGTCCTTCTGCCGGGTGGCCGGGGCGCACTGGCGGATAGCGCCCTCGATGGCGGCTTGATCGTGGCCGGTAACGCGCATCCGCACGGCAATCATGGAATCCACGCGGGACAAGTCCACCTCGCCGCCACGCTGCCGCTTGATCACGTCGCGGTAATGCCGCTGGTAAGCGTCGATCGCGCTGCCGCTGGCCGCTGCAAGCTCCAAGGCGGGCTTGGCTTTGCTGCGTTCTGGCTGCTGCGCCTTCAAGGCGGCCTGACGCTGATACTCGGCGTCGATCTGGCTGGACAGGGCCAGCGCCTTGACGCACTCGCGGCGCTCGGCCTTGAGCAAGCGCACTTCGGGATAGCTGCCGTCCTCGCGCTGGTGCTTGGGCTTGCGATTCTCGTAGCCGGGTGCGCGGTGCGGGTGGATGGCTCCCGATAGCTTCGGGTCGCCGTATTCACGGTTCAGGGCATCGCTCAGCCGGTTGCCCACGTCCTTGTCGTGGGCCGTCCCCAGCTTCGGCACGGTGATGATGGCCTGATAGTTGCCGGGGCTTGATTCCAGCACAACGGCGGGCCGGTAGCCGTCACGGATAAGCCGCTCCAGCTTCTCCCGGTTCATGTCGTCGATGAGGATGTGATGCTTCTTGTCCGATAGTGGCGTGTAGTAGAGGTTTTCGCCCCGGCGCTGTAGGCGCAGCATCTCCGGCGTGCGCTGCTCGATCTCCTGCGGCGTGAAGCCCCGCGTGATGCCGTCCTTCTTGTCGAGGATGAAGGTTTGCTTCCTTCCGTCTGCCTGCATCTTGATGGACGTTACCCGGTAGCGCTCCGCGCCTACCGCTTCCGCGTACAGCTCAAACTGCTTTAGCTGCTCCGATTTCATCGCCTGCGCCCTCTCCTGCTGTATCCGCTGCCGCTCCTGCTGGATGCGCTCCTGAAGCTCAGGATTCGTGATCTTGAAACCGTGCTCTGCTGCTAACTTCGCGCACATGGCCTTGTATTCGTCGTTCCCGGTTACGGTGAAGCTGCCCCACTTCTGCGCCGATAGCTGCAAGGCGGCAAGCGTGCTGTCCCGGTTGCGCCAGTCGTGAATATCGATGCTTTTTCCCTTGTCCACGAAAGACACACCCCCGCCCGCCCCCGCTTCTTCCTTCCGGCTGTAATGCACCTGCTGGCCCACGATTTCAGGCTGATAGGCGCGGATGTCTCGCGGCGTCGGCGGCTCGCCGCTCGCGCCCTCGATGCGCTGCGGCTCGCTGGCGCGGTGCCGCCACTGCTCGGCAAGCTCCGGGCTTTTCTGCATCCGCTGCCACTGCTCCAGGTCGGGATAGGGCCGGAACTGCTGCCGGTGCTGCTCGCGCTGCTTCTGGTGCTTCTCTTTCAAGGCTGCTTTCTCTGCGGCCTGCTCGGCGGCAATCACGCTGCGCATGGCGTTGAGCACTTCGCCCTTACCCTTCCAGTTGCCGCGCATGAGTTCATCGCGGCGGGCTTTCTGCTGCTCGGCAATCTGCTTGCGCTCCTGCTCCTGCCGCTTGTCCAGTGCCAGCTTGGCCGCGTTCTTTTCCGCGTAGTGCGCCTTGCGCCCGGTGATGTAATCCTTCCATCCCGGCACGTCTGGCTTGATCGGCTCTGGCTCGCGCTGTGCTACCTGCTGACGCTGCGGCGGCGGCTGGTAAGCTCCGAGTCGCTTTTGTAACTTGGATAGGCTCGCGTCCCGGTCTGCGCTGCTGGCCTTCACGCCAACATCACCGACAAAGAGCGTCGCCCCGCTGCCTGTTTTCTCGTAGCGCATCCCCTTGGCTGCTAACTCGCGGTGCAACTGCTCCCACGTCTGCGCCTTTTTGATGATCGGTGCGCCGTCCTCAATGGCGATGCGTTCGGCGGATTTCTCCCCGGTGCGGTTTTCCATGTCGCGCTTCGGCTGGGCTGGCTGGCGCGGCTTGTCCTTGTCGATGTGCTCCCGGCCTAACTCACCATTCTCCAACACCTGATAACGCCCGTTCTGCTCACGCTGCCAGCCTTGTGCGTTCTCGATTCGTGCTATCGCCTTGTGCGCTGCCTCAATGTCGAAGCCGTTATTGATCTTCACCACCTTGAGCGTTTCAGGATGCACGCGGTTGATGGCAAGGTGCAGGTGCAAGTTGTCCGTGTCGGCGTGCAAACCATAGATGGCTTGATGGTCTTTAACACCTAGCTCATCCATGAAAATGCTTACCGCTTCTTCGACCTGCTCCGGGCTGGGCTGCTCGCCTTCTCGCCAACTCAGGACATAGTGATTGATCGTGTCCTTGCTTCGCACTGCCTCTTGTGACAAGGCAATCATTTCTGCCGTCTGGCTCTGTGGTTCATCGGTGATGAATCCACGCGCCCCGGCATGGATGCACTTCTCCTGCGAGTTCTCACGCTCCGGCTCGCGGATGTAGTCGGTTAGGCGAGAAACGCGAACCGCCTTGCTTGCTGCCTTCTGCGGGTTCTTAACCTTCTTGACGATCACGGCTCAGTTTCCCGATGTAGGCTTTCAGGGCCACAAGTGCCCCGGCTGTGTCCTTGTTGTAAATGCCTCCGCTTTCGTTGTGGATGTGCTTGAGCAATCCACCGATGCGCCGCAGCTCCTTGAGCATCACAGCGTCAGCGTTGGCAATGATCGGCCTGCCGAAGTAGCGGCGGCGGACAAGCTCGGACATGCTCAACCCGGCAAGGTCGGCATCCTCTTTCAAGCGGGCCTTCTCCGCTGCGGTCAGCCGTACATTGATAACGGCGTCCAGCGGTTCCGGCCCCTGCGTTTCAAATGGCATCGTGTCTCCTTCTCGCCGGGGCGGGGGGCGGGGTGTGTCTTGGACAGTAAGAAGCGAGAGCGCCGCACTGTCCGGGGTCAAGGGGATACCCCTTGCAGGATAAGCCAGACCGTGAGAAGCGAAGCGCCGAATGGGCAGGCGTCCGTTGGAACCACGTGGCGAAGCCATGTGTGTTACAACGGTCATCCTGTATTGCTCATCCGCTCTACTATCGTATCAGCAGTTTAGGTGCACGGGACGCACTTTGCAACAAGCACAAATGGCGCTATGCTGTCAACTCCGCAACAAGTAAGCAAAGGAGTTAGCACGATGAAGCATACGACAGAACAGCTAGAGGCTATCGCTGCAAAGCTGCGAGAGATGCCGCCAGTCGAGAAAAAGAAGCAAGAGCACAGCAAGCAAGATGCCGTGCGCATACTCTCGAAGGAAATCGCCTTGTTGCAAAAGCGTGGATACACGCTTGACCAGATTTCCGAGACGCTGCGCGGTGAAGGTCTGAGCATCGCAACTCCAACACTCAAGAGCTACTTGCAGAGAGCAAAGCCAGCGAAAAAAGCTCCGGTGCACGCACCGGGAGACACACCCCGCCCCCGCCCCGCCGTCAAGAAGCCTGCGGATACATCAAAGGCGACATTCACCCCGAAACCTGACAGCGACGACATTTAAGGAGTAAGCAACATGGCGAAAAGCATTTACCTGATCGGTGGCAGCAAGGGCGGCGTTGGCAAGTCGCTTGTCACGATGGCAACGGTTGATTACCTGCAAGAGCGCGGCGAAAGCGTCTTGCTGATTGAGTCTGACACCTCTAACCCGGACGTATGGAAAGCCTATAAAGAAAGCACGGAAACGGAGCTTATCAATCTGGATGAGGCGGACGGATGGATTCAGCTAGTGAACTTGTGCGATAGCAAGCCGGATAGCGTCGTGGTAATCAACACGGCAGCACGGAATAACAAGGGCGTGAGCGCCTACGGTGAAACACTGAATAGCACGCTTGAAGAACTCAAGCGGAAGCTGGTCACGCTGTGGGTGATTAACCGCCAACGGGATAGCCTCGAACTGCTCAAGGAATACATGGACGCAATTCCGAATGCGGATGTTCATGTGGTACGCAATGGACACTTCGGGGAAGAAAATAAGTTCGAGCTTTACAACGGCTCCAAGCTGCGCACGGCGGTAGAGGAACGCGGCGGGAAATCGGTGACATTCCCGGACATGGCCGACCGTGTGAGCGATGACATTTACAGCAAGCGCATGAGCATTGCGGTAGCACTCAAGGAATTGCCCATTGGCAACCGTGCGGAGCTTACGCGGTGGCGCAACGAGGCCAAAAAGGTATTGGAGGCCGTAGTCCATGAGTGACCTAGACGACAGCTTTGCAAAGCTGCTCGGCAGGCAACCTAGTGACGCGGAGCGGCAAAGTCTTTACCGGGTTCGGGATGCACTCGGCCTGAAAAACAATGATGCGCTGTGGCTGGTGCTCATGGCCTTGCAACACTACCAAGGCCAGTATGAGAAGTTCCCGCAAGCGATAGCACAAGCAGCCAAAGATACCTTGGTCAATTTCAAGGTAACGGCGGATGCAACCGTGAAAGCATCAGCGGAAGCAGCCAAGGCGGATTTGGCGCAAGCGGTAGCAGCAGCAGCGCAAGAGGTCGCGCACAACACATCAGCAAAGCAGATGTGGCAGTGGGCGGCGGGCTGCATCGCCGTGGCCTTCCTGTGCGTCGGCCTGTTCGGCTGGTACATGCACAGCAGCGGCAAGGATTCGGGCTATCAGGCCGGATACGGCGCCGGATACGGCGCGGGATACACCGAAGCCAAGGACGAGAAAGCGGCGGCGGCATGGGCCAACACGCCAGAGGGGCGCTTGGCCTACCGCTTCGCTCAAACGGGAAGCCTCGCCAGCTTGGCGAAGTGCGATAGGCCGGGGTGGTACGTCGAAAAAGGCGTGTGCTACGTCAAGCCCGCATCGGATGGCACCTACGGATGGAGGTTGCCATGAGAATCAAGATCAAAGGAGAAATCACGGCAGAACGCCTAGCGGAAGCACTGCACGCAGCAGCAGAAAAATACGAAGCTGTGAGGCCGGGGCACAAGGTCTATGGGGCCAATCTTTACCTCACGGCATTCGATGCGGATGGTCTGCCTTTCGATCTGGTAGACCATCGCGGCGAACCGCTTTCGATCACCATCGAGGCCAAGTCTGGCGAACTGGTAAAACCAGCACTCACAGCAGAGGGTGAAGCACGCCGACAGAAAGCCAAAGAGGAAGCACGAAGGCAAGCTGAAGAAGCGGAAGCTGAAGCACAGCGCAGACACAGGCAAACCTTAGACGAATACGAACAGGAGCGGCAAAAACGACGGAAAAAGGAAGCCGAAGCAAGAAAGCAATTTGAGGACGCGAACGCAATCACTGCCGAACTCTTGAAAACCATGCCGGAACGCTTCATCGACGAACTGAACAAAACCGTGCAAGGCGTTTGGGACGACCTCAAGCCAACCGAAACGCAAGGCAAGAAGAAGGGCCAGCCGAAAGCACTACCAGTCTTTTCCGTCCATGCGGACGGCCTGTTGCTCTCCGTCGAGACATGGAAGAACCCACGCCGGGTGCTCAATCCGCTTTGCACACTTCAGCACGGAAAAATAGCCCCATTCTGGATGCACGAAGCGTGGTTAGAAGCCATGTGTGGGATGCGAATAAAGATTCATCCGTACAAATAAAGTCTCATTCTTTGAAATAGAGTTTCATCCTAAAACAGAGGGCAAAGCCTCCTGCGGGACGGTGGCCACTTTCGGCCCTGCCGGTCGCCGTCCGTTCGTGCGGCGCTGCAAGTATCGCAGCACACCCAGCGTCATGCGGGCGTCGGCAAGGGCGCGGTGTGCGCCGTCTTCTGCCACGCCGCAGTCGGTCGCAGCCTCGATCAGCTTCAACCATCGCCAGCGGTCGCGGCTCCGGTCGTACTCTCCATGCCACTCGGCATACATCAGCATCGCGCAAGCGGTCGTCAACACTGGCGCGGTGATTCCGTGTATCTGATAGGTCTGCCGCAGCAAGCGCGCATCAAAAGCGACGTTGTAGGCAACGACGGTTCGGCCAGCAACGGCGGCGGCGTACTGCTCGGCCACCTCGGGCCAGCTCGGCGCACTGGCCACCATGGCGTCGGTGATTTTGTGAATCGCTGTCGCCTCGACCGGGATTGGCCGGGTCGGGCGTACCAGCGTGTCGAGGATCGGTGCGCCGGTCACGTCGAGTATGGTTATCTCGCAAATCTCGGCGTCATCACCGAGGCCGGTGGTTTCGGTGTCGAGCACAATGCAGCCTGCGGCGATCAGGTCTTTTGCCTGCGCTGCGACGTGCTGGCGACGGACTTGGGCACGCCCAGGCATCCAGCGCCACGGCACGCACTCGGCTGGGTTGTACACATCATAAGCCCCCTGACCTTGCCAGACACTGCCAGCGGGCTTGGTGTTTAGTCCCGGCATGAGGCGGAGGCGTTCCTTGAGGTGCTTACGGCATAGAAGCCCCTTGGCCTCTGCTTCGGTCGGGGTGAGGTGTTTTCGGGTTTTGGGCATACGCCCCCCTTGTTGGTGTCTCAGTCCCGGCGGTAGTGGGCGACGATTCAGACGCTCGAAAGTATGAGACTTTATTTTCACGATTCAGGCCGCGCCCAATGCCACGCGATCCTTTCAGAATGACACTTTACCCGCCTGCCAAGCCTGAGTCTTTCAAAACAGTCCTGAAAATTGGCGTAGCTTAGGATGGGACTTTATTTGCATCCCACAGCTTCGCTGTCTGCGGCCTCTCTCGCCCACCATGCAGGCCGGGCGGCTGCGGATGACAGCGCCCCCACGGCCCACAATGCAAGCTCCTGATCGCCCAGGTTCGCAGCCTGCACGATCACCGCCCCAAGCTGCCGCAACTCATCGGACAGCGCCTGAAATTCTGCGGCGCTTGGCATCACTCGCCCCCCTTCCCTTTCGGTGCCTTCGTGGCCTTCTCGGCGGCCTCGGCTTTGTCCTGCTGCCGTTGCAGCGCCTCAAGCTGCCCGGTAAGTCGTGCGGCCTGCTCGCGGGCCTCTGCTGCCACCTTGCGAGCCTCGTCACGCTCGGCCTGCGTCTGCCGGGTTTCCTGCGCTGCTGCGGCGCGGGCGGTGTCGTGGGCCTGTGCAGCCTTGGCGGCCTGCTGCTCGATCTGCTCGGCGCGGGCCTCTGCGCGGCTCACACGGTCGGCGCACGCCTCCAGCTTGGCGGCCAGCACGGCGGCCTGTTGTTCGGTGGCGGTGCGGCCCTGCTGTGCCTCGGCCAGTGCGGCGCGTAGGCGCTCAAGCTCGGCGGCCTGCTCGCTCACGCGCTCGGCCTGCGCCTCGATCTTGTGCCGGGCGGTTGCCACCTCCAGCCGGGCAGACTCTGCCGCCTGCTGCTCGCGCTCGATGCGCTGCTGCGCCTCGGCCAAGTCGGCGGCCTGCTGGGCGGCTTTGCCTGCCAGCGTGTCGCGCTCAGTGGTCAGCACGGCCACCTGCTCGGCCAGCTCGTCGCGTTCGCCTTCCAGCACCTCGCCAGCGGCGGCCAGTTCGGCGGCCTCCGCCTGCGCCTGCACCAGACGGCCCTCGATCTCGCCGCGTGCCCGCGATGCGGCCCGCTCGATCTCGGCGGCAATGGCAGCGGTCAGCGCCTGCGGCAGTTCCGGCGCAGCGGCTGCGGCCACCGGGCGGGCCTCGCGCCACGCGGTCAAGTGCTTGTGAATAGTGTTCGGGCTGCCGGTGTCGCCCAGCTTCTCCCGCACCGCCCGGATGGTCGGCTGCTGACCCTCGCCTGCCAGCGCATCAGCGACGGCGGCGACCTGCTCAAAAGTGATGCCCTGACGTGCCATGATCGTTGCTCCTTTCGTACCATATCAGCGTAAATCGTACCAATACAGATATGATACGCAATACAGATACGATATGCGAGCGGTTTTCGTAACGTACCGCTGCCCGGTCGGCTGCTCGTTTTTGGTGAAACACCGTGCTGACGCCTCGCCTTCGGCTCGTTGTCGGCCAGAAACGGGCCTACAGCGCGTTTTGAGAGGGTAAGAAAGGGGGCAGGACGAAGGGCGAAGACCGCTACCCTGCCCCCAGAGCCTCACGGCGGCGAGTGGCCTCCGGCGGCCCTGCCGGGGGCATCTTGCAAACACGATCAAGGCGACAGCCGTTTGACCGCATCCACAAATGACAATCTGAACAGGTGCATGGTCAGGTCGATGGCACCGCCGCCCTGCTCTTTCCGCGTGTCGTACCACTTCGGCCCGGTCGCCAGTAGCTCAACACCGCCGCCACCAATGGACACATTCAGCCGCACCGTAGCTTTGTCCTTGGGGTTTGGGGAGCAATGGAACCAAAAACCAACGTAAGCTCTGAATCCCACCGTAAAGGGGCTTTCCGATCTCCAGCTCACCCGCCAGGCATTACTCTCTGATCAGTGCCTCGATGATCGGGCAGATCGTTCCGCCGTCTCCCGCATCACATTGCTGCACCAGTTCGCCTAACAGTTGCTGCATGACGACCAAGTCGGCCATCTTCTGCTCGATCAACGCGAGCTTGCGTGCAGCCCGTGCTCGCGTTTCGGCACAGGCGCACGACTCATCCAGCGTCAGCAGTCCACCGACTTCCGAGAGCGTGAAACCCAGCGCCTGAGCCCGCTTGATGAAACGCAGTCGCTTCACCATGTCCACCGGATAGCGCCGATGGCCACCCAAGGGTTTGGCTGGTTCATCCAGCAGCCCGCGTCGCTGGTAGTAGCGGATCGTCTCGACGTTCACCCCGGCGGCGTCTGCCAGCTTGCCAATGGTCAGCTCTGTGGCCATCACTTTCTCCTTGATTCCGTACTTTGGTACGGAGTTTAGAATAGCACCTAGGCAATCAGGCTCAGGAGATGGGAATGGGGATGCAACTCACCGGGAAAGGCTCGCTGGTCGCGAGTTCGCTGACCGCCATCGGTGCGTCGGTGTGCTGTGTCGGGCCACTGGTGCTGTTGGCACTCGGTGTCGGCGGTACGTGGGTGGGCGCTCTGACCATGATGGGGTCGCTTCAGAATTCGGAAATTAAAGCACGTTAAGAGATCCGATACCCAGCAACTGCGCGGCTTTGCGCAAGCTGCCAACCCCTAGAAACAGCATTTTCGTGGTTCTCGAAACTCGGCTGTTTCAGCCGTGCAATATGAGAGTGGTTTTCGAGAAAGCAACATGCCATACCAGCACTAGCGCGGATCTGATTCTCATTGAAGCCTCTCAAAAACGATCGTTTGCGAGAAGCTAGACCATGCCAGCGGCTTACCGTACGATTTTTTCCGTTTTCTGAGGTGACCCCATGATGGAGCCACTACGCCCCCTCTTCATCGGGTTGACTCTACTGTTCCTGGGATTGGCATTCCGCAAGCTCTACCTGGTGCCACAGGTTTGTACGCCAGGTACACCCTGCGCCGATCCGCGCACGCTCGTGCGACAGCGACTCGTGTTCTGGATCGTCAGCGTGCTGCTGCTCGGCCTATTGGCCGTGCCGTGGCTCGCCCCGCTGTTCTACTGAAGGAGATTAACCATGCGCAAACTGCTGATCGCCGTGCTTTTCGCCTTGCCCTTCGTGGCGCTGGCGGCTCCCCCGAAAACCGTCACGCTCGACGTGCAGAACATGACGTGCGGACTCTGTCCGATCACGGTCAAGAAGTCGCTGGAGAAGGTGTCCGGCGTGAGTGACGTCCAGGTCAATTTCGACCAGAAGACGGCGACCGTCACCTACGATCCCGATAAGGCCCAGCCCGAGGCACTGACTGAGGCGACCGCGAACGCGGGATACCCCTCCACAGTGCAGAAGTGAGGTCACGATGAGCGCCATTGTCCTTGAGTCCGTGCTGACTTGCCCGCGCTGCGGCTTCGCCAAGCCGGAAACCATGCCCACGGACGCCTGCCAGTTCTATTACGAGTGCAGCAACTGCAAGGCGCTGCTGCGCCCCAACCCAGGGGATTGCTGCGTTTTCTGTTCGTTCGGCTCGGTGAAGTGCCCGCCGATCCAGCAGCAGCTTGGGTGTTGCTCATAGCGTTTAGGGGGATCACAGGTCGTCGTCTGGATTACGCAGTGGCCGCAGCTCGCCGCGCGCAACTTCTTCCGGTACCGCAAAGGAATACCGCCCGAGCATGTTGATGTGCTCGTAGATCAGCGGCGATAGCCGGGCCAAATCCTCTTCCAGCACTGGATAGCCGTGCTGCTTGAGCCGTTCCACGGCCGCCGTCATGTAGAGGGTGTTCCACAGCACGATGATGTTCACCACCAGGCCCAGAGCACCGAGCTGGTCTTCCTGGCCTTCGCGGTAGCGCTGGCGGAGCTCGCCGCGTTTGCCGTGGAACACGGCGCGGGCCAGGCTGTGCCGGCCTTCGCCTCGGTTCAACTGGGTCAGGGTGGCGCGGCGCTTGGACTCGTCGTCGATATAGGTCAACGTGTGCAGAGTCTTTTCGATCCGCCCGAATTCGGCCAGCGCCTGGGCCAGCCGGGTGGGTCTATCTCCCGTTTGCAGCGTGCGCATGATGCCAGTCGCCGGCACCCGGCCGAGTTTGAGCGAGCCGGCCAGGCGCAGCAGGTCGTCCCAGTGCTCGGCGATCAGGTCGAGTTTGACCGACTGGCGGGCCAGCCCGTTGAGCTTGCCGTAGTCCGCGTCCGGGCGCGTGCGCCAGAAGCGGGTACCGCCGACATCGGCCAGCCGCGGACTGAAGTGGTAGCCAAGTAGGCGGAAGAGCCCGAACACCACATCGCTGTAGGCCCCGGTGTCGGTCATGATTTGCGTCGGCTGCAACTCGGTCTGCTGTTCCAGCACGACCGCCAGCAACACCAGGCTGTCGCGCAGCGTGCCGGGCACGGTGATGGCGTTGAGGCCGGAGAATTGGTCGGAAATCAGGTTGTACCAGGTGACACCCCGGCCGGTGCCGAAATACTTCGGATTGGGGCCGGCATGCACGGTGCGCACCGGTACGACGAAGCGCATGCCATCGGCGGAGGCGACCTCGCCGCCACCCCAGACTTGGGCCAGTTCCAGTTGGCTTTGCGCTCCGACCAGGATGGCGTTAGCCGCTGACAGGGTGTCGTCGCGGATATAATTCTGGCTGACCCAGGACAGCCGGTCACGGCGCAGCGCCGGGTTGTCGGTGCGGATCAAGGGCTCCAGGCCGGTGTTGCAGGCCCCGCCCAACAGCACCGCGCAGAGGCTGGTGACCAGGTTGTCGGCGCGTGCATTGCGTTCGGAGACATGGGTGAAGGCCTCGGAAAAGCCAGTGCGGGCGGCGATTTCCAAGAGGATTTCCGGCAGATCGACACGCGGCATCAGGTCAGACACGGCCGCCCGCAGTTGCAGCAACGAGCAGGGCTCGTCCAGCTTGTCCAGCGCCCCGAGCGACAGTTCGGTCTTGCCCTCGGTGTTCTCGCTCAGTTGAATCGCCGGGTTGTCGGGCAGGCGCGCGGCTACTGCCAGCCAGGTTGCATCCAGCTCGACGGACAAGGCGTCCAGGGTGGTTTTGGCGTCGATGGTCAGGCCCAGTGACCGGCAGATGATCGGTCGCGCCGCCAGCCATTCGGCACCGTCGAGCAGGCCAAGACGCGGGTCGGCATAGCGCCAACTGGGCGAGACGAAGACATCGTGGCGGCGCAGGGCCGTGCGCAGCGCATCGAGCGTGCAGAACACATAGGCACCCATGTCGAGGGAGCCATCTTCGCGGGTGATGTGCTTCTGCCAAGCCTTGGCCACGATCTCCTGCGGCGCGTCATCCTCTGGCTTCCGGCGCGGCAGGTTCAGTTGCAGCCACTCCAGACTAGCCGCCACGCCCTTGCCGGCCGGGCTGAAGCCGAAGCGGATGTGCTTGAGCAGGTCGGGCAGGAAGCGGCGCACGCTGCGGTAGCGCGCTTCCAATGCAAGAAAATAGACGTCATCTACCGGGCGGATCAGCGCGTTGACCTCTTCCAGGGCCTTTTCCAGGGTGGTCCTCGGCAGGTCGTTGAACAGCCGGGCGCGCACGTTGTCATCGCTGATCGAGCTGTCCAGCACGACCTTGCACGCGGCGGCGAGCGTCGCGGCCGACCGATCCAGGTCTTTCAGGCTGCGCATGCGGGCTTTCTTGTCGGCCTTCTCCGCGTTGCTGAACAGGTCGCGCAGCAAGGCCTCCAGGACTTCCAGTGCGTCGTCGTGCGCAGTCGCCTCCAGGCAGAGTGCGAAGGCCACCAGTGTCGCCATCCGCCGCGACGCCGGCAGCCGATTAATCGCGGTGACCTTGGCCGTGTTGGCGAAGCGGGCCAGGGCGGCGATACGGCTGGGAGGGATGTGCGCCGCCGCCGGCAAGGTGATGCCGATGCCGCGCACGTCATCGAGCCGGCGCAGTGCCCGAATCAACGCGGGGCCACTGACCATGACCGGGCCGGAGCGCAATTGATCCAGCCGGGAGCTGCGGTTGCCTTCGGCCACCGTCAGCAAGTCTTGCAGTTGCAATCGCTGTTCCTCAGTCACGCTGCGGCCCAGCGTAAACCAGAGGCGTTCTTCGACCCGACTGCGCAACTGGGCGATAAAGCGCTCTAGTTGAGACACACCAGGCAGGAGGACTTTCTGTGTGAACAGCCACGAGGTGGCTCGCTCAAACAGCACTCCCGGCCGGTCGGTGCCCGTCCAGCAGAGGGCATACAGCCAGCGGCTCAAGCGAAAGCCGATGCCCGGATCGGTGAAATGACGATAGCCAAAGCGGTTCTGAATATCGGTGGCATGTATCCAGCGGCGATGATCGCTATAGCGCTGGAGGCAGTCGGGGTCTGGAATCGCCAGTTGTCGGCAAAGCACCTGCAGGACTTCCACCGGCACGGCGGCGGGCTTGTCCGGCAGAACGCCAACGAAGCGGACGGTGGTCAGCAGAACGGCATAACCCAGACGGTTATGGTTACCCCGCAGCACCTGGATGGCTTCACGGTCTTCATCGCTCAGGTGGAAGTAACGTTCCAGCTCTTCACGGCTGGGCGAATCAACATAGCGGCCAAAACCGTCGCGTTGCTCTTGAGTCAGAAAACCGACCGGCATTGATCACAGCACCTCGACGCAGAACACGGCGGGCGTGACGATCCGCGTGCGTTCGATGTGCCCGCGTTGCAGCAGGCCGGCGCGGCGATCACCGGTTACCAGGTAGTCCGCATCGCCCGCCAAGGCCATGGCCAGCAAAAACGAGTCATCCGGATCATCGGCTTCGACCTCGATGGTCAGGCGCTCCAGTACCACAGCCCGTTGCAGGTTATTGATCATGGCGCCCACCTTGGCGGGCTGTAGGATGGCCTGAAGCTTGGGATAGCGGCTGGCTCGACGAATTTCATCGAGTTGCATCCGCGAGGTCACCACCTCGAAACGCGCCGCCCGCCAGGCACGGTAGATCGCATCGGGCGCGCCATGTGGCGAGATCAGGGCGCTGAACAGGATGTTGGTATCCAACACGACCCGCATCAGCGCTTACGTGCCCAGTCGAGCGCTTCGTCAACCGCGTTGGTCAATTCTGCCTCACTCAGATGGGCGTTAGCGGCCTTGGCCTGCTCAGCGCTCAGCTCCAGGATGTGTGCCCGTACCGCTTCTTCGATGAAGCGCGACAGGTCGCCCTTACGGCCGCCGCCCTGGCTGGCCAGAAACATCCGAAGCGACTGGTCGGTGTCGGCCGAGACGGCGACATTCCAGCGAATGGTATTCATAGCGTTCTCCGCTAATAGGTGTTTGTGTGTTTATACGCCAATCACAAAGGGCGATGCAATGGTTCGACAAAACGAAGGTTTTGCCGAACTCTATCGAGGAATGGCTCGGTTCGTTAAGCTCCCCGCGCTACGGTTCAAATAACTGGTACGCTTAATCAAAGTTCAACTATTACTAACGTAGTCGAGTAAACAGTACTTTTGATGAAGATCGGTTATGCGCGAGTGAGCACTCGGGATCAGAAAGCCGACCTACAAGTCGATGCCCTGAAACAGGCCGGGTGCGAACGCATCTACCAAGACATCGCCAGCGGCGCGAAAAGCGCCCGGCCGGAGTTGGACAAACTGCTGGCCAACGTGCGGCCGGGTGATGCCGTGGTGATCTGGAAGCTGGATCGCCTTGGGCGTTCCCTCAAGCACCTGGTCGAGTTGGTCGGCGAGCTGGCAGAGCGCAAGGTCGGCTTACAGAGCCTGAATGACCCCATCGACACCACCCACGCCCAAGGCCGCCTGGTGTTCAACCTGTTCGCCTCGCTGGCGGAGTTCGAGCGCGAGCTGATCCGCGAGCGGACTCAGGCGGGTCTGTCGGCCGCACGGGCGCGTGGCCGGATCGGTGGCCGTCCCAAGGGCCTGCCAGCCAAGGCTGAGGCCACCGCCATGGCGGCCGAAACCCTCTACCGCGAAGGTCGCCTGAGCGTCAGCGCGATCGGCGAGAAGCTGCACATCTCCAAGAGCACGCTGTACAGCTACCTGCGCCACCGTGGTGTCGAGATCGGCGCGTACCAGAAGAGCGCCAGGTCACGCGACCAGCAGCCTTCGGCCGCGTCGCCGGCAGAGCCGCCCGCCGCCGAGCGGGTGGCCACCGTCACCCTGCGCCTCGCGGTGGTGAATAACAGCAAGTTCGTGCGCGGCCGGAAGCGGGCCACGGAGAACATTGAGCGCTACTGCCTGGAGCCCTATGGCATGAAGCGGCTGGATGCCGGCCACTATGAGTTGACCATTCCGTATCGGAGCGACGATGAGCTGGACAAGAGCGTGCATGACCTGCTGACCGAGATCAGCCAGGAGGCCGACATGCGCAACTGTTTTGTCGAGATGGGCGCCTGGGAAGAAGACACCGAAAAGCGTTGGTAGGGCTTACGTTGGTTTTTGGTTCCATTGCTCCCCAAACCCCTCCTTCACCGGCACAAAGCCAGGTTCACGTTTCCAGTACAGGCCCAGCCGGTCTAGCGTTTCCTGCACCGTCATTGCCCGCAACGAATCCAGCAGCGCGGGCGGAAAGGATCGACGGGCGCGACTCATGACAGCCACCCGATGAACTGGACGAGGGGGCCGCGCCGTTCAGGCGCTACTCAAAGGCAGGCGCTACTCAAAGGCAGGCGCTACTCAAAGGCAGGCGCTACTCAAAGGCAGGCGCTACTCAAAGGCAGGCGCTACTCAAAGGCAGGCGCTACTCAAAGGCAGGCGCTACTCAAAGGCAGGCGCTACTCAAAGGCAGGCGCTACGCGCCGGGCGTAGGCTTCGCCATTAGTAATACGGGCACTGTTGCAAATAGTCGGTGGTGATAAACTTATCATCCCCTTTTGCTGATGGAGCTGCACATGAACCCATTCA
>NZ_JAPCIX010000032.1:0-27726 GCF_027707605.1 Aeromonas sp. QDB31 | reverse complement strand
AGGTCCTGCATCGAGAAAACCGACTACCCGTTCCCGGAGGAGTTGGTGCTGTCAACACCGTCCCGGTGAACGGTTACTCTTGAACATGCTGTAGGGAGTCTGTCCTTCCATCATCCTGCCCTGATGTGGCCGCTGGGTGTTGTTGTGCGTCAGGTAGCTGTCCAGGTCGTCTGCCCTTGATACGGAAATGTTCATCCAGCAGGGGCGATGCAGTAGCTCGATAAAGCCGCTGCTCTAACCCCTCACAACGGGATTGATGTGAAAGAGGCTTGGCAAGCCATCAGTACCTATCCCGACTTTACCCTTGAGTTGGATTGTAATTCAGGCCGCTGTCGCCGGATTTATCGGGATTACCATTATCGAAATGGAAGGTTAGGGGAAAATATGGCCGATGAAGCGCCTTTTACAATAATGAAATAGTGGGGCATGATCGTCCTTCCGGTCGCAATGCGGCCCCATCCTGACAGGTCATCACATGAAACAGTCATCCGTTCTTGCTCTGCTCACCCTCTTTTCCATCTCGACATCTCCTGCCGCATTGGCTTCCGACAACGGCTTTACCGCCTTTGCATGGGGTGACAGCATCAGCAACGTTTCTCAGAAGAACATTGCTTTCAAGCCAAGTGCAATCCAGCTGGGGGGGGGGCAGAACAAAATGCTCAATGGAACACCAAAGAAACCAGAGTGGGGTTTTTTGGGCGAACAAGCCACCGCCCCTTATCGCTACTCCTTCTTTCAGGGAGGCCTGTTCGACATTACGTTCACAGTAAAGGTTTACAGATCCAACGACCTTGCCACGGTCAGTCAGGCCAAAGCTGACTACGCTACTCTGAAAGAGCGGATTGCACAGCACCTCGGTCGTGTCGAGAACATCGCTGAATCATTTGATCCCCAAAAGCCGTTCTTCTCCTGTATCTATGATGAGAACTGCGGCTCCTATGGAGTCAGCTTCATCAATGCTGACACGCAAACCGTCCTCTTCCTGACAGGCTCTGAAGACGGCAAAGGCAGTGAACTGATGGTGACGGTGAAGAAAAAGCAGTAAGGCTTCAATCCTTTTGCTCATTAGTTGCAACGGTACAGACTTGAAAAATGGCATCTATGCATAAGGGGCACTGAATCGCCATCGATTTTCGGTGCTGTAGGGTTAAAAAAGGAATATTACTATGAAAGTGGAAGTCATGGACCCGACCAAACAGGTTATCGATATTCTCTGTGATGTTTGTGGTTGCAGTACGAGAACTTCGTGTGGCACGCAGGAATACGGTACGTTGGAAGCCAACTGGGGTTACAGTTCTGTGCACCACCATGGTGAACGCTACCAGGTGTATTTGTGTTAAGACTGTTTTTTTCAGACGCTGGCAAATTGAAGGTAAGATCATCGTTTGCAAAACATGTTCTCAGAGAACTATCAACCTGCAGATCCTGACACCTTTGGGCGAGTTAAAGAAAATCAGGGATTTATCTAAAAAATATTACAAAGACGGTAGGGGAGGGATCTTACTGATACCAGTAAATGTTAATAAAGTAATTAATAGTACAGATTAACCAATGCCAGAAAGAAGACGACGCATTTCTTCTTCAGGATCATATTTTTTGGCGGATTCTTGGGTCTTTAGTGTGTGGTTTATTTTACGAGTTAGACCAAGATGCGTATTGTCAAAATCTTGCTGGCAACGATCAAGTGCCCGTTCTATAGCGATCTGTGCCGTTACTAAGGCTTTACCTGTTAGTATTTTCTCCACCTTGTTTAAGGCCCCTTTATACATAACCTCAAGGGTCTCTTCTGATTTAGCTCGTTTGAAACGAATTACCAGGTCATCATACTCAAATGACAGCACACTTATCTCTTCGAGAGAAGCTACTTTGCCATTAGTGTTTTTGTGTATTTTCATGAGTATATAGTCTTATGTTTAGATATAATTTACAACCTACATACAGCCTTCGAGTTAAACATTAATTACATCCTGATGTTTGCATTTCGCCCGACTCATTAGTAGTTGATTCAGATGAGGTAGTATATGTTATTATGTCCTACATGCAATAATCATATTTAAGTTTTAAAGTATGCACTGAGCAGTTTAATTTTTTATGGAATAATGCCATTTTTAATTTGGCCGATAAGATCCATAACAGCCTCAACTCCAGGAGGGGTGCTCAACATTAGTATGGGACTCTCATCACCCAAGGCTCTGGAAGGCGACTTAAGCCACTGAATTGCAGTTGAAACATCTCCATCAAAAAGCTGCAAAGCCGCATCCAATGTCCTTATGAATACGTATAGCCTCATGCTTTGCTCTGATGATAAAGCGTTCTTTCTTTGTATTTTTCTCTTGGTAAGGGTGACATAGCTGATGTTCGCTAATTGGCAAATCGTGATTTCATCGATCTGCGTTATGATGGATAGTTTTTTTACGATCTCATATGAGAATCCAGCTAGAGTCTCTTTGTGTGCATCAACAGGCTGCTTAGGCAATGACAATGTGGCCAGAAGGCCATCTGGCTTTCCAACTAAATTCTTGGGGGGGGTGTATGAGGTTCCGACATTCATAGCTGCCTCGTGTGTATCACAAAATTCATATTATATAGACAGTGGATTACCACCCTATTCTAGGCACACTTCCTGTTCAGGTTGTTTAAGCGACTTCCCCATCAGGTAATGTGCCACATTGAGCGTAGATGGCAACATTGCCGCTATCCTATACGAAATATCAACCTAGCGAAGATTTTCCGTTGATATGAGCAAGGCGCAGCTCCTCGGCGCCGAGCACGAACTCCGGGCTGTCGGTGAGACGCTCGACTGCCAGATCGATGAAGCGGCGTACCCGGGCGGGCTGGGCCGCGCGGCTGCCGTAGTAGAGAAACAGGCTGTACATATCTGTCATGTGGTCGAGCAGCAGGGGAACCAGGCGACCAGCGCGAATGTGCGCCGCCGCCGTCGGTCCGGCGATTTGGCCTATCACTTCACCCGCCAGCACGGCGCCCAGCTCCACCGTCTCGTCATTGGTGGAGATCGCCGGGCGAACGAGATGATCCTGCACGCTCTCACCAAGCTTTACATGCCAGGGAATAAGGTGGCCGGTGCCGGCATGACGAAACACGCTGCAGCGGTGCACGCCCAGATCGTGCAGCGTTTGCGGCACCCCATGTTTGCGCAGATAGGTGGGAGAGGCGCAGATGATGAGCTGCAAGGGAAACAGGCGGCGTGCGATCAGCCCATCCTGTGGCGAGAGGCCGATCCGCAAACCCACATCGACGCGCTCCTCCACCCAGTTGCCGATACGGTCATCGAGCTGCACATCCGGCTGGACCTCGGGGTAGAGCCGGCAGTACTCGTCCAGCACTGGGCCGATGATCATCTGCGCGACCGAGCGTGGTCCCACGATCCGCAGTGGGCCGGCGAATGCTTCTCGGGTCTGCCTCGCGGCTGACAGCGCCTGTTGCAGGCCAAGCAGGGCGGGTTGGGCTGCCTCCAGAAAACGCTGGCCCTCTTCGGTCAACGACATGCTGCGGGTGGTGCGATGGAACAGCCTCACCCCGAGATAGGTCTCCAGTTGCCTCAGTGCCTTGCTGGCGGCTTGAGGGGAGATCTGCTGGGCCTCGGCTGCCTTGCTGAGGCTGCCCAGTTCCACCGTGCGCACGAAGGTGGTGATGGATCTCAATTCGCTGATCATGGTCTTTCTCGTCGATTTACATCATTTAGTTGTAACTGATTCATCCATTTGCCGTCTAGTTCGATGTTTGTTGCCCATTTATAGTTCAGCTCATCGACAAGCCTCCCGGCATGAACCCAGACAGAGAGACGAGCAAGATGGACAATTTCAGCTTTTACAACCCGACCCGGATCGAGTTCGGCACCGGCAAGGAGCGCCTCATCGGTGAGATCCTGGCCCAGCACGGCATCAAGAAGGTGCTGCTGGCCTATGGCAGCGAGCGGATCAAGGGTGATGGCCTCTTCGCCACCGTGAGCGCCAGTCTGAACGAGCAGGGGATCCCGTTCGTGGCGTGCGGCGGCATCGTCAGCAACCCGCTCATCTCCAAGGTACGTGATGCCATCGCAGTGGCGCGGGAGCAGGGGGTCGACGCCATCCTGAGCGTCGGCGGCGGCTCCGTGCTCGACAGCGCCAAGGCCATTGCCGCAGGGGCCTTATATCAAGGGGATGTCTGGGATCTGTTCGTCGGCAAGGGGCAGATCGAGGCAGCGCTGCCGGTGTTTGCCATCCTGACCCTGGCCGCCACCGGCAGCGAGATGAACAGCGGCGCCGTGGTGACCAACGATGACACCAAAGAGAAGTTCGCCATCAACTCGGTGCACACCTTCCCGAAAGTCTCCATTGTCAATCCGGCGCTGATGCAGACGGTCTCCCGCGACTATCTGGTCTACTCGGCGGCGGACATCATCGCCCATTCCATCGAGGGCTACTTCACCGCCAAGGTGCAGCCGAAAATTCAGTCCCGCCTGGTGGAGTCCGTCATCGCCACCGTGCTGGAGACCACTGAGCAGTTGCTGGCGGATCCCGCCGACTACAACGCCCGCGCCGAGTTCGCCTGGGCTGCGACCCTGGCATTGAACGGCTTGACCTATGCGGGGACTTCGGGTTTTGGCTACCCCAACCACATGATCGAACACGCGCTCTCCGCCCTGTTCAATGTGCCCCATGGCGCCGGCCTGTCGGTGGTGATGCCCGCCTGGATGAGGTGGTTCCAGGGCCAGAATCCGGCTCAGTTCGAGCGCTTCGCCCAGCAGCTGTTTGGCTTGAACACCGCCGAAGAAGGCATTGCCGCCCTTGAAAAATGGTTCGACAAGATTGGCACGCCGACCCGCCTCTCCCAGCTCGGCATCACGGAGGCGGACCTGCCCGCCATCCTGGAGAACCTCAAGGGCAACGCCCGCTGGTTTGGCCTGGCCGAGACCTACACCCAGGACGTGCTGGCCACCATCCTTCGCAATGCCATGTGAGTGGCGGTGCCTCCCGGTCCTGTGTCAGGACTGAACCGCGCGTCGCCAGCCATCACACCATGGCGCTCTCCAAGGAGAGCGCCTTCCAGGAAAAAGGATCCATCATGCAAACACGTACTTTGGGTAACAGCGGGCTGGCAGTGTCGGCCATCGGTCTGGGCTGCATGGGGCTGAGCTTTGGCTATGGCCCGGCCACGGACAAGGGGCAGGCCATCACCCTGATCCGCCGCGCCCATGAACTGGGGGTGACCTTCTTCGATACCGCCGAGGCTTATGGCCCAGGCGATAACGAGCTGCTGCTGGGGGAGGCACTGGCCCCGTTCAGGGACAAGGTGGTGATCGCCACCAAGTTCGGTTTCAAGCACGGCAAGACATCGGAGGGGCTGGACAGCCGCCCGGCCACCATCCGCGCCGTGGCGGAGGCGTCGCTGCGCCGCCTCAACACCGATGTGATCGATCTCTTCTACCAGCACCGGGTCGATCCCGATGTCCCCATGGAAGAGGTGGCTGGCACAGTGCGAGACCTTATCCAGGAGGGCAAGGTGCGCCACTTCGGTTTGTCCGAGGCCGGTGTCGACTCCATTCGTCGCGCCCACGCCGTGCAGCCGGTGGCGGCGCTGCAGAGCGAATACTCCCTCTGGTGGCGCGAACCGGAGCAGGCCATCCTGCCGTTGCTGGAGGAGTTGGGTATCGGGTTCGTCCCTTTCAGCCCCCTCGGCAAGGGCTTCCTGACCGGGGCCATCAAGGCCGATACCCGTTTCGATGACGCGGATTTTCGCAACATAGTCCCACGTTTTACCGAGGCAGCGCGCCAGGCCAACCAACATCTGGTCGAGGTATTGAGCGACCTTGCGGCCAGCAAGGGGGTGACGTCTGCCCAGATTGCGATCGCCTGGCTACTGGCACAAAAGCCCTGGATCGCCCCCATTCCCGGCACCACCAAGCTGCATCGGCTCGAGGAGAACCTGGGCGCAGCTCGGGTGGCACTGAGCGCCACCGATCTGGGAGACATCCAGCGTGCCCTGGTCGGGATCAAGGTGGAGGGGGATCGCTATCCGTCACACCTGCAGCACAACGTGGGTCGCTAAGGCCGGATCCACAACAGGAGTCTCATGAATGCAGAACCCCTCTGTTCTCTCTCGCGCCGTCCCAAGGGGCCGGCGCTCTGTCTGGTTGCTAACAGGAGCCGTGATGGCAGGCATCTTTTCCTATGTATTGAAACCGGGTCTGCCCGCACACCCTGACTCTTCCCAGTATCAGGCGGGTCAATTCAGCAATGTCGTGGCACTGCCGCAGCGAAGCACTTGGGAAGGGGTCCGGCTCTGGTGGGATTTTCTGTTCGCCAAGCCTGATGGCACAGTGCCGGATCGCGCTATCCCGGTGCAGGTCATGACCCGTGAAGGGCTGATGGCCGCCCCGGACAACAGTGTGTGGCGCCTCGGTCACTCCAGTCTGCTGTTCAAATTGCAGGGCAAGTTCTGGCTGACGGATCCCGTGTTCAGCGAGCGCGCCTCGCCGGTGCAATGGTTTGGCCCCAAGCGCTGGCACGCACCGCCCATCACTATGGATGCGTTGCCTCCCATAGAGGCGGTGATCCTCTCCCATGATCACTACGACCACCTCGACCATGACGCCATCCTGGCGCTGCAAGAGAAGGTCAGCCACTTCATCACGCCGCTCGGCGTGGGTGCGCGCCTGGTTGCCTGGGGTGTCCCACAGAACAAGGTCAGGGAGCTGGATTGGTGGCAGAAGGCTCGGGTCGGCGACATTGAGTTCATCGCCACCCCGGCCCAGCACTTCTCCGGCCGTGGCCTTGGCGATGGCAATCAGACCCTTTGGGCCTCCTGGGTCATTCGTGGGGAGGGAACCAATCTCTTCTTTAGCGGTGACAGCGGTTACTTCGATGGCTTCAAGGAGATCGGCAAGCGTTTCGGCCCGTTCGACGTGACCTTCCTCGAGACCGGGGCGTACGACAAGCGCTGGGAGTACGTGCATATGTTGCCGGCGCAGACTGCGCAGGCGTTTCACGATTTACGCGGGCAGTGGCTCTATCCGATCCACAACGGCACCTTCGATCTGGCCATGCATGCGTGGGATGACCCGCTCGAGCAGATAGTCCGCCTGGCTGGCGAGCAGCAAATCCCATTGACCACTCCGGTGATGGGGGAACCCCTGAACATGCTGATCCCTCATGAGGGCAGCGCCTGGTGGCGCGATTGACACATTTTTAAAGCACAGGAGTCGACAATGAACCCAATATCTGCCACCACGCTTGCCCAGGCTGAGGCAAAAGATCAGACGATACAGGTATTTTCCCCGGGGCTGGAGCCTGCAACCCAGGGTGCCAGCGAGTTCTTCGTCGGAGATGTCTATGTCGATCAGCTGTATCAGGGCACGGCGCCCGCCGCCATCTCTGGCGGCCTGGTCAGCTTCACGCCGGGGGCACGCACCGCCTGGCATACCCATCCTTTGGGCCAGACCCTCTACGTGGTCAGCGGGGTAGGGCGGGTGCAGATGGCGGGAGGTCCTGTCCTGGCGATCCGGCCAGGGGATCTGGTCTGGATCCCGGCTGGCGTGAAGCACTGGCATGGTGCGGCACCGGATACTCCCATGACTCACCTGGCGCTGGCAGAACGGCAGGATGGTCAGGTGGTAACCTGGTTGGAACAGGTGAGCGAGGGTGATTATCGCGCCTGCGTCGCCGGGGACCGGGATTGAGCATGCAGGGGAGCAACAGTCAGCCCGCAGCCGGAGCTACACACCTTGGTAGCCAACCCGAACGCGCTCATGCCAAGGAGCTCAGGATCCTGATCATCCTGAGCGCCTTGATGTCGTTTGCCTCCATCTCCACCGACATGTACTTGCCGGCGTTGCCGCAGCTGGTCCATGACTTGAACACCGACATGACCCAGGTCGAACTGACCATCTCGACCTTTCTGATCGGTTTCAGTCTGGGGCAGTTGTTCTGGGGGCCGGCGAGCGATCGCTATGGCCGCCGCCTGCCCATCATGCTCGGTATTGGGCTCTTCATCCTGGGATCAGTGGGCTGTGCCCTGGCCGAGACCGCCCCTCAGATGCTGGTGTGGCGCGTCATTCAGGCCCTGGGGGCTTGCGCGGGGCCCGTGCTGGCCAGGGCCATGGTCCGTGATCTCTATGCCAGGGAGCGGGCGGCCCAGATGCTGTCGACCCTGATCCTGATGATGGCGGTCGCGCCGCTGCTCGGGCCATTGCTCGGGGGGCAACTGCTGCTGTACTGGTCCTGGCGGGGGATCTTCTGGGTGCTGGCCATCATGGGCGTCGTGGCCCTGATCGCCATGCGCTACCTGCCCGAAACCCTGGCGCCATCCAGCCGCAGCCAGGCGCCTCTGGCCATGACAATGAAAGACTATGTCGCCCTCGCGATGGACAGGCGGTTGCTGCGCTATGCCCTGGCTGGCGGCTTTTACTACGGCGGTTGCTACGCCTTTATCGCCGGAACGCCGTTTGCCTACGTCGATTACTACCAGGTGTCGGCGCAGGCCTATGGCTTGCTCTTTGGCGCCAACATCGTGGGGCTGATGGCGCTGAATTTCGTCAATACGCGTCTGGTAGCCAGGTGGGGACCCGAGCGCCTGTTTCGTTATGGCGCCTGGGCTGCCGCCGTCTCCGCTCTCTGGCTGGCCCTCGATGCCTGGTTGGGACTGGGTGGGGTCGCCGGGCTGGCTATACCTATCTTCTGCTACATGTCGGTCAGTGGCTTCATCGTCGCCAACTCGGTGGCCAGCGCCCTGGCGCTCTTCCCGAGACAGGCAGGTGCGGCCTCCTCCCTGGTCGGCGCCATGCATTACGGCAGCGGGGTCTTCAGCGCGGCCCTACTTGGCTGGTGCACCGATGGCACCCCCTGGACCATGGGCTGGATAGTGGCGGTCGGGGGAGTGGGTTGCCTCGTCTTTGCACTTTGGCGAAGAACCGAGCCCGAGGCGTCTTGCGAGCCGATGTCGCAACCCGAGCCGGTGCGATAAGGACGCTTGGCGATGAAGCCATGCGGAAATAGGGGGAGCCAAAGAGATGAAAGCCCCGGTCAGTGCCGTGAAGGCACTGACCGGGACGATGGGGGTATCGTCAGATGTTCTTGTCGAAGAAGGTATCGATCCGGCTCATCGCCTGATCCACGTAGCGAGGCACCCAGTAGGTTTCAATGTGCGTCGCACCCTCGATGAGGAACAGCTCTTTATTGGTGGTGCCGGTGGCTTTCTTGAAGGCGCTTTCCGTCATGTAGCGCGAGTCCGCCTTGGTTCCCGCCATCATCAGCAGCGGTTGATTGATGAGTTCCATGTTGCTCTGGGCATCGAAGTTCATCAGATCGAGCAGGCTACTGGTGGTGTAGCGGAACGTCGAGTTGGGATGGGCATGGGTCTTCCAGTAGTACTCGTAGCCTTGGCGGTACAGCTCGAACGGCAGCTTGGCTATCTGTTCGTCGGTCAGGTTGGCATCGCCGGAGTAGCTCACCTCACCCGTGGTGACCTCCCTGGTGCGGGCATCGGTGGCCTGCTTCAGGCGCTCTTGCACGGTGGCGAGTTGAGAATCCTGATATCCGTTGCGACGCACCAGCCCGGAGTCAAACATGCTCAGGGTCGCCAGGGCCTTGAAACGCTTGTCGGTCTGGGCCGCTTTCAAGGAATAACCGCCACCGCCGCAAATGCCAAGCAGGCCGATGCGTTCCTTGTCAACGCCCGGGTATTGGCTGAGGTAATCCGCCATGCCGTGAATGTCCTCGATGCGGTTTGCCGGTTTATCGACGCTGCGGGGCATGCCTCCGCTGGCCCCCTGGTAGGCGGCGTCCGCCGTGATGGCGATGTAGCCTTGCTCTGCCAGGCGCTGGGCATAGAGGCCCGCGACCTGCTCCTTGACCCCCCCGTTGGGGTGGGCAACGACCACGGCCGGGTAGGTTTTGGCGGGATCATAGTCGGCAGGGGTATAGACATTCGCGGCTATCTGGATGCCATGCAGGTCATATTTCACCGGGTGGAGGTTGACCCTGCCCTGGATGTTTTCGGTGATGGCCCCTTCATAGGCCAGGGTAAACGGATTTTGTCTGTGATCAGCGGCCTGGGCGGTGGCGGCAAAGCCTGCCAGCGCCGTCAGCACCATGGCATTGAGAAAGGTCTTTTTCATGTGGACTCCCGAGGGTAAGAGCGGCCTGGCTCCAGAGGCACGCGGTGGATATTGCCGGACAAGGGTAAGGGGAGGGGGCTGTCAGCCCCATGACGGGGAAATGACAATGCTGTCAGCCAGGTGGGTACTTGGCCTGGATTTCTGACACGGCTGTCAGCTTTCTGTCAGGGGAATGTTGGTAACGAATCAATAGGATGTGGCAATACGAAGTGGTATTCGTCACCCGTCTGGTCATAAAAGGAGTCTCTTATGGAGAGCAAACCAGCAGTGTTTACGCCCGATGCGCCCGCGATGCCGGCGCGACGCAAGTTGCTGATCGCGGGGGCCGGCATGGCCGCGGCCTCGCTGATCCCCCAGGTCAACGGGGCGCAGTCATCCCCACAGTCCCATGGAGGCGTCGCAGGTCAGCAGGGCCAGCCCGTTGCCGGGCCAGGAAGGCGCAAGCTGGGCGGACTTGACGTCTCGGCCATCGGGTTGGGGGTGCAGAACATGAGCCGCAAATATGACACCTCAGTTCCCTGGCGCCCTGAAATGGTCAACATAGTGCGCAGGGCCTTTGATCAGGGGGTGACGTTCTTTGATGCCGCCGAGGCCTATGGTCCCTTCGAGGTGGAACGGATCCTGGGTGAGGCCGTGGCGCCCTTCAGAGACAAGATCGTCATCGCCACCAAGTTTGGCTGGAACATCGATCAACAGACAGGTGAGCGGCGTCCTGGGCTCAACAGTCGGCCCGAGCACATCAAGCAAGTCGTCGAGGGAATGCTCAAGCGCCTGCGCACGGATCGTATCGATCTGCTCTATCAGCACAGGGTCGATCCCCTCGTGCCTATCGAGGATGTTGCCGGTGCGGTGAAAGATCTGATGGATCAAGGGAAGGTGTTGCACTGGGGCCTGTCTGAAATGGGGATCAACACCTTGAAACGCGCCCACGCAGCGCTCCCCGTCACGGCGGTTCAGAGTGAGTATTCGATGTTATGGCGGGGGCCGGAACAGTCTGTGCTGCCGACCTGCGAAGCGTTGGGGATAGGGTTTGTGCCGTGGAGCCCGTTGGGGGTGCAGTTCCTGACCGGCTGGATCGACAAGAATACCCGCTTTGCCCCCGGCGATTTCCGGGGGACGGAATCGCGCTTCGCACCCGAAAATTTGGAGCATAACCTTGGGCTCGTGGCCGTACTGAAAACCTGGGCTGAACGCAAGAGTGCGACGCCCGGACAGATAGCGCTGGCCTGGTTGCTGGCCAGGAAACCTTGGATTGTGCCTATCCCGGGCACCACTAACATGGACCATATGCTGCAAAACACGTCGGCAGCGGCGATCCAGCTGAGCGCTGCCGAGATGACGGAGCTCACCCTATCCCTGGATGCCATCGTCATCAAGGGACAGCGTCTGCCGGACGCGGTGCAGGCCTATTCCGATGTGGAAGCCCCGCTGAAGCGCTGACTTGCTGGCCGATGGCGGGGATGAATGGAGGTAGGGCCCCGTCGGCACCCTGTTCATCCCTGCCATGAGCGTGAGCCCTGGATATAAGGAAGTGGATGCCATGCGTCTGTTGTTGGTAGAGGACGAAGAGAAGACCTCGTCATATCTTTGTCGCGCACTGGGAGAGTCGGGCTTCATGGTCGATGTCTCCGCTGAGGGGCCCGAAGGGCTCCATTTTGCGCTGGAGTACGAGTATGACGCCATTATTCTGGATGTGATGTTGCCTGGCATGGATGGCTATCGGGTGCTGGAGGGGCTTCGCGCGAGCAAGCAGACACCTGTGCTGATGCTCTCAGCGCGCGGATCAGTGGACGAGCGGGTCAAGGGGCTGCGTCTGGGGGCCGATGACTATCTGCCCAAACCTTTCTCGCTCATTGAACTGGTTGCCCGTATTCAGGCCCTGGTGCGCCGTCGCGGGGTCGATGGGGCGGACATCACCCAACTGCAGATCCACGATATGCACCTGGATCTGCTGGCGCGTCGGGTGTCGCGCGCCGGTAATCGGCTGGAACTCACCGCCAAGGAGTTTTCCCTGCTCAGTCTGCTGGCTCGCCATCAGGGGGAGATCCTATCGAAGATGATGATTGCCGAGCAGGTCTGGGATATGAATTTTGACAGTGATGCCAACGTCGTGGAAGTCGCGATAAAACGGCTGCGTGCCAAGATAGATGCGCCTTTCGAGGTCAAGCTGCTGCACACGGTGCGCGGCATGGGCTATGTGCTCGAAGTCAGGCCGGACCTGCACCCTTGAGGGGAGGAAACAAGATGTTCACACGCTCCATCTCCGGACACCTGGCGCTGATGTTTGCCCTGAGTGCCGTCCTGATCGTCTCGGCATCCGGTCTGCTGCTGAGGAGTTCGCTCCATGACTCCTTGCAAAAGCAGATGCACAACGAGTTGTCGTTTCGTGAATCCTTGATGAGCCCCTGGATCAGTGCCCGCACCTCCAGCGAAGGGTGGTCAGTGCTCGCCAGCAAGTTCACTAATCTAGCCAGCTCCGAGGGGAACCGTGTTCACTATTGGATTGTCAGCGATGATCCCCGCTTCAGTGTGGGAGGCATACCGCCATCAGGGGTAGCCTGGGACGCTCTCAAGGAAGGGTTCAACAAATTGCCCGGCGCCTCCGAGGAGGCCTGCTCGCTCTTCCTGTTGGTGAAGACCATACCCGCCAATGGGGAAAGACCCGAGCTGCGCTATGTGGTGTCCATCGACTCGACTCCCTATATGAGCACACTGGACGCATTTACCCGCACGCTGCTGATCATCACTGTCCTTGGCGTGCTGATGGTTGCCTTGCTGGGGTATGGCGTTGCCCGGATTGGTCTGCGCCCTGTGGGGGCCTTGAGTCAGCAGGCCCATCGACTGGCGCCGGGAGACCATGGTCAGCGGCTGGACACAGACGCCTTGCCCGAGGAGCTGCAGCAGTTGGCCTCCTCGTTCAACGGGGTCTTGGCACGTCAGGAGGTGGCATGGCGGCAACTCGAAAGCTTCAATGCCGATGTGGCCCATGAGCTGCGGACCCCTCTCACTAATCTGATTGGCCAGACCCAGCTGGGGTTATCCCGCAGGCGTTCGCCGGAGGAGCTGGTCGACTTGCTCGGCTCCAATCTGGAGGAACTGGAGCGGATGGCGTCCATCGTCAATGACATGCTGTTTTTGTCCCATGCCCATGCGGGTGAGCATGCCTCCCAATTAGAGCGGGTTTCGCTGCGGGAAGAGACCCTCAAGACGGTGGAGTATGTCGAGCCCTCCCTCGCTGAAAAGCGGCTCTCATTACAGTTGGAAGGGGATGTGATCGCTCATATCGACCGGCGTCTGTTCCATCGTTCACTCGCCAATTTACTGGAGAATGCGGCAAGGCACTCACCGCCCCAAGGAACCATCACAGTCAGACTGAGCCAGCGCGAGGAGCAGGCCTGTGTCGCTGTCTCAAACCCCGGTGATCCCATTGCGCCTACCCATCTGTCTCGCCTGTTTGAACGTTTTTACCGGGTTGACTCAGCCAGGGCCCGCAGCGACACCCATCATGGCCTGGGGCTGTCTATTGTCCGGGCGGTGGCGATCATGCACCGGGGAGAGGTATTCGCCCAGAGCGAGGACGGGGTCAATACCTTTGGGCTCACTTTTGCACTGTCCGCACAGAAGGGGCGGGCTCATGAATCAGATCCCGCGCTGGAGAAACGATTGGCACCCTCCATGCCCGGTCTATCCTGACAGGAACGTCAGCTTGAGGTCAGCCTGACGACATCTCGTGCTTGCTAGCATGGCAGTGGTTTAACCCCAAGCTCACTTACTAAAGGGACCTCGTTTCATGTCAGGAAAAATGCGTTATTTCGGTCTGCTGCTGCCTCTTATGAGTTGCGTCGCCATCGCGGCGGAGCAACAAGGTGCAGCCACCGGCATCGTCGTCGCGGGCAGCCAGGCGGCGGTGTACGGTTCGGCGGACAACTTTACCGGCCGGGTCCGGGTCGATCCGCTTTTCACGGCCGACCAGGCTATCCCGGTATCGGGTGCTTACGTCACCTTCGAGCCCGGGGCGCGCTCGGCCTGGCACAGGCACCCGGCAGGGCAACGGCTCATTGTGACCTCGGGGGTCGGGTTGACTCAGCGGGAGGGTCAACCTGTGCAGATCATCCGTCCCGGTGATGTCGTCTCCTGCCCACCCGGGGTCAAGCATTGGCATGGTGCCACCCCCGGCAGTGCGATGACGCATCTGGCGGTGACCGGCATTGTGGACGGCAAGAGCGTTGAATGGATGGAGAAGGTGACAGATGAACAATACCAGGCACATTAAGGCCATCACGGCAGCGGCGCTGCTGCTCCTTGGTACTGGCCTGCCCTGCGGGGTGGCCGCCAATGAGGGCGCCACCCAGGTGAGCCAGCAAGGGTCAGTGACCGATACCCTGACCACGCGCCAACAGGCCATTCCCTTGATCGCCTCGGCGATGGCGACCAGCAACATGAAGAAGCTACGAGATGCCCTCAATCGGGGTCTGGATGCGGGGTTGACGGTGAATGAAGCCAAGGAGGTGCTCGTTCAGCTCTATGCTTATGCCGGTTTTCCTCGCAGTCTGAATGCCTTGAATGAGTTGATGAAGGTTGTCGAGGCCCGCAAGGCTCGGGGCATCAGCGATCCTCTGGGGAAAGAGCCCGTCACCCCCATCCCGGTCGGCGATGAATTGCGCCGAGTGGGGACCGCCAACCAGACCAAGATCTCGGGGGCACCGGTACAGGGTCCGCTCTTTGAGTTTGCCCCAGTGATCAACCAGTACCTGCAGACGCACCTGTTTGGCGATATTTTCGCTCGCGACAACCTGGACTGGCAGAGCCGTGAACTGGCGACGGTGGGGGCATTGGCTTCCATGCCAGGGGTGGAGGCCCAGTTGCTGTCCCATATGCGTGCCAGCCAACGGGTCGGCCTGAGTGCAGGTCAACTGCATCAGGTGGTGCAACTGCTGCGCGAACAAGGCGAAGTCGATGCCGCCACCCGGGCAGAGAAGGCACTGCAGCAGGCGCTGACCGCGACCAAATAGGGCAGTGGACGTCACCAAGGAGCAGGCAGCATGTCAGATCACCATGACCCCACCCGAAGGAAGTTGCTGGCTGCGCTGCCGGGCTTGACGCTGGTGAACCTTCCCCTGGGGCAGGCCATCGCCAGCGCGGAGGCGCGACAACCGAGCGGAGGCACCCTGGTGGCGTATTTCTCTCGAAGCGGCAATACGCGCGTGATCGCGGGGGTGATCCAGCGCACGCTGCAAGCCGATCTGTTCGAGATAGCGCCAGCTAACCCGTATCCGGCGGATTATTTCCAGACCGTCGCGCAGGCGCAGCGTGAGCGGGATCTTGGGCTGACCCCCGCGCTGAAACAGTCCGCCACCATGGCGGGCTATCACACCCTTTATGTCGGCTTTCCCGTCTGGGGGATGACGGTTCCCCCCGTGGTCAAGACCTTCATGAGCGGCCATGATCTGGCGGGTAAGCGGCTCGTTCCTTTCATCACCCACGGAGGTTACGGCATCGGGGATAGCGAGGCGGTACTCGCCAGACTGGCGTCAGGTGCCCGGCGAGATGCACCACTGATCATGGAGTGCGATCAGGAGAGGCGAACGACCGAGACAGTAGCCCGGTGGCTGGAGGCCAGAGGGACTTGATCTCATCTTTGGGCGAGGCAGACAGGTCATCGTCGTGATGGCGATAGGTAACGTTCATTACATAAACAAGATTGAGGCTTGATGCCAAACAAGGGAATACAACCATGAAGAGACGCTGTAAATCGTTGCTGTTCTGTATGCTGGCGGGGGCGCTGGTAGCGTCCGCTCATGCCGAACACCTTGCTCTCCAGGAGCAAGGCAGTTTTGCTGCGGGCGGTTCCGTCGTCACCGCACCCGGCACCTTCGACCCCAAGAAACCACTGGAGCCTGCCGGTCAGACCTACCATGGGGATCACGCCAGCGTCTTCTATCAGATCCCGTCCAACCCGCACAAATATCCGATCGTCATGCTTCACGGCGCTGGTCAGTCTTCCCGTACCTGGCAGACCACGCCGGATGGCCGAGAAGGTTTCCAGACCCTGTTCCTGCGCCGGGGGTTTGCGACCTATCTGGTCGATCAACCCCGTAGAGGCAGCGCGGGTCGTAGCACGGTAGAGGGGACAGTGGCCCCCAAGCCGGATGAGCAGTTGTGGTTCAATCAGTTCCGTCTTGGCGTCTGGCCGGATTATTTCAAAGACGTCCAGTTTTCTCAGGATCAAGCGGTGCTGAACCAGTATTTCCGCCAGATGACACCCAACACCGGGCCCTTTGATGTCAATGTCATCGCCGATGCCATGGCGGCTGTGGTGGACAAGAGTGGTCCGGCCATCCTGTTCACCCACTCTCAGGGGGGCGGACCTGGCTGGCATACCGCCATAAAAAGCAACAAGGTGAAGGCCATAGTCGCGTTCGAACCAGGCAGTGGCTTTGTCTTCCCTGAGCAGGCGTTGCCAGCCCCTATGCCTAGTGCGTTCGATACCCTGAAGGGGGAGCCGGTGACAATGGCGCAGTTCATGAGCCTGACCAAGATCCCGGTGCTGATCCTGTATGGCGACAACATCCCAGACAAACCGACTGCCATGCCCGCCCAGGACAGCTGGCGAGTACGGCTGGCGATGGCCCGCCAATGGCGGGATCTGGTCAACCAGCAAGGAGGGGATGTCACTGTGGTTCATCTGCCCGAAATCGGCATCAAGGGCAACACCCACTTCCCCTTCTCCGATCTGAACAATGTGCAGATCGCCGATCTGGTGAGCCAGTTCCTGAAAGAGAAAGGTCTGCAATAACCACGGGAGACAGCAAGGGTGATGACGCGATTCATGAAAATTGCTAATAAACCCTAGCAAGATCCCGGGTCTAATCTCGTCATTCCCCTTGCGTTATGCTGGGCACACATTGTTGGAAGGATATAGTCATGCACACAGTCAGACTCAATAACGGTATAGAGATGCCCCTGCTGGGCTTTGGTGTCTTTCAGATGACAGACGCGGCAGAGTGCGAGCGTGCCGTCATCGAGGCCATCGACACCGGCTATCGGCTGATCGATACCGCCGCCTCCTATCAGAATGAGACCCAGGTCGGGAACGGGATCAGGCAGAGCGGCATCGTGCGCAACGAACTCTTTGTCACCACCAAGCTCTGGTTGCAAGACGCCAGCTACGAGGGAGCCAAGGCGCAGTTCGAGCGCTCCTTGAATCGTCTGCAGCTTGATTATGTGGATCTCTATCTCATCCATCAGCCCTACGGGGATGTCCACGGCGCCTGGCGGGCGATGGAGGAGTTGCTGCAAGCCGGCAAGATCCGGGCAATCGGCGTCAGCAACTTCCAGCCGGATCGGCTGGCGGATCTCATGGCGTTCAACAAGGTGGTGCCTGCCGTCAACCAGATAGAGGTGAACCCCTTCAATCAGCAGCTGCATGCCGCACCCTGGATGCAGAGTCGACTCATACAGCCACAGGCGTGGGCCCCCTTCGCAGAGGGCAGAAATGGTCTGTTCCAGCACCCGGTGCTGACCGCCATCGGCGCGAAACGGGGGAAGAGCGTGGGGCAAGTCGTGCTGCGCTGGATCTTCCAGCGCGGCATAGCGTCGCTGGCCAAGTCGGTGCGCAAGGAGAGGATGAAGGAAAACCTCGATATCCTCGACTTCGAGCTCAGTCAGGATGAGATAGTGCAGATAGCCGCGCTGGATACGGCAACCAGTGCCTTCTTCTCTCACCGCGACCCCGCCATGGTGGAATGGTTGACCCAGCGCAAGCTCGACGTCTGACAAGGGCAATCAGCCGAAGGGTGGGCCAAGGAAGTAAAACTACCAAACCTCAGCACTATACCTTTTGTTACCTTTGACTAACCCATCAGGCTAGAGGAGAGACCCGACAACCAAGCGGAATTGTTCGATGAACGAACAGGAGAAAAAGTCAGCTATTTGCTTCATTTTCGTGGCAAATTCGACTTTACATCACATTAGAATTTGCCCTACCAAGCTGGCCGCATCCTGTTGCCGCTAAAGATCACATAGATGCGGCTTCCTTAAGCATCAATGAAACGAGCTGGCGTCATTTGCAAGTTTAGTGGCGGCTTTTGCATATCATACCTGCCTGGTGCTGCATAAACTCCTTGCATGCCTCGTGAAGACGAGTGAGACGATCCACATCACCAAGGAGTTTGTCATGTCCAATCAAGTTGCTCTCATTACCGGTGGTGCCACCGGCATCGGTAAAGCCACCGCCCTCAAATTGGCTAGCCAAGGCATCAGCGTGATCATCAGCGGCCGCCGCCAAGAGCTGGGTGATGCAGCCGTCGTTGAGATCGCTGCGGTAGCCCAAGGCGGTGCAGAAGTTCGCTTCATTCAGAACGATGTTTCCGACGAAGCGGCCGTCAAAGCCATGATCGATGGCATCGTTGCCGAATTCGGTCGGCTCGACATGGCTGTCAACAATGCGGGTATCTTCAACGAATATTGCTCGCTGGATCAGTCAGGTACACAGCACTTCCGCGACATGCTAGATATCAACGTCGTCGGCCTGTATTTCTGCATGAAGTACGAGATAGCCCAAATGCGTAAGCAGGGTCAGGGGGCGATTGTGAACCTGGCCTCGATAGCCGGTCTGAACGGTATTCCTTGGGGTGGTACCTACGCAGCGACCAAGCATGCCGTCGTGGGGCTGACCAAATCTGCTGCACTGGATCATGCAGCCGAAGGCATTCGCATTAACGCGGTCGCACCGGGGGCGATCCGCACAGACATCATCGCCGATCAGTTGAACAACAATTTGGCCGAACTCGAGGCGATGCACCCAATGCACCGTGTTGGTAAACCGGAAGAGATTGCCAACGGTATCTTCTGGTTGCTCTCGGGGCAATCCAGTTTTGTCACTGGCCACATCCTCAATGTGGATGGCGGCTTCCAGGCGAAATAAAACGATGAGAACTCCGGTGGCAGACAAAATAAAGCTTCCCGATGCGTTCTGGGAAGGCATCAAACGAGTGGGCCTGGCGCGGGCCGACATTGTTCGGGAGGCGCGGATCTCGCTTGCCGTAATACGCGATCAGGTTCCGCTCTCCACAGCACAGTTCTTCGCTGTGTGGCAGGTGCTGGTTGAACTCAGTCAAGACCCTGCGATTGGTCTGCGAATTGCCACCGGACTGGAGGGGGCCGTGATGCCCCCCTCCTTCATGGCGGCCTACCATGCGCGTGATTTTCGCGATGCTTTGCAGCGTGTAGCGCGCTTCAAGCGTCTGTGTGCACCAGAGGATGTGTGTATCGATGAACATGGAGAGCGTTGCGAGATCATCGTGACCTGGATACATGCTGAGAGCCTGACTGCACCACCCGCCCTGGTGGATGCTACGCTCGCTTCGCTGATGGAGCTGGGGCGAAGAGGCACGGGGACGCACCTAGCTGCGCTATCGGTTGAACTGATGCGCCCAGAAAATGCCCGCGCCGACTACGAGCAGTATTTCGGTTGCCATGTGCGCTTCGGTGCAAAACGGGATTGTTTGGTTTTCCACCGTGCAGACCTTGACAAGCTTTTCGTGAGTTACAACGCCGAGTTGCTCGAGATCCTGATCCCGGTGCTGGATCGCAGACTGGAGCAACAGTGTCACAGTGCCACGCTGGCCGAGCAGATCCGCTGGGTCTTGCGGCGTCGGCTCACTGCAGGTCGTCCTGACGTCCGTTCCGTGGCCGGTGAGTTGGCAATGAGTGAACGCTCCTTGCAGCGTAAGTTGACCGATGAAGGGCTGACTTTCCAGACCCTACTCAGTGAAACGCGCCATCAGCTGGCACTAGAGTATCTGGCTGATCCCGCGTTCGCAGTGATCGATGTTGCCTACATGCTTGGCTACGAAGATCAGAACTCCTTCTTCCGCGCTTTCCGGCAATGGGAAACGCTGACACCGACGGCATGGCGCTCCCGGCACATGGCACAAAATGCAGCACACATCGAGTAACAACTATGATCCCCGTCGAACTCAATGAACAGGTCCAAACCACGGTACTCCACTACTTTGCTGGCGAAAGACAGGAAATGCTGCTGATCGTGGGCGGTTCGCTGTTGTTCAGCGCATTGTCGCTCTGGCTTTGGTGGGCAACCCGAACCAATTTTGCCGCCACCTTCGCGCTGACAGTCATTGCCACGGCGATCCTCTTCTCTGCCACGGCGCTTTCGCTCTCTGTCCGTGATCGTGGCTTGTCGGCTTCGCTGGTATATGCGTTGGACACACCACAGCAGGGAACCATGTTGGCCGTCGAACGAGAACGTATTGCCGTGGTGGTGTCGAAGTACCCCTACTACCGCCATGCCTCCGGCGTGATTACGTTGATCGCACTGCTCGGGCTCGCACTTTCCTCGCGCGACTGGGTACATGGCCTGGCTGCCGGGTTATTGCTGCTCGTCGTCGCGCAGGTGTTGATCGACCACTATTCCGAGCGGCGTGCTACCCACCATCTCAATCGACTGGATGCTTACGCGGCGGAGCTGGCGTCTTCTGCCAGTTAATTGGCGCGTTATGCCTGTTTTGGCTCGCATCAAACCGGCACCATTGCGGCAAGTGATTCCGGGTATGTTGCCTCGAACACGCGTAATCAAAGGTGCTCAACATGTCACAAGTCTGGTTCATTACTGGTAGTTCTCGCGGCCTGGGCCGCTCGATTGCGGAAGCTGCGCTGGCGGCTGGGCATCGGGTGGTCGCCACGGCACGTAACCCGCAGCAGCTTGACGATCTGGTCACTCGCTATGGCGAGGCTGTGTATCCGCTGACACTCGATGTCACCGACTACGCTCAGGCCGTGCGCACGATTGAGGCCGCTATTGCACATTTTGGCCGGATCGATGTGGTGGTCAATAATGCGGGATACGGCGATCTCGCGTCGGTCGAGGACGTTCGCTTGGAGGAGTTCAAGGCCCAGATCGACACCAACTTCTATGGTGTAGTTCATGTCACCAAGGCGGTGATCCCCTTCCTGCGCCAGCAGGGCAGCGGCCATATTTTTCAGGTGTCCTCCATTGGCGGACGACTCGCTTCGGTCGGGCTGACAGCCTATCAGGCTGCGAAATGGGCCGTAGGCGGTTTCTCACTGGGTGTGGCACAGGAAGTCGCGCCGTTTGGCGTCAAGGTCACGGTGCTGGAGCCCGGCGGCATGCGCACGGATTGGGCCGGCGATTCGATGACGATCCCGCCAATCAGTGAGCCATACCAGCAAACGGTCGGTGTTTTTGCTGATATGTTGCGCAAAATGTCAGGGAGTGAGTCCTCAGATCCGGATAAGGTTGCAGCTATCGTGCTTGGAATGGCCCAGCGAGAAGATGCTCCAACCCGCCTTCTGATTGGAGCAGATTCAGCCCAATATGCCTTATTACTGGCAACCAACATGGCGGAGTCGGACCAGCAATGGCACGACATTAGCATTTCGGCCGAAGCCATTGATGCGGAGCCTGCTCAGTATGCCGAGCGACTAGCAAGCAGGGTGGCAGAGCTTGACCAGAAGTAACACGTTGTTGAATCGAGGGGGCTACAAATTGCGGCCCCTATCCTTTCACGCATGAACCGGAGGCTAACCATGAAAGTCCTGATCTTTGGTGCCAGCGGCATGGTCGGCCAGGGGGTGCTGCACGAATGCCTGGCAGCGCCTGATGTCAGCCAGATTACGGCTGTGGGCCGTGCACCATTAGAACCATCGCATTCAAAGCTTCAACAAGTGGTACTGACGGACTTGGCTGCGCTGGATACCGTGAACGCTGATCTGGAAGGCTATGATGCCTGTTTCTTCTGTCTGGGAGTCTCATCTTCCGGGATGAGTGAAGAGGCGTACCGGAAGATCACTTACGATCTGACGCTGCATGTTGCTAGTCTACTGGTTAGGTTGAATCCGGAGATGACGTTTGTGTATGTTTCCGGCGCGGGGACGGACAGCAGCGAAATGGGGCGCAGCATGTGGGCGCGGGTCAAGGGTAAAACTGAAAACGCGCTACAGGAGCTGCCGTTTCGGGGAGTCTATCTGTTTCGCCCTGGAATCATTCAACCCCTGCATGGTATTCAGTCAAAAACCCAGACTTACCGGCGTTTCTACAGCATCGTCAGTCCCTTGTTATCGTTAATCCGGCGCGTGTTTCCTGGCTCCATCATGACGACTGACGACATCGGTCGGGCCATGCTCAATGCCGTACGACGCAATGGTGGACGCATGGTAGTAGAGGCGAAGGATATTGTCCGGCTGTCTCGTGCCAGCCTGCTTAATAACACCTGAAGTATAGAAAAAAGTTGACTTTCCATTCCACAAACAGGGAGCACAATGCCCACGGTCGGAGATGGGAGGCATCATGCCCGCAAGCGCACTGCGTCCAGGAACAGCCGAAAGGCGGGAGAGTTCTGGCGTCGGCTGGGGTAGTAGAGGTGATACCCGGGGAAACGTGGGCAATAGGGGGCCAGTACCGAGATCAGCGCCCCAGTGGCCAGATGGGGTTCAGCCATGTCTGAAGGCAGATAAGCCAGGCCGTGACCTGCCAGCGCGGCGCGCAGTATGGGCGTGCCTGTGTTGAAGGTGCACTGACCCTGTACATGGGCCTTGATGGGTTGGCCATCTTGCTCAAACTCCCACAGCATCAGGTTGTCATAGGTGGGCAGCCTCAGGCCGATGCATTGATGATCCGCCAGATCCTGAATGGTATGCGGGGCCGGGTTGCGGGAGAGATAGTCGGGGGAGGCCACCACGACTATCTGCATATCCTGGCTGATACGCACCGCAATCATGTCTTTCTCCACCTGTTCCCCCAACCGGATCCCCGCATCAAATTTCTGCTCGACTATGTTGGTCAGTCCGTAGTTGATATCGATTTCTACCTGAATGTCCGGGTACTCCTTGAGCAGTGGCGATATGCGCGGCCACAGGAAGGTATCTGCCGCATGCTCGGCGGTAGTGATACGGATCAAGCCTGCGGGTTTGTCCTTGAGCTCATTGAGCGCCGAGAGCTCATCCTCGATCCCCTCAAAATGCGGCTGCAGGCGCTCGAGCAGCCGCTCGCCTGCCAGGGTGGGGGAGACGCTGCGCGTGGTCCGGGTCAACAGCCGAATGCCCAGTCGCTCCTCCAGCCCCCTCATGGCGTGGCTCAACGCGGACTGGGATACCCCCAGGTGAGCCGCCGCGCGAGTAAAGCTGCCTTCTCTTGCCACCGCCATGAAGGAGATCAAGTCGTTGTAGTTGGTTTTTGCCATGAATTGCCCTGCCGAAGGTGGTGATAGGGGGGAGGTGCGTGCCGGCAGGGTAACCGCCGACTCTGCATTATTACTAGCGCAAATTAATGAAATTTTCTCATAAACCCAATCTGATTATCCCGTCTAATCATGTTATCCAACAACCAGTACACTGCCGCCACTGAACACCACTAGGTGCTCACTGCATTACCGCCATGGGGCGGTGCACAGCGAAACCATGCCTAGCACGACACAGTGTCCCTGGAATGGCCGACAAGGAGATGTCGATCTGGCCTGTGGGCCTTCCACTATTGACGATATGAGAATGATGATGAAACACGCAATCACACTGCTGGCCTTCTTCGGCCTGATGAGTTCCCCGCTGGCCATGGCCGCCATCCCTGCCAAGATCAACGCTATCCCCGGCGCTCTGATCGTGAACTGGCAGCCCCAAGACACCGGACAGCGCATGGGAGATGCCCTGGAGGTATACAACGATACCGGCGATCTGCTGGCACGGGTTCCGGCCAAGATGTCGGGCCAGCAGCGGGTCCTGCTGCCCGCAAAGACACAGGGTGATCTGCGCCTGAGTCTGGGCGGCGAACAGGCGCAGTTTCGCGTGCCGTTCGGTTTTGGTGGCGGTCAGGAATAAGCCGCTCATTCCCTTTGTGCTTCGTTTTGCGGGCAGGCTTCGTCTGCTGGGCCTGCCCGCATTTTTGCTGCCATAAGCAGAACTGACCAGAATATGTCCCCCTTATTTTCAGATCGGATGAATCCATCCGCTCTCGTCGAACTTCCCCATCAATGGACTATGTGAATATGACTGCCAGAACAGGTTTTACTGCGCGGCGTGCGGCGCCCTATCTGGTGGCCTTCTCGGTGGCATCTGCCCTGGGGGCTGCCCTCTATACCCACCAGAGTCAGGCCGAGGCGCCCGTTGTGGTCGAGGCTGCTGTACCTGTCTCCGTGAGCAGGATAATGTCCAACCGCGTCAAGCTGTGGGAGGAGTTCTCCGGCCGGTTGGAATCGGTGGAACGGGTGGAGCTCAGGCCCCGAGTGGCCGGCACCATACAGGGGATCCACTTTCAGGAAGGGGCATTGGTTGCGCGCGGCGATCTGCTGATCACCATAGACCCAGCCCCGTACGCAGCCCAGGTGGCCCAGGCCGAGGCGGTGGTCGAGGCTGCGCGTGCTCGGCTGGCTCAGGCGGGATCTGATCTGACGCGTGCGCAGCGGCTGATTGCCTCCAGCGCCATCGCTCAGCGGGATCTCGATCAGCTGCACAACGCCAAGCTGGAAGCCGTTGCCAACTTGCGCGGCGCCGAGGCGAGCCTGCAAGCGGCCCGGCTCAACCTCGATTACACCCGGGTTACGGCGCCCATCTCGGGGCGGATTGGCCGCCTCGACATCACAGTGGGCAACCAGGTGGCGGCGGGACCGACGGCCCCTGTCATGAGTACTCTGGTCTCGGTGTCCCCCATCTATGCCAGCTTCGATGTGAGCGAGGCGACCCTGGAGCGGTTACAGGTGTCGCGCGAACAGATCAGTGACACCCCGGTACAGCTTGGCACCAGTGGGATGACGGGCACACCACTGGAGGGGCGTCTGCAATTTATCGACAACCAGGTGGACGCCGGCAGCGGCACCCTCAGGGTACGCGCCACTCTGGATAACCGGGACGGCAGTCTGACCCCTGGTCAGTTTGCCAGGATCAGGCTGGGATCCTCCCGTCAGGTCGACGCCTTGCTGGTGAGCGAGCGGGCTATCGGCTCGGATCAGAGCAAACAATTCGTCATGGTGGTGGGCGAGGGGAACCGCGCCGAGTACCGCGAGGTGAGCCTTGGCATGAGTGTCGAGGGTGAGCGTATCGTCACCCGTGGCCTGCAGCCCGGGGAGCGAGTCATCGTCAATGGTCTGCAGCGGGTACGCCCCGGCACACTGCTGGCGCCCAACCAGATTGAGCCCACTGCACTCACGACCACCCAAGCCCGGACGGCCAGTCGCGGCTGATGGCCGCGTCGTTGCATCAGAGTCAAACCATGAATATTTCAAAGTTCTTCATCGACCGGCCCATCTTCGCCGGCGTTATCTCCATCCTGTTCGTGCTGGCGGGACTGGTAGCAGTCAATGCTCTGCCCATCTCCGAGTATCCCGAGGTGGTGCCGCCCCAGGTGGTCGTGCGGGCGACCTACCCGGGAGCCAGTCCTACGGTGATCGCCGAATCGGTGGCCATGCCGCTCGAGGAGTCCATCAACGGGGTTGAGGGGATGATCTACATGGGCAGCCAGTCCACCACGGATGGCACCATGACCCTGACCGTCACCTTCCGTCTTGGAACGGATCCGGACAAGGCTCAGCAACTGGTGCAAAACCGGGTGGCTCAGGCCGAGGCGCGCCTGCCCGAGGAGGTGCGTACCCTGGGGGTGACCACGGTCAAGGCGAGCCCGGATCTCACCATGGTGGTGCACCTGGTGTCACCGGAGGATCGCTATGACATCGACTACCAGCGCAATTATGCGCTGCTCAATGTGCGTGACCGATTGGCCCGGATCCAGGGGGTGGGGGACGTGGCCATCTTTGGTGGTGGGGAATATGCCATGCGGATCTGGCTCGATCCCGACAAGGTGGCCGCCCGTGGCCTCGCGGCCAGCGATGTGGTAGCGGCGCTGCGTGAGCAGAACATTCAGGCGGCGGCCGGGGTGGTCGGCGGTTCGCCGGCGCTGCCGGGTACCGAGCTGCAGCTCTCCGTCAATGCCCGGGGCCGGCTGCAGAGCGTGGAGGAGTTTGGCGATATCATCGTCAAGTCGGGCAGCGGCGGCGCGGTGACGCACCTGCGTGACATCGCCCGTATCGAGCTCGGAGCGGCCGACTACTCGGTGCGTTCGAAACTCAACAACCAGCCGGCGGTCGGCATCGGCATCCACCAGGCACCGGGCGCCAACGCATTGCAGATCTCCGACGAGGTGCGCAGCACCATGAGCCAGATAGCCAAGGCCATGCCCCAAGGGCTCGAGTATCGTATCGCCTACGATCCGACCCAGTTCGTGCGCGCCTCCATCGACTCTGTGGTACACACCCTGCTCGAGGCGATCGCCCTGGTGGTACTGGTGGTTATCCTGTTCCTGCAGACTTGGCGCGCTTCCATCATCCCGCTGCTGGCGGTGCCTGTCTCCATCATAGGGACCTTCGCCGTCATGCTGCTGTTTGGCTTCTCCCTCAATGCGTTGACCCTGTTTGGGCTGGTGTTGGCGATAGGAATAGTGGTGGATGACGCCATCGTGGTGGTGGAGAACGTCGAGCGCAATATCGAGGCGGGGTTGTCACCGCGCCTGGCGACCTACCGCGCCATGCGGGAAGTATCCGGCCCCATCATCGCTATTGCCCTGGTGTTGTCTGCGGTATTCGTGCCGTTGGCCTTCATCACCGGGCTGACCGGCCAGTTCTATCGCCAGTTTGCCCTGACCATCGCCATCTCCACCGTCATCTCGGCCATCAATTCTCTCACTCTCTCGCCGGCGCTGGCGGCTCTGCTGCTCAAGGGGCATGACGAGCCCAAGGATGCGCTGACCCGAGGCATGGAGCGGCTTTTCGGTCCACTGTTTGCTCGCTTTAACCGCGGTTTCGAGCGCGGCGCCCGCGTCTATGGTGCTGGCGTGCAGGGGATCTTACGACGCAAGGCCCCGACGCTGCTGTTGTTTGCTGGCCTGCTGGTGCTGACCTATGGCTTGTTCCAGAGCGTGCCCGGGGGCTTTGTGCCTTCCCAGGACAAGCAGTACTTGATTGGGTTCGCCCAACTGCCGGATGGCGCCACCCTGGATCGTACCGACAGGGTGATCGAGCGGATGGGGGAGATCATGGCCAACAACGAGAACGTGGAGGGGACCCTGGCTTTCACCGGACTCTCAATCAACGGCTTCACCAACAGCCCTAATGCCGGGGTGGTGTTCGCCATGCTCAAGCCGTTCGAACAGCGCACGCGCGCCGATCAAAGCGGCATGGCGGTGGCGGCACAGTTGAACCAGGCTTTCGCCGGCATCGAGGAGGCGGTGGTGGTGATGTTCCCTCCACCCCCCGTACAGGGGCTTGGCACCACGGGAGGCTTCAAGCTGCAGCTCGAGCATCGCGGCGGGCTCGGGTATGGGGAGATGGATGAGGCGGTGCAAGGCTTCCTGGCCAAGGCGGCCCAGGCCCCGGAGCTGGTCGGGCTCTTCAGTAGTTGGCAGATCAATGTGCCGCAGCTCTTTGCCGACATCGACCGCACCCGTGCCCATCAGCTCGGGGTGGAGGTGACCGACATCTTCAACACGCTGCAGGTCTACCTTGGCTCGCTTTATGTGGGGAGCCCGCAGAATTCGGAAAAAATCGTACGCTAAGGTTTTCCGGGCATCCGTAAGGGCCGAAACTTCCCGTCTT
>NZ_JAPCIX010000031.1:0-38456 GCF_027707605.1 Aeromonas sp. QDB31 | reverse complement strand
CTCATGATGAACCCTTTTTCATGGCTCCAGATGACAAACATGATCTCATATCAGGGACTTGTTCGCACCTTCCCTAACACCTTTTTGCACTGATAATCGGTATGTAAAGTAAATTTAAAATCAATGCGCTACCAGCCAATCTCGGAAGCTGAGTGTGTTCGCTTGACGTCCTCTTCTAGCGCAACAATTACCACCAAATAAAGAAACAGTAAGGGAGTTGGCTGTGGAGAGCGTTGGCAAAGCTACCGCCCTGAATCACAGCTTTCAGCCTGCTGCTTTTTACCTGCGCTTTTGCTCTGGTCTGGTTCATTGCTGACTCCGACGAGAGGGGGGGGGGCTGATGGTCATGTTACCGAACGGAGCTGATGAAGGAAGGGGGAGAGGGTGATTTCTCGGGCAAGATCAATAAATTGAAGGGGCAGCGGGGGGGGCAACGGCATGCTGGATAAGAAGGATCTCAAGGCTCTGCTCTTTTTCACGCCCAACGCTCACGGCGTATGGGGGTGGGAGTGAACCAGGATGATCAGCTCTGCGGAGCGCCATGCTGCATAGCCGCAATGGTCAGCGCGGCAGGGCAGGCAGGTGGCTGCGCGGGCGGATTCGCAACGCATTATCTTGCCCGGGCGCTAGTCCAGGCGAGGGCAACCCGGTCAGACTCGTATTTCCACCAGAGATAATTGGGCCCGCTGCCGGTGACGACAGGGGCCCATGTTTTTTTGTATTAGCGCACGGTCTTTGGGTCTGGTTTGCTCCGTGAGGGCTCATCGGGCCAGCAGGGGTTGGCCGCTGGTCAGGGGCGAGCTGGTTGGCTGGGCGGCGGGATGCTGCTGGAACTGGCGCACCAGCCGCTCCAGTTCGCCGAGTTGGCGCACCAGCTGAATGATGCCCTGCACGGCGTGGCGGCTGCCCTGGCTGGAGTCGTCGGCCAGGGTCTTGATGCTGAGCACGCTGCGGTCGATGTCGGCGGTGACCTGGGACTGCTCCTGCACCGCCTGGGCTATCTGGCTGCTGCCGGAGGCCACCTGCAGCAGGCGATCGCTTATCTGTTGCAGCACGTCCCCGGTGGCGGCGGCCTTGAGCCGGCAGATGGCGGAGCGCTGCTCTCCCTTCTCCATCGCCTGTTCCGCATCCCCGGCGCTGCCCTGCAGCAGGGTGATCATCTTCTGGATCTCGCCGGTGGAGGATTGGGTCTTGATGGCCAGGGTGCGGATCTCGTCCGCCACCACCGAGAAGCCGCGACCCGCCTCGCCGGCCCGGGCGGCCTCGATGGCGGCGTTGAGGGCCAGCAGGTTGGTCTGGTTGGCGATGTTGTTGATGACGTCCAGGATACCGTCGATGGCCCGGCACTGGCTGGCCAGCGCCTCTATCACGGCGCGGGAGGCGATCAGCTCGCTGTGCATCCCCCCCACCTCGACCAGTGTCTCCCGCACGCTGCGGTTGCCCTCCCTGAACAGATCGGCGGTCTCGTCCAGTCGATCGGAGGCGGCGGTCGAGCTGTGGGAGACCTCGCGGATGGACTCCGCCATCTGGGTGATGGCGGTCGCCACCTGGTTGGTCTGGGCCTGCTGTTGCTGCAGGTTGTCGGTGATGGTCTCGGCGTTGTGCAGATCCGTCTGGGCGGATGTCAGGATCTGCTGGCAGGTCTGCTGGGTGCGGGCCAGCACCGCATTGAACTCGGCCTGATTCATCTGCATGGCGAGCTCGACGGCGGCGAGGCGATCGACCCGGCCGGTGTAGAGCAGCTGCATCAAGGGGTTGTCGAAGCGGCTGCGGGCCAAGGTATCCAGCCGCGCGAGGCGGCGAGAGAGGGTCTGGTTGATGGCGAGCGCCAGCATCAGGGAGAGGGCGCCGAGCAGAAGGGGCCAGCCAGGGCCGTGCTGATAGCCCAGAGCCACCAGAGCCGCCAGACAAGGCAGCAGGCAGAGAGTGAGCGCGAGCGTGTGGGAGAAGGGGGGCAGGCGCAGGGCCCGCGGTGTCTTGCCGCTCTGCATCTCCTCATAGACCCGCTCCGATCGCTGCTTCACTGCGTCATCCGGCGCCGTGCGCACCGACTGGTACTCCACCACCTTGCCGCTCGCATCCTGGATGGGGGTCACGAAGGCATTGACCCAGTAGTGATCGCCGTTCTTGCAGCGGTTCTTGACCGGGCCCATCCAGCTCTTCTTCTGGCGCAGGTGGGTCCACATGTCGGCGAAGGCCTGGGGCGGCATGTCGGGGTGGCGCACCAGGTTGTGCGGTGATCCCTGCAGCTCCTCCAGGGTGAAGCCCGCTATCTGGCAGAACTCGTCGTTGGCATAGGTGATGCGGCTCTCAAGATCCGTGGTGGAGATCAGGTTCTGGTGCGCCGGGTAGAGGCGTTCACGCTGGGTAACGGGCTGGTTGACTCTCATGGCGGCTTCCGACTGTGGCGGGATGATGAGTCCCGACAACTTGGGACTAGTAGTCCCATTGCAAGCCGTGCACCAGAGTGCCAGGACACGCTTAAATTGCGTGCAAAATGCATCTTGTTTGCCCAAAACCCGGGGATGGACGAGAACGATCCGGGCCAGCGTCTCCACCTGCTGAATCGATTCGCTTTTTGGGAGCCGTTTTGGCAACGGCGTGACGGGTTTCGCAATTTAGCAAGGCGGGGCCGGTGCCCCGCCGGGATCAGCTGGGGAGATCAGGCTCGCCGGCCGGGGCCAGCATCAGAGTCTCTATCTGCAGGTGGGTGGAGAGCAGGGTCTTCAAGTCCTGCAGGTACTCCTCCAGGGGCGGCTCTTCCAGCAGCAGGGCAAGTTCGTTGCCGATGGGGGTGAGACGGTAATAGAGCAGGGTGAGGTTGCTCTGGCGCTGGCGCAGGCGCCAGCGCTGATTGCCGAAGGCCAGCTCGACCCCGTCCGCAGGCAGGGGGCCGGATTCGAGCTCCCCCTTGTGCAGCAGGCCGAGATCACACAGCAGCAACAGGGCGCTGTAGGGAACCCGGTATTTGCCAAGCCCCATGCGGGTGACCCTGGCGCGGCTGAGCAGGCCGGCCCCCTTGTGCATGCCCAGCAGCAGGCGTTGCTCGTCGCTGCCCTCGTAGTGACAGGAGAGGGCACAGATCCGCTGGAACAGCTGGGCTTCGCGCTGGGTCATCTCCTTGAGGGTGTTGAGGGCACGGATGGAGAAGCGACCGGGGGTCGCGACCTCCAGGGCGAAAATCCGCCCCCACAGTTGCTGCATGGGCACCATGCTGATGTCTTCGGCCAGTTGCAGGAAGCGGGTCAGCCAGTCGCTGTCCATCTCGCCGCCGGCCGCCGTCTCTTCGCAGTGGCGGGCGGCCATTACCATGATGGCTTCCAGGTTGCGCTGGCGGGCGGCCTGATCCGCCAGATGGCGGAAGGTGGCGCGCTGTTCGAAGGTGCTGTCGCTGTTGCGGGTCAGCATGCCGTCTATGCCGCGACTGCGGGCCAGGCGCAGGGTCTGCTCCTGGCTGCTCAGGATGGCACTCTCTTTCTTGGGGGGCAGGTCAGCCATGCTGGCTCCGTGATCGCAGGGTCTGGTGTTGAATGTTACTCCAACCGGGCCCATGAACAATCCCTCAGGCGGGCACGGCGTCATGGGGTTCAGGATAAAAAAATGGCCTCCCGCAGGAGGCCATCGGCATGGCTTACTCTTCGTAGACGCTGACCTCGACCGCCTCCATGGAGTAGGAGGCGGTGGCCATCTCGTGACTGGAGCTGACGGTGTGCATCTTGCCCTTGACCCAGATGGCGTCCCAGAGATCGTCCACCGGTGCTCCCTTGGGATAGCTCACGTAGATCACCTGGTTGGTGGGGGGCGGCGGCACGTGGATGCAGGCGCCGAAGTAGGGCACCAGCAGGAAGGCTGTGATGGTCTTGGCATCCCCCTCCAGCGGCACCACGAAGCCGGGGATCCGCACCTCCTGATTGTCCAGCTTCTTGTTGACGCCCCCCACCGGCTGTGGCACCGAGGAAAGGTCGCCGTCGTGGCTCACCTGGGGCGGGGGCAGCAGCTTCTCACCTTCAGGAATGAGCACATCCCAGTCGATGGTCTTGTAATCGGCGGCCATGGCAGGCAGCACCAGCAGGCTGGCCAGCAGCGCCACTATCTTCCACTTCATCATCTGTCCTTCTCTCAATTTTTTATGCGAGCATGTCGCTAGATGCGAATGCTCATGCCATCACTCAGGCTGTAACGATAAGCGCGGGCTGCGGGGAGCAGACCGATCACCATGCCCGCCAGCCACACCAGCCCCAGCAACTGCCACTCATAGGCGTTCGGCAGCCCCAGGCTCAATTGCAGGCCATAGTGGCTGAGCAGCCAGGGGGTGGCAAGCCCCTGGCCGAGATAGAGCACGGCTACCCCGAGGGCGATGCCGAGGGTGGTCAGCGCCATCGCCTCCAGCGCCAGCAGCAGGAACAGGTGGGCCGGGCCTGCACCCAGGGATCTCAATATGGCGAGCTCGCGGCGCCGCTCGTTGAGCCCCGCCAGCAAGGTCGTCAGCATGCCGATGAGGCCCGCCACCACCACGAAGCCCGCGATGACCGACAGCGCCGTCTCCGCCACGCTCATCAGGCTCCACAGTTCCTGCAAGGCGGCCCCGGGCAGGATGGCCATCAGCGGCTCCCTGGGGTAGGTGTTGATGCCCCGCTGCAGCTGGAACGCCAGAATGCGGTTGCTCAGGCCCACCATAAAGGCGGTGATGGTTTTCGGGGTGAGATCCAGTGCCAGCGCCTGTTCCGGGGTGACGTTCTTGCTGTGACGGCCGGTGTCCCAACCAAGGTGGATAGCCTCTATTCCCGCCAGCGGCACATGGATGGTGCGATCGATGGGCGTACCGGTCGGTGCCAGTATCCCCACCACCTTGAACGGCAGGTTGTCGTGCTGGCTGAACGAGGTGTTGCCGGCGCCGTGGGCGATGACGATGGGCTGGTCCAGTTTGTAACCCAGCTTCTGTGCCACCTGGGCGCCGAGCACCGCCTCGAATGGCGTCTCGAACGGGCGTCCCTCGCGCAGTTGCAACGACTGCTGCTGGCCGTACTTCAGATGGGTGAAGTAGTCGCCGTTGGTGCCGAGCACCCTGAACCCCTTGTGGGAGTCACCGAGTGACAAGGGGATGGTCCAGGCGACGCCAGGCTTTGTCTTGATGGCCTGGTAGGAGTCCCAACCCACGTTGTTGGTGGGGTTGCCGATGCGAAACACCGAGTAGAGCAGCAGGTTCACCTGACCGGAGCGGGCGCCGACGATGAGGTCGGTACCCGAGACGGTGTTGGAGAAGCTCTCGCGCGCCTGGCTGCGCACCCGCTCCACCCCGAGCAGCAGGGTGACGCTGATGGCGACGGCGAGCAGGGTAAGTCCGGCGGTGAGGCGACGGGCCCAGAGGCTTTGCAGAGCGAGTTTCAGCATATGCTCCTCCAGCCCAGGGGGAAGAGGAGGTCATGGCTTCCCGGCATGGCCGGGCAGAGGCTCTTATCTGCGGTGTTCATCATGCGACCCTCCGGTTGAGCAGTTGCAGGTTCTCTACCCGTGGGAAGAGGGGCTCCAGATAGGGGTCGTGGCTGACGAAGATCAGGGTCGAGCCCTGCTTGTCGCACTCCTCGAAGAGCAGCTTGATGAAGGCGGCTCTGTTGTCGGTATCCAGGGCCGAGGTGGGTTCGTCCGCGATCACCAGCGGCGGCGAGCCGATCAGCGCCCGGGCGGCGGCGACCCGCTGTTGCTGGCCGATGCTGAGGGCGTGAACGGGGCGATGCAGCGCCTCATCCGGCAGTTGCAGCTCAGCCAACAGGCGGCGCGCCTCCTGTTCCGGACTTCCTTTCAGGCGGGCCCGCTTGGCGGGCGAGAAGGTGAGGGCTGCGGTGACGTTGTCCTGCACCGATAGAAACGGCAGCAGATTGAACTGCTGGAAGATGTACCCCAGATTGGCCGCCCGGAACTGGTCACGGGCGCGGCCGGAAAGCCGGGCCAATGGTTGGCCCAGCACCTCCAGGGTGCCGTGGTTGGCGGTCTGGATCCCGGCAAGCAAGCCGAGCAGGGTGGATTTGCCACAGCCCGACGGGCCCTTGATAAACACCCGTTCCCCCTCGCGGATGCGCAGGGCGGGCAGATCGAGTACAGCGTCGCCACCTGGCCAGGCAAAGGCCAGATCGCAGATCTCAACCACGGCGTTTTTCATGGCGTTACCAGCTCAGCTTGTTGGCGGACGGGGTCAGCTCGGCCGCAGTCTGGCCGGTGGGCAGGATCCCCTGCACGCTCAGCTTCTCCAGGCTCGGATAGACGGCAAACAGGGTGGCTTCAAGACCATTGAGTTTGGCCGGGGTGGCGCAGGTGTAGGTATACATGGCCCCCAGGTCCGCATGGCCCGCCTCATCGTGGTGCTCATCATGCTCGCTGGCAGCCTTGTCATGCTCATGGTCGTGATCCTCTTTGGCGGCTTGCAACTCCTGCTGGGTCAGCTTGCAGCCGGCGGCCGGGTCGAGGCGAAACAGGGTGTCGGGTTGCTGGAGGCGGGCCACGGCCCTGGCGTGTTGCGCCTTCTCTTCATCGCTCCTGGCGGCGTGTTCGAAGCCCACGAGGTCGGCTGCGGGGGCCTGCAGCTCGATCATCAGCTGGTTGCCATCCACCACCAGATTGAGGTGGCCATGGCCGTGCTCGTGGGCACCATGGCTGTGGCTCTCGTGTTCGTCGTGATTTGCCTGGGCGCCGAAGGCGGCTGCGGCCAGCAACAGGGTGACTGCTTTCATCGTTAATCCTTTTGAAAAATTGATAAGAAACTGATTCAACGGAAGGAACGATGAAGGTATGGCGGGGCTCTGATGCGGCTATGGCCTGACGTCGTGGTGGTGACGGTTGGCAAGGTGGTGTCGATAAACAGGTCGATGACAGAGGGCTGGGTCGGGACAAGGGGGGTCGGGGTGAGTGCCAGCTTGCCATCCAGATGCAGGGCGCAGAGGGTGCAGGCATGGTTATGTTCGGGCAGGTCGGCTTCAAGCGGATGCTGTGCCAGCGCCGGTTGCATCCACAACCAGCCCAGCAGCAACATCCAGATTGTCAACGTGGTACGACCCATAGACCCTTATGGAAAGGGCGCCATCAGCGCCCTTCTCTCTGATTCAGAGATGGGACTGAATGAGCCCCATCACCTTGGTTATCTCGGTGGCAGCGAGCTGGCCATCTTTGGCAAACAGCACCTTGCCCTCTTTATCCAGCACTATGATGGCCGAACTTTCCGGCGCCAGATCCCAGGCGTTGCGGGCCATGCCCTTGGCATCCAGCACCATGGCGGACCAGGGAAACTCTTTCTTGCTGTCTTCGGCGCTGCTCTTCACAAAGCCGGAGGTGCCCCAGATGGCGTCATTGCTGTTGATGATGGTGACCGTCTGGTACTTGTCATGGGGCAGCTTGGCCGCCTTGATTGCCTCGATCATGGGGGCGTTCAGCTCCTTGGCGCTGGAGCGACCCGCGATATGCTGTATCAGAAAGACTTTGCCGGTCAGTACCTTGCTTTGCCAGGGCTGATAGCTGACCTCTTTATCCTTCAGCACAAGCTCACCCTTGTCGCCGATGTTGACCAGCGGTACCTGGGCCGACTCCTTGATGTTGTGGGCCAGAACCAGGGTTGGCAGCAGCGCCAGGGTAAGTACGAGATGTTTCATCCGTATGACACTCCTTTGTGATGTTATAACGATTTTGGGATCGAGGGAATGGGACCCTGAACATCCTAAACTGATCGGATCTGTTTAAAAAGTGTTAAATAAACGCGAGGATTTATCCGGTCGCAGAATCAATCTGCCTTGAACCTGCGAATGACGGCGGCAAGGATGGCATTAGGCCGATAAAAATCAACTGATTGCCTATGTGCTGGGGCAGTGGACTCAATAGAGCGGTTCGCTGATCAGGGGGATCTGGGCCATGGTCATCTGCTGAGCCAGCAGGGGGGAGCCGGTCAGCAGCACGTGGCGCTGGTTGCCGATCACCAGGGTATCCCCTTCCAGCCCGCTGTCGGCCGTGATGGCAAGCCAGGCTGGCGAGACGCTGCCGATGCTGATGTCCGGATAGATGATGCTGAGGTTGTATTGCGGTGCCAACTCGGCCAGGAGGCTCGCCATCAGCAGCGCCTTCTCGTCACTGTCAGCCTTGTTTTCTTGCAGGGCCTGCAAGGGAGGAGCGAAGTGATCCATCTGCTCGGACGGGGTGGGGATGCCGCTTAACCACTCCTGCAGCAGGTTGACGCTGGTGGCCAGATCCTTGGCCGAAAATTGCCTTGCCAGGGGTTTGAGATCCCCCTTGAACTGGTAGAACAGCTGAGAGTAGTTGGGCCTCACGCAGGGCAGCTTGCGATTGGCCGGGTGTACGCAGGGCAAGACCCGCATCTCGTAGAAGGCATCCTCCTGGTATTGCTGGTAGGCTTGCCAGAACTGGATGGACTCGAGGCTGCTGTCGTGCAGGGTAAAGGCCTGCTCCAGGTCACGAAACTTGGTGGCTGTCTCGGGACTGTAGTGGTTGATCTGGTTGATGCTGTTGTAGAGCCGGGGGCTGATGTAGGAGTAGAGGGTCTCCAGCGGGTAGTTGAGTGCGGTATCGAGCTGCGTCATCTCGTGGCGGCTGGCAGAGAGGACGCGCTCGTCCGTGGTCAGTTGCAGGTGCTTGCGCTGGCCGTCGGCGGATTGCCACTGCCAGCTCATGTTGACCTCATTGGCCACTGCAGCAGAGCCGAAGAGTAGACTCCACAGCAGGCATTGTGCCAGTTTCATGGTGTGCATCCTGCCTGGGTGATACTAAACAACTAGGTGAGCCGACGGGATTTGGATTGGTTTAGTGATGACGATATTGGTAATTATCTGATCCAGCGGTAAATTTAGTCAGGGAAATAAGTCATGTCGGAAATAACCATGAAGCCTGTTTCATTGTTTTTGCTGATGCTGCTCTCGTTGCCGACACTGGCGGGCCAGGTGATCGTCAATCAGGGCATGTCCACGGCGGATACCTTTGCCCTGCGGGATCAACTGGCGCGAGAGCATGAATGGCAGGAGTGGCTGCGGTTCCAGCAGGCCATCAAGTGGCTGGAGGTGCTGCCGGTCAACTGCGATCTGGTGGGGGGCGCCGGGCAGGAATATCGCTGTGGTGACAACTATTACCGCCCCTATCGACAGGACGGGCGCGATCTCTATATCCAGGGGGATCCGCCAGACCAGCCCCCGCAACGGCCAATAAAAAAGGCGCCATAAGGCGCCTTTTTTTGCGAGAGAGACGCTTACTTGGCAGCGTAACGCTCGGCAGAAGTCAGGATTTCGGCTTCGGCAGCAGCCTTGTCGCCCCACCCTTCCACCTTGACCCACTTGCCAGCTTCCAGCTCTTTGTAACGCTCGAAGAAGTGCTGGATCTGGGCTTTCAGCAGCTCGGGCAGATCGTTCACATCCTGGATGTGATCGTACTGCTTGGTCAGCTTGGAGTGGGGAACGGCCACGATCTTGGCATCTTCGCCAGATTCGTCGGTCATCTTCAGCACGCCAACCGGACGGCAGCGAATGACGGAGCCGGCCAGCAGCGGGTAGGGAGTCGGCACCAGCACGTCGACGGGGTCACCGTCCAGGGACAGGGTGGCGTTCACGTAACCGTAGTTGCACGGGTAGAACATCGGGGTGGACATGAAGCGATCAACGAAGATGGCACCGCTGTCCTTGTCGACTTCGTATTTGATCGGGTCGGCATTCTGCGGGATTTCGATGATGACGTAGATGTCGTCAGGCAGGCTCTTGCCAGCCGGTACCAGGTTCAGGCTCATGACGTTTCCTTTGCGTGTTGGAGTCAAGTTTGCAGGCCGACATTATAGCGATGTCCCGTCAAATGACCATATTTCGCGGGCAGGGGAGTGTGCTGGCGGATGCCGTGCAACCTGGTGCCGTCCGATTTCTGTCGCCTTGCCGGACTCGACAGCGCTCTTGCCATGGTCGCGGCTTGTGCCACCGGGTCAACAGACCCTAGAATGCGCACTTCCCTTTACTGCGAAAGGAAGCGGTATGCATATTCACATTCTCGGGATCTGCGGCACCTTTATGGGTGGTCTGGCGGTGTTGGCAAAACAGCTGGGTTATCGAGTCACCGGCTCCGATGCCAACGTCTATCCCCCCATGAGCACCCAGCTCGAGCAGCAAGGCATCGAGTTGACCGAGGGCTATGATCCGTCCCAGCTCGATCCGGCGCCGGATCTGGTGGTGATCGGCAATGCCATGAGCCGTGGCAACCCTTGTGTGGAGTATGTGCTGGATCGCAACCTGCCCTATATCTCTGGCCCCCAGTGGCTGCTGGAACACGTGTTGCAGGATCGCTGGGTACTGGCCGTCGCGGGCACCCATGGCAAGACCACCACCGCCAGCATGCTGGCCTGGGTACTGGAATATGCCAAACTCGAGCCCGGTTTCCTCATCGGCGGTGTGCCCGGCAACTTCCCGGTTTCCGCTCGTCTGGGCTCCGCCCCCTTCTTCGTCATCGAGGCGGACGAGTATGATTGCGCCTTCTTCGACAAGCGCTCCAAGTTCGTTCACTACCACCCGCGTACCCTGGTGATGAACAACCTGGAGTTCGACCACGCGGATATTTTCCCGGATCTCGCCGCCATCCAGCGCCAGTTCCATCACCTGATGCGTACCGTGCCGAGCAACGGCCGGGTGCTGTTCCCCCAGGCCGATGACAACCTCACCGCCGTGCGCAAAATGGGCTGCTGGAGCGAGGTGGAGCTGGTGGGTCAGGACGACGCCAAGTGGAAGGCGGTCAAGCTGACCGACGACGGCTCCGCCTTCGAGGTGTGGCTGGATGGCGTCAAGCAGGGGGAGGTGCACTGGGAGTGCATCGGCGAGCACAACGTCAACAACGGTCTGATGGCCATCGCTGCCGCCCGCCATGCCGGTGTCATGGTGGAGCACGGCATAGCCGCCCTCTGCCAGTTCAAGTCCCCCAAGCGGCGGATGGAACTCAAGGGCGAGGTGGCAGGCATCAGCGTCTATGACGACTTCGCCCACCACCCCACCGCCATCGAGACCACCCTCGGCGGCCTGCGCGCCAAGGTGGGTCAGGCCCGCATCCTGGCGGTGCTGGAGCCGCGCTCCAACACCATGAAGCTGGGGGTACACAAGGGGGAGCTGGCCGGCTGCTTCGATGGCGCTGACGAGGTGTTCTTCTTCCAGCCGTCGAACATCGGCTGGGATCTCGGCGAGGTGACCGCCCACATGAGCCGTCCGGCGCAGGTGTTTGACGATCTGGAGCTCCTGATCGGCGCCCTGGTGGCCGAGAGCCGCGCGGGGGATCATATTCTGATCATGAGCAACGGCGGCTTCGGTGGCATTCACGACAAGCTGATCGCCCGCCTCAAGCAAGGCACATCATGAACAAGCAGATCACCCTGGCGCTGACCGGCGCCTCCGGTGCCCCCTACGCCCTGCGCCTGCTGCAGTGTCTGGTGCAGGCGGACTACCGGGTCTACCTGCTCGCCTCCTCGGCCGCCCGGGTGGTGCTCAAGACCGAGCAGCAGCAGGAGTGGCCAGGCTCGCCGAAAGAGCTCTCCGCCTATCTCTGTCGCCAGTACGGCGCCATTGATGGGCAGATCGTCGCCTGCGGCAAGGAGGAGTGGTTCTCGCCGGTGGCCTCCGGCTCGGCGGCGCCCAAGCAGATGGTGGTCTGCCCCTGCTCAATGGGCACCGTCTCGGCCATTGCCAACGGTACCTCCGACAACCTGCTGGAGCGGGCGGCGGATGTGGTGATCAAGGAGCGCGGCCAGCTCATTCTGGTACCCCGCGAGAGCCCCTTCTCGGCGATCCATCTGGAGAACATGCTGAAACTGGCGCGGCTCGGGGTGACCATCATGCCCGCCGCGCCGGGGTTCTACCATGAGCCGAAGAGCATCGAGGATCTGGTGGACTTCATGGTGGCGCGGATCCTGGATCATCTGGGCGTCGAACACGAGCTGACCCGCCGCTGGGGCTATGCCAAGCACTGAGTCAGCGAGGTGGAAGACAGACAAAAAAACGGCGCCGACCTGAACAGTCGGCGCCGTTTTTATTGGCAAGAGGATCAGGCCACCTGAAGGGGGGCCGTCACGTACTTGAACAGGAAATCGGTCACTTCTTCCCGGCTTGGGCGCTGTGGCTGATTGATCATCTGCATCATGACGTAGCCAAATCCGGTCAGGGAGCGGGCCAAATCCTGCGCCGACAGCACGCTCTGGATCTCGCCGCTGTCCATAGCCGCTTGCAGGTGGGGGGCGATGCGCTCCAACGCCTTGTCCAGCAGGCGGGTGTAACGGGGCCAGACCTCTTCCCGTACCGATGAACTCCATTCCAGCCAGATACTGGCGTGGTCCGGTTTGTCGTAGGCGGCGTCAACGAACAGCTTCACATGGCGGTGGATGCTGTCCCTGACCGAGCCCTGCCCGTTATAAGCCTGCTCGAGGATCTGCTGTACAAAGCCTTCAATTTCGGTCAGCACTTCATCGACCAGATCTTCACGGGTGTTGAAATAATTGAAGACGGTGGCAACCGAGACTTTGGCCTGCTCGGCAATTTCGGCATGTCCCGCGCGGCCAATGCCACGACGGGAAAATACCTCGATGGCACATTCCATCAATTGATCACGACGAGCCTCCGGCGACAGCCGGGTCCGACGTCTTATTTCTGCGCGTGGTTCCATAGTTTTTTCATCTAATAGTTATTGATTATGGTGTTTATAGTATTGTCACCGATAATGCCCGAAGGCTTGCTAACTCTATCAATTAAAATAAGCCGATAAAAGCATCACGTATGCCTGACGCCTTCCGGTTGGAGTGGTAGAATCATCGGTTTTGATGTTAATGAACGGCCAATAACCCTTTGGCCATTATTGGAGTATGTGATGAAACACAACGTCGAGGTGATGATCTCCGAGGCCGAGGTCGCCGCCCGGATCGCCAAACTGGGTGAAGAGATCACCGCCCGTTACCAGGGCTCCGATGAAGTCGTGATGATTGGCCTCTTGCGCGGTTCCTGCGTCTTCCTGGCCGATCTCTGCCGTCAGTGCCAGCTGCCCATCACCCTGGATTTTATGACTGCCTCCAGCTATGGCTCCGGCATGCACAGCACCCGTGACGTGCGCATCCTCAAGGATCTGGATGACGACATCAAAGGCAAGGACGTGGTGATCGTCGAGGACATCATCGATACCGGCTACACCCTCAACAAGGTGCGCGAGATCCTCTCCCTGCGCGAACCAAAGTCCCTGGCGATCTGCACCCTGCTGGACAAGCCGTCCCGCCGTGAGGTCCAGGTGCCGGTAGACTGGATTGGCTTCGCCATCCCGGACGAGTTCGTGGTGGGCTGTGGTATCGACTACGCCCAGAAGTACCGTAATCTGCCCTTCATCGGCAAGGTAGTTCCGCAAGAGTAAGCAAGGCTCGGACGTGGCAGGGCAGCTTGGCCGCCCGCCATCGACTGTCTTCAGGCGGCGCTAAAGCCGCCTTTTCTGTCTCGAGATGGGCTCATCCATCACAGGGGTTGCAATGAACGCATTGGAAATCAGCGGTCTGAAGAAGACCTATCAGGGGGGCGTCGAAGCCCTCAAGGGCATAGATCTCACCGTCAAGCAGGGAGATTTCTTCGCTCTGCTCGGCCCGAACGGGGCGGGCAAGTCCACCACCATCGGCGTGATCAGCTCGCTGGTGAACAAGAGTGCCGGCAAGGTCAAGGTGTTCGGTCATGACATCGATACCGATCTGGAGCTGGCCAAGGCCCAGCTCGGCCTGGTGCCCCAGGAGTTCAACTTCAGCATGTTCGAGAAGGTGAGCCAGATAGTGACTCACCAGGCCGGTTTCTACGGCGTGCCAAGGGCCGAGGCCAAGGTGCGCGCCGAGAAATACCTGCGTCAGCTCGATCTGTGGGACAAGCGCGACATGGCGGCTCGCACCCTCTCCGGCGGCATGAAGCGCCGGTTGATGATAGCCCGTGCCCTGATGCACGAGCCCAGGCTGTTGATCCTGGATGAACCGACTGCCGGGGTGGACATCGAGATCCGTCGCTCCATGTGGAGTTTCCTCAAGGATCTGAACGAGCAGGGTGTCACCATCATACTCACCACCCACTACCTGGAAGAGGCGGAGATGCTGTGCCGCAACATCGGCATCATCGACAAGGGGCGCCTCATCGAGAACACCAGCATGAAGAGCCTGCTCGGCAAGCTGGGGCGGGAGACCTTCCTGCTGGATCTGGTGCCAGGCTCTGCCGTACCGACCCTGCCCGAGTTCAACGGCCGCATGCAGGATGAGCACACCCTGGAGGTGGAGCTGGACAAGAGCCAGTCCCTCAACAGCTTGTTCGAGCAGCTCTCCGCCCAGGGGGTGAAGGTGCTGAGCATGCGCAACAAGGCAAACCGGCTGGAAGAGCTGTTCGTCAACCTGGTAGAGGAGGGTCGCAAAGCATGAATCCCATGACCTATTACATCGCCTTCAAGAGCATACTGGCCAAGGAAGTGAGCCGCTTTACCCGGATCTGGATCCAGACCCTGGTGCCGCCGGCCATCACCATGAGCCTCTACTTCGTCATCTTCGGCAACCTCATCGGGTCACGCATCGGTGAGATGGGGGGCTTCAGCTACATGGAATTCATCGTGCCCGGTCTCATCATGATGTCGGTCATCACCAACTCCTACTCCAACGTCGCCTCCTCCTTCTACAGCGCCAAGTTCCAACGCAACGTGGAGGAGCTGCTGGTGGCGCCGGTACCGAACTACATCATCATCGCCGGTTATGTGGGCGGCGGCGTGGCCCGGGGCCTCTGTGTCGGCCTCATCGTCACTCTGGTGTCGCTGTTCTTCGTGCCGCTGCAGATCCACCATCTGTTCAGCGTCTGCTTCACCGTGCTGCTGACCTCGATCCTGTTCTCCCTGGGGGGGCTGATCAACGCCGTGTTCGCGAAGTCGTTCGATGACATCAGCATCATCCCGACCTTCATCCTGACGCCGCTCACCTATCTGGGGGGAGTCTTCTACTCCATCAGCCTGCTGCCGCCGTTCTGGCAGGGAGTCTCCCAGGTGAACCCCATCATCTACATGGTGAATGCGTTCCGCTACGGCTTCCTCGGTATCTCCGACGTGCCGCTCGGCACCGCCTACCTCATCATCATCGGCTTCATCGTCGCCCTCTACGGGCTGGCCTGGTGGCTCATCTCCCGCGGCACCGGGCTGCGGCACTGAGGTTTTACCCATGAAAAAGGCGCCGAAAGGCGCCTTTTTTTGTTCCAGGTTTGCCTCAAAGGGCAGGGGCGTCATAGTCCGCCGGCTCGTCGCTGTAGACGCAGACGTTCCACTTGGCCGCCAGGCCGTCCTCGGCGAGGCAGTAACGCTCGAAGAAGGCCTTGATCTCCGCACGCTGGCAGTGCGCCTCGAAGCTGGCCATGTCTTGCCAGATCTCGTTGAAGACGATGGGGAAGCTCTCCCCCTCGGCAAACGGGCTGGCAATGTGGCGGGTGACTCTGTACTGCAGGCAGCCATCTTCGCGCAGAGTGTTGGGCTCCAGCCCCTGCAACACCTGGAACAGGGCCTGCTCCTTGCCCGGCTTGGGCAGGAACTGGGCGATGCAATAAACCTTCTTGGACATCTTTGTCTCCTTGCCGTGTCTCAACCCTGAAGGGTGACGACACGATTGTCGATAAGGCGGGCCTTGCCCAGATACGCGGCCATCAGGATCACCAGCCGCTTGCTGGCGGCGCTGGATGATTCGAGGGTGTCGGCGTCGACGATGTCGATGGCGTCCGTCCTGAATCCGGCGTTGTCGAGACGCTGGCTGGCCTGGGCCACCAGGGAGGGCAGGTGATGGCTCCCCGCCTCTATCTGTTCGGCTATCCAGTTCATGGTGCGCGCGAGCTCGGGGGCCAGGGCCCGCTCGGCGGCAGTCAGGTAGCCGTTGCGCGAGGAGAGGGCCAGCCCGTCCTCGGCCCGCACCGTGGGCACGCCGACGATCTCGACCGGCATGGCCATGTCGGCCACCATCTTGCGAATGAGCGCCAGCTGCTGGTAATCCTTCTGGCCGAAGCAGGCCACGTCGGGTTGCACCAGGTTGAACAGCTTGGTGACGACGGTGCTGACGCCGCGGAAGTGCCCCGGGCGCAGCGCTCCTTCCAGCAGGCTGGAGAGGCCCGGCACCTCGACGAAGGTCTGGCTTGCCAGCCCGTGGGGATACATCAGCTCCGGGGTCGGGGTGAACACCAGATCCACGCCGGCGGCCTCGAGGGCGGCGCAATCCTGCTCCAGGGTGCGCGGGTAGTTGGCGAGATCCTCGGCCTTGTCGAACTGCAAGGGGTTGACGAAGATGCTGACGACCACCTTCTCACCGTGGCTGCGGGCCTCATCGACCAGGGTGAGATGGCCCTGGTGCAGATTGCCCATGGTGGGCACGAATGCGATGGCGCGCCCTTCGCGGCGCCATTGGCCGATCTGTTCACGCAGAGCGGCAGGATTGTTCACAACCAACATCAACAGTTCACCTTCGGATAGGTCAAAGAAACAAGAATTGAAAGGGCCAGAGAGGGAGGCGAAACGGGGGCCTAGCCCCCGTTGCGGTTCATGAGGCCAGGATCAGTTGAAGCAGTGCTCGGGACCGGGGAAGGTACCCTCGCTCACCTGCTGCACATAGAGGCGGATGGCGGCGCGCATGTCACCCGTCTCGGCCAGGAAGTTCTTGGTGAACCTGGGCACATAGCCGGAGGTGATGCCAAAGGCGTCGTGCATCACCAGGATCTGGCCATCGGTGGCCGGGCCCGCACCTATGCCGATGACAGGGATGCGCAGCGCCTTGCTGATGCGCTCGGCCAGGGCGACCGGCACGCATTCGAGCACCAGCAGCTGGATGCCAGCTGCCTGCAGCTCGAGGGCCTGGCGGTAAATCTCTTGGGCGTGGAACTCGTCGCGCCCCTGCACCTTGAAGCCGCCAAACACGTGGACGGATTGCGGGGTGAGGCCGAGGTGACCACAGACTGGCACGCCGTTGCGGGTCAGGTGGCGAATGCTCTCGCAGAGCCAGTCGCCCCCTTCCATCTTCACCATGCGGGCGCCGGCGGCCATCAGCCGGGCGGCGTTCTGATAGGTCTGCTCGGGAGTGGCATAGCTCATGAACGGCATGTCGGTGACCACCAGCGCCTTGCTGGTGCCGCGCACCACGCAGCGGGTGTGATAGACCATCTCATCCATGCTGACGGCCAGGGTGTCGTCCCCTCCCTGCAGCACCATGCCGAGGGAATCACCGATGAGCAGCACCTGGGCACCTTCGTCGTCGAACAGCTTGGCGAAGGTGGCGTCATAGGCGGTGATGGCGGTGATTTTTTGTCCGTCCTGCTTCATCTTCTGCAGGTCGGTGATGGTGATCTTGCTCATTACGTTGCTCCTACTCGTCTACTCACCCGTGGCATCGGCAAGGATCTCGAGACCATTGCGCGGGCAGCGGGCAACCAGTTCGGTGAGCGGGGTGCCGCAGGGCAGCACCAGGGCGGGGGCGATTTCGGTAAGGGGCAGCAGGACGAACTCCCGCTCCTTCATGCCGTAGTGGGGAACGATCAGGCGTTCATGCTGGATGACTTGCTCGCCGTACAGCAGCAGATCCAGATCCAGGGTTCTTGGACCCCAACGCTCGTCCTTGCGCACACGTCCCTGTTCCCGCTCGATTTTCTGCAGTTGATCCAGCAAAGCCAGGGGGCTGAGCCGGGTATGAAGCCGCACCACGGCATTGACGTAGTCGGGCTGATCCGCAGGGCCCATGGGGCGGCTGCCGTAAAGCTGCGAGGCCTGTTGCAATGCGGATTCCGGCAGCCTGCCCAGGGCGGCGACGGCTTGTCTGGCCTGGGCAACGGGATTGCCCAGGTTGGATCCGATGGCAACGAAGACCTCGATCATCGGGTGGCCTTTATTCTGCCGCTTTCGGCTTGCGACGACGGGGGCGACGGCGGTTGCGGCTGTTGCTGCCACGTTTCTCACCGTCCTCGCGCGGCTCGGCCGCCGGGGCACGTTCACCGCTCGCCGGGCGGCGGGTTGCTTCCCGTTGCAGTTGCGGACGCACATCCGGGTTGGAGGCCACATAGCGCTCCCACCAGCTGGCCAGCTCGCCGAGGCCACGCTCGACCCGGTTGCGCAGCAACAGGAAGTCAAAGGCAGCGCGGAACTTCGGATGCTCCATGGCGCGCTCGGGGTGACGGCCCTGGCGACGGGTCAGGCGCTGTTGCAGGGCCCAGATGTCGCGCACGTCCGTGGTGAAGCGGCGCGGCACGGCGATGATCCGCACCTGGGCATCCAGCACCTCGTTGATGGCCAGCATGAAGGCGTCGTGCCAGGGCAGGCCGCTCTCGTTTTCCAGCACCCGGGCACGGGCCTCGACGGCGCCCCACAGCAGGGTGGCATAGAGGAAGGCCGGGGTGACGCGTTTGTCTTCACGGACCCGGGTATCTGTGTCCATCAGCGCCAGCTCGATGAACTGCTCGTAGGGCGAGTTGCCGTTGGGCGTAAACAGGGCGGCGACCTGGGGGAACAGGGGCTGGAACAGCCCGTATTCGCGCAGCAGCTTGTAGGTGGCGAGACCGTCGCCGGCCAGGAACAGCTTGAGGGTTTCCTCGAACAGACGGGCGGCCGGAATGTCCTGCAGCAGCGGTGCCAGTTCCCGGATGGGGGCGGCGGTGCGCGGGCTGATGGTCATCTCCAGCTTGGCGGCGAAGCGCACGGCGCGCAGCATGCGCACCGGATCTTCCCGGTAGCGGGTCTCGGGGTCACCGATCAGCTCCAGCTTGCGCTCGGCGAGATCCTCGATGCCACCCTCGAAGTCATGCAGGGTGAAATCCTTGGCGCTGTAATAGAGGGCGTTGACGGTAAAGTCGCGACGTTCGGCATCTTCTTCGATGGTGCCGTAGACGTTGTCGCGCAGCAGCATGCCTTCATCCGACTGGGCCGACACGTGCTTGCTGGTATTGACCTGATGGTGGTGACCACGGAAGGTAGCCACTTCGATCACGTCACGACCAAAGACGATGTGGGCCAGGCGGAAACGACGGCCGATCAGGCGGCAGTTGCTGAACAAGGCCTTGATCTGCTCCGGCGTCGCATCGGTGGCGATGTCGAAATCCTTTGGCGTCTTCCCGAGCAGAATATCCCGGACGCCGCCACCCACCAGGTAGGCTTCGTAGCCACCCTTGTTCAGGCGGTAGAGCACCTTGAGCGCATTCTCGCTGATCTCTTTGCGCGAGATGGGGTGCTGGTCACGGCTCAAGGTTCGGCGTTGACCTGCGACACGGGCTGGAATGGGAGACTCTATCGACTGCTCGCCGTCTTCCTTGCCGAGCACCTTGCGGCAAAAGTTTGCGATCTGGGAAAAAATGGTACACCTCTTCATGACTTCAAATTGACGGGAGGCCAAAAAATAGCGGCCTATCATAGCTCAGGCCCGACCAAATGAGAAACGCTGCGGTCTGCTTCCCCGATTCGGGCCCGGTGACATAAATGACGCGGCGGCCTGCGTTTGCTCTGCGTGCCGGTTTACCTGGCCCCCAGCACTATCTTCTGCTGGCGGGGAACCCGGGCCAACTGCCAGTGGGCAATGCCCCAGGCGATGATCTCGTCGACGGTATTCTCTCTCAGGCAAGGCGGCGGGGACTGGCCGAGGAAAGTGAGGGCCTGCCACAGGGCGGGCCTGACATCATCCTGTGCCAGCGCCGGTGCGTGGTTCTGTTTCGACAGCTTGTTGCCATCCGCCAGCACCGCCAGCGGCAGGTGCACCCAGGCGGGGACGTCTGCACCCAGGGTCTGGTAGAGGGCAATCTGGCGCACCGTGGGCTCCAACAGATCGGCGCCGCGCACTATCTCCGTGATGCCGCTGTCCATGTCATCCACCACCACCGCCAGGTTATAGGCGTAGAGCCCGTCCCTGCGACGCACAATGAAGTCCTCCTCGGCGAGCGCCGCAGGCACCGCAATATGGCCCTGCAGCTGATCCTCGAAGTGGTAGACCGGATGGTGCTGGCGCAGGCGGGCGGCGCAGCCCTCTGCGGTCAGCCCCAGTGTGCGGCAGTGGCCGTTGTAGAAGCCGCCCGCCGCCATGATCTCGCGCCGGGTGCAGCGGCACCAGTAGAGATCTCCGGCCCGGTAGAGCCCCTCGATGATCTCGTCGTAGCGCCAATGGCGCCGGCTCTGGTACATCACCTCGCCATCCCAGCCGAGGCCATGGGCCTCCAGAGTCTGGAGGATGAGCTCGCTGGCCCCGGCCATCTCCCGCGGTGGATCTATGTCCTCGATGCGCACCAGCCAGCGCCCCTGCTGCGATCTCGCCTGCAAGAAGCTGCCAAGGGCGGCGACCAGGGAGCCGAAGTGGAGCGGACCGGACGGGGAGGGGGCGAAGCGACCCACATGGGGGCGGAGAGGGGAGGAGGGAGTCATGGCCATGGGAATTCGGGTAGACGATGCATTGAGGCTGCATTCTGGGATGGTCGTGGGAAAAGCTCAATAAAAAAGGGAGCCTGCGAGCTCCCTTTTTTTGTCCATGTCGATGGGCGGCATCAGCCAGCCATCTGTTTTTCCTTGATTTCAGCCAGCGTCTTGCAGTCGACACAGAGGTCGGCAGTCGGACGGGCTTCCAGACGACGAATGCCGATTTCGATACCGCAATGTTCGCAGTAACCAAAGTCGTCTTCTTCGAGCAGCAGCAAGGTCTTCTCGATCTTCTTGATCAGCTTGCGTTCACGGTCGCGGGTGCGCAGTTCGAGTGCGAACTCTTCTTCCTGCGCGGCGCGATCGACCGGATCCGGGAAGTTTGCAGCCTCATCCTTCATGTGGTCGACGGTGCGGTCAACTTCCTGCATCAGTTGGTTGCGCCAGGCTCCCAGGATCTTGCGAAAATGTACCTTTTGTTGGTCATTCATGTACTCCTCACCGGCTTTCACCTGATAAGGCTCTACACCCGCAATGGCCAGGGGGCCCAGAGATTTCCTGTTTTCGCCTGTTGGCATGCCCTGTCTCCTAATTCAGCACGCTACCCGTGCCATCCATAAATTGAGGGCGGTATCTATAGCAGAAGGGTCAACGGGAGGCAAACAAGCCTTGTCAATATTGTTACCCACTTCAGCATTTATTCTCAGCCCTCGGGTAGCAGGTGACCAGATTCAAATGGAATAAAATCTTGAGCCACCATGCCCTGCACCCCAACATGGGGGCGATAGCATAAAATTTCAACCCCTGCCGTAATTGCTTGCTCAACAAGCTGACTATAGTGCGGATCGATATGGGCTGCAGGGCGCACTCTCGCGATGCCGGAGTGCAACACCATGAACAGCAGCACGGCTCTGTGTCCGGCCGCCTTCATGGCCATCAATTCACGCAAGTGCTTGGCGCCACGGGTGGTGACCGCATCGGGGAAGTAGCCCATGCCCGGTTGCTCCCGCTCGTCGAGCAGGGTGACGGATTTCACCTCGATGTAACAATTCGGCCGATGATCATCTTCCAGCAGCAGGTCGATGCGGCTGTTCTCCTCCCCATATTTCACCTCGGTGTGCAGCCTGGCATAACCCGCCAGCGGGGCCAGCGCCCCTTGCTCAATGAGCTCCCGGGCGACCTGGTTGGCCCGGGCCGTGTTGACGCAGATGAAGTGACCCGCCGGGCTCTGGGCTATCTCCCAGCTGTGGGCCAGTTTGCGCTTGGGATTGCTTGAGGTGGAGTACCAGACCCGGGTGCCAGGATCGGCGCAACCCGTCATGGCACCGGTGTTGGCGCAGTGGAGGGTGATCACCTCGTCGTTGTCGAGCTGCACGTCGGTCAGGAAGCGCTTGTAGCGGGCGATGAGCAGACCGGATTGCAAGGGGGGATCGAAAATCATGAGGTCAGCTCCTCGCTGCTTGTTGCTTTGGCGCGGGCACGCAGGGGCCAGCAGGCGAGCGGTTCGTAGTGGACCCCGTCCGGCGTGCTGACGGAGCGATAGAGGCAGAAGCTGTCCGCCTGCAGCACGAAGTCCGGCGCCGGCAGCGCCTCCGGGGCCTCGGCCGCCTTGCGCGACAGAGTGATATGGGGGCGATAGCCCTGCTCGCCGTTGCCGAGCCCCAGCTTCTCGCCGTGGCGACGCAGCGCCCTGGCCAGCACGTTCAGCTCATTTGGCCACTCCCTCGGCCCCACCCAGGCGGCCTTGGCGCGGGCAAACCAGCCGGTCTGATCCAGATGGACGCTGAAAGGGGGGCAGCGCTGCTGCCCGGCGGCGGTGATCAGCCTGGCCTGGGTGGCTTCGTCGGCCTCGCCGAGAAAGGCCAGGGTCAAATGCAGATTATGCTCGGGCACCGGCAGGCCGGGCCAGGGGCGCCGTTCGCGCCAGTCGATCAGAGCGGGGGCAAGCTGGTGCAGGGGCAGGGCAAAGAAGAGTCTGGGCATGCGCAGCGTCGATCCTCGTGGTACTCACATGAAAGGGCCATTCTATGGCAGCTCGTCTGCGGATGTCTCCTGGTCGCGTCTCACCCTTGTCCGGGCGTGGTAGTCGTACCGGTGGGGGCACCCAGGCAACCGGTTGGCGCGCACCCGGCACGGCTGCTGACGGTGGGCGGCTGGCTGTGGCAGAATGGGCGCCGTTTTCCTGGTCATCACAGAAGGGCTCCACCGTTTTGTCCCAACTCCCCATCGTCTCGGTGCTGCCCGAGCTGTTTGATGCCATCGACAGCCACGCCAGCGTGATCCTGCAGGCCCCTCCCGGCGCGGGCAAGTCGACCCTGCTGCCCCTGGAGCTGGTGCGCCGAAACCGGCTGCCCGGCCGCATCATCATGCTGGAGCCCCGCCGCCTCGCGGCGCGCAATATAGCAGGCTTTCTGGCGCGCCAGCTTGGGGAGAAGGTGGGTGAGCGCATCGGGCTGCGGGTGCGGGGCGAGAGTCGCACCAGTGCCGCCACCCGGCTCGAGATAGTGACCGAGGGGGTGCTGACCCGGATGTTGCAGCAGGACCCTGAGCTTGCCGGGGTGTCGCTCGTCATTTTCGATGAATTCCACGAACGCAGCCTGCATGCCGATACCGCACTGGCCTTTGCCATCGAGAGCCAGCAGGGGCTGAGAGAGGATCTCAAGCTGCTCATCATGTCCGCCACCCTGGAGGGCATGGCGCTGGAGGCCCTGTTGCCGGACGCCCCCGTCATTCGTTCCGAGGGGCGCGGCTTTCCCATCGACTACCACTACCGTCCCGCCAATCGCCAGCAGTGGCTGGAGCCCCAGGTGGGCGCCGTGGTGCTGGAAGCGCTGGCGGCCCACGCGGGCAGTGCCCTGGTGTTCCTGCCGGGACAGGGGGAGATAGAGCGGCTCGCCCAGTGGCTGGAAGGGCGCCTGCCTGACGACGTGCGTCTCGCCCCTCTCTATGGCCGGCTTGACATGGCGGCGCAACAGGCGGCCATCGAGCCCGCCCCGGCGGGGAGCCGCAAGCTGGTGCTCACCACCAATGTGGCGGAGACCTCCCTCACCATAGAGGGGGTGTCCGTGGTGATCGACAGCGGGCTGGAGCGTCGCGCCACCTTCGATCTGAGAAGTGGCGTCACCCGGCTGGAGACCCGTCAGATTGCCAGGGCCTCCGCCACCCAGCGGGCGGGCCGTGCCGGCCGTCTCGGCCCCGGGGTCTGCTACCGGCTGTGGAGCGCCGAGGTGCAGGAGCGCCTCGCCGAGCAGAGCCCGCCGGACATCCTCACCCAGGAGCTGACCGGTCTGCTGCTGGACGCCGCCCAGTGGGGCGCCAGGGTGGAGAGCCTGCCGCTGCTGGACATGCCCCCCGCCGCCGCGGTGGCGAGTGCCCGTCGCCTGCTGGTGGCCCTTGGCGCAATGAAACCGGAGGCTGAGCAACAACTCACTCCGGCCGGCCGCACCATGGCCACCTTCGGCACTCATCCCCGTCTGGCGCGCATGCTGTTGCGGGCCCGGGAGCTGGAGGCCGAGGGTCTGACAGGGATTGTCGCCGATGCGGCATTCCTGGTGGCGCTGCTGGAAAAAGATCTGCGAGGATCTGAGCGCCTCTCCGTGCTCTTCCATCGCCGCCAGGGGGCCTTGCGTCAGGGGGCCGCTCGCTGGTTCGAACGCCTGGGGGCACGCCCTGCCAATGCACAGGGGCAGTGGCTGGGGCTGCTGTGCGCCCTCGCCTGGCCGGATCGGATAGGCAAGCTGCGCAGCGGCAGCCGCTATCAACTCAGTGGTGGGATCGGCTGCGATCTGGTAGAAGGTCACCCATGTCAGGGACAAGGGGCCCTGATCGCCATCGAGATGGGGCAGAACGATCGCGGCAGCCGCATCTTCATCGCCGAGCCGGTGGCGCTGGACGAGCTGGTACGCCAACTGCCGGAGCTGGTCAGCGAGCGCCAGTGGTTCGACTGGGACGAGCGCGAGGAGCGGGTCCGGGCCGAGCGCCAGCAGGTGATCGGCGAACTGGTGCTGAGCCAGCGGCCGCTGACGGATCTCTCCGACGAACAGAAGGGGCGCTGCCTGTTGCAGGGCATTCGTCGCAAGGGGCTGCACGTGCTGCCTTGGGACGAGGGCAGCGAAGGCTTGCTGGCCCGATTGCGCTGCGCTGCCGACTGGCTGCCGGACGAGGGTTGGCCCGCCATGGACGACGAGAGTCTGCTGGCCCGCCTGGAGGAGTGGCTCTTGCCTGCCTTGAGTGGCATGACCCGGTTGGAGCAGCTCAGAAGGCTCAACCTTGCCGATCTGCTGCGCCAGTCTCTGCCCTGGCCCTTGCCAAAACGGCTGGACGAGGCGCTGCCGAGCCACTTCAGCGCGCCGACCGGCAGCCGGGTGCGGATCCGCTATCAGCCGGGGCAGGCCCCGGTGATCCCGGTGCGCATTCAGGAGATGTTCGGGCAGGGCACCACCCCCTGCGTGGCCGATGGCCGGGTGCCTCTGGTGGTGGAGCTGCTCTCCCCGGCCCAGCGGCCGCTTCAGATCACCGCCGATCTCGCCGCCTTCTGGGCGGGATCCTATGAGCAGGTGAAGAAAGAGATGAAGGGGCGTTACCCCCGCCACTACTGGCCGGACAATCCGCTGGAGGCCATGCCGACCAAAGTCACCAAGAAGAAGATGGGGCTGTAGGTTGGTGCTGAGCGTAGCGAAGCCCAACTCCAGCAGACAGCCCTCACCCTAACCCTCTCCGAGAGGGAGAGGGAACCGAGCGAGGTTGGTGTTTGCGCCCTTCTCCTCTCCTTTTTCAAAGACATGGGAGAAGGGTTGGGGATGAGGGGCTGGGCATCCATTTGTCTGGCAAAGCGAAACCCAGGATCCAGGTTCGATTGGTTAAGCCCGATCGGACGTTCGCGAATGCGACATCACAAGTAGAAAGGAAAGCAAAGAGGAATTATGGCAACCCAACGACGCAAGAGCCCGCCCAAGAAGGCAGCTCCCAAGCGCACCATCTGGCGCACCCTGTTCTGGCTTGGCTTCAAGCTCTCCCTGGTGGTGGCGGCCTTCATGGTGGTGTTTGGTATCTACCTCGATACCAAGGTGCGCGAGCGCTTCGACGGGGAGAAGTGGCAGTTGCCCGTGATGGTCTACAGCCGTCCACTGGAGCTCTACCCCAGCCAGCGTCTCTCCCAGACCCAGATGCTGCGCGAGCTCAACATGCTGAGCTACAAGCAGGTGCGCCAGCCCCACACCCCGGGAGAGTATGCGGTCAACGGCAATCGCATCGAGCTGGTGCGCCGTCCGTTCGAGTTCCATGACGGCGCCGACGGCGCCCGTGGCTTGCGCCTCACCTTCAACGGTGCGCGGCTGGAGGGGATCCAGTCGCTGGAGAACCAGCGTCAGCTCGGTTATGCCCAGATGGACCCTGTGTTGCTTGATCGCCTCAACACCGAGGATCGGGAAGATCGCCTGCTGGTGCGCATCGCCGAGGTGCCGGACAGCCTGCTGGTGACCCTGCTGACCACCGAAGATCGGGACTTCTACCAGCACGGCGGCGTCTCGCCGGTGGCCATCATGCGCGCCATGGTAGCCAACTTGCTGGCGGGTCGTACCGTACAGGGGGGCAGTACCCTCACCCAGCAGCTCGCCAAGAACTTCTTCCTGACCCGGGAGCGCAGCCTGTGGCGCAAGGCGCAGGAAGCCTATATGGCGGTGCTGATTGACTACCGTTACAGCAAGGACGAGATCCTGGAGGCCTACCTCAACGAGGTCTATCTGGGGCAGAACTTCTCCCAGGGGGTCTATGGCTTCGGGCTCGCCTCCTACTTCTACTTCGGCATCCCGGTCAACGAGCTGGACATCGATCAGGTGGCCCTGCTGGTGGGGATGGTGAAGGGGCCCTCCTATTACGATCCCTGGCGCTTCCCCGAGCGGGCCAAGGCGCGCCGGGATCTGGTGCTGAAACTGCTGATGGAGCACGGCAGCCTGACTCAGGCCGAGTATGAGCTGGCCAGCAAGCAGCCCCTTGGCATCATAGCCCGGGGCCAGATGAGCTATGGTCGTACCCCGGCCTTCATGGGGCTGCTCAAGCGGGAAATCCAGAACCGCTTCGGCCCGGATCTGCTCAAGCAGTCCGGCCTCAAGATCTTCACCAGCCTGGATCCCATCGCCCAGCACGCCGCCGAGCAGGCGGTGGAGTCCGGTCTGGCCACCATCGAGAAGCAGCGCGGCAAGAAGAAGCTGGAGGCGGCCATGGTGGTCTCCGACTGGCACAAGGGCGAGGTGGTCGCCATGGTGGGGGGACGGGATCCCCGTTACGCCGGCTTCAACCGTGCGCTGGATGCCCGTCGCCAGATAGGCTCCCTGGTGAAACCGGCGGTCTATCTCACCGGTCTCTCCAACGGCCTGACCCTGGGCACGCCGCTCAAGGATCAGCCGATCCGCATCCGCGGCCAGGATGGCCAGCTCTGGACGCCGCAGAACTACGATCGCAAGTTCCGCCAGAGCGTACCGCTGATGGAGGCGCTCGCCAGCTCCCTCAACGTGCCGACCGTCAACCTGGGTCTGCAGGTGGGGCTCGACAAGGTGGTGGACACCCTGCACAAGCTGGGGGTCCAGCAGGAGATCCAGCCTTATCCGTCCCTGGTGCTGGGGGCGGTGGCGCTCTCGCCCATGGAGGTGAACCAGATGTATCTGCCCATCGCCAACCAGGGGCTGACCCAGCCGCTGTCGGCCATTCGCGCCGTGGTGAACGGCGATGGCAGCCAGCTCTATCAGCATGACGAGACCGCCAAGCGGGTGACGGATCCCCAGGCCAGCTGGCTGACCCTGTTCGCCATGACGAAGACGGTGAGCCAGGGCACGGCCCGGGCGCTCGGTGCCAAGTTCCCCGGCGCCACCATGGCCGCCAAGACAGGGACCACCAACGAGCTGCGGGACTCCTGGTTTGCCGGTATGGACAACAACGAGCTGGTGAGCGTCTGGGTCGGCCGGGATGACAACCAGCCCGCCGGGCTGACCGGGGCCAGCGGTGCCTTGCAGCTGTTCAGCGGCTACATGAGCCAGCGCGGCGTCAACAGCCTGGGGCTGAAGATGCCGGAAGGGGTGAGCTGGGCCAGCTTCTCCCGCAGCAGCGGCGCCCGGGTCGCCAGCGACTGTCCCGGCAGCCTGCAGGTACCGGCCAAGCTGGCGGGGCTGGGGGAGCCCATGAGCTGCGCCAGCCCAGTCTCCAACCCGGTCAACGCGCTGGATCAGTGGTTCGGCGGCTTCTTCAACTAACGAAAACGGGCAGCCCTAGCTGCCCGTTTTGCAAGGATTGTCATGACACTTCCCCTGCTCGGCGGCATTCACCATGTGGCCATCATCGCCAGCGACTATGAGCGCTCGCGCCACTTCTACCACCAGGTGCTGGGGCTGCCCATACTGGCGGAGACCCTGCGGGAGGCCCGCCAGTCCTGGAAGCTGGATCTGGCACTGCCGGATGGCAGCCAGCTTGAGCTGTTCAGCTTTCCCGCCCCCCCTGCGCGCCCTTCCAGGCCGGAGGCCTGCGGTCTGCGGCACCTGGCGTTTCGGGTGCAGGCGCTCGATCCCGTCATCGCCCATCTGGAGCACCACGGGGTGGCCGTGGAGCCGGTGCGGGTCGACGAGCTGACCGGCAGTCGCTTCACCTTCTTCGCCGATCCCGACGGCCTGCCGCTGGAGCTCTACGAGGTCGATGCCGAGCCGGCATGAGCGGCTGTGCAGCAACATGAGTGTGTAAGAAAGCCGCCCGGCGAACACCGGGCGGCTTTTTTCATGGGGTCAGAACGTCCATCACGCCGTGGTCAGCAGGGCCACGGCGACGGCCATGACCAGGATGCCGACCCAGCCGACGGGCTTGAGACGCTCGCCAAACAGCAGCAGGCCGCCGAGGGCGGTGCCCAGGATGCCGATGGCGCCCCAGGTGGCATAGGCCACGGCGAGATCTATCCTGCCGGTGCTCACCGCCTCACTGAGCAGGGTAAAGGCACAGAGCACCAGCAGTATGCCGAGCAGGCCCCAGCCCTTGTGGCGAAAACCGAGGGAGCGGTTGATGGCCATGTTGGCCCCCACATCCAGCAGGGCGGCGCCCAGCACTATGATCAGCGGGTGCATACGGCCTCCTTGGTAGCGCCAAGACGGCTGTTGCTACCGGTGCCTGCGGCCGGTTTGTCATGGGCAGCGCCAAGGCGGCGGCTGCTACCGGTGCCTGCAGCCGGTTTGTCATGGGCAGCGCCAGGACGGCGGCTGCTACCGGTACCTGCAGCCGGCTCCTCATGGGTTTCCCCCATGGTCACCATAACAATGCCCACTATTGCCAGCGCCAGCCCGACCCACTCCTGCACACTCAGCTCGTAGCCAAGGAACAGCACGGAGACGGCGGTGATCAGGGCGATTCCCAGCCCCTCCCACAACGCGAACGCAATACCAATGGAGATTGTTTTGGCGGCCTTGGCCAGCATCAGGTAGGAGAGGGCGATGAGGAGCCACATCGGCAGATGGTGGAGCCAGCCTGTGTCACTCTCCGGGATCAGGGCCATGGTGGAGGTGCCTGCCACCTCGGTGAGGATGGCACCCGTCAGGAAGAGGCGAGCCAAAAGCAGGGGACTGAATAACATAAAATTTCCTTCTGTGGCTGCGACGAGGGAGAGGATAGCCGCAGCCTGTTCAGTCGGCAGAATCGCTGAGCGTCGAAAATTCAGGCGCTGATGGTTTGCCTCGGAGGAGGACGGCACGTAAGGTGAAGCTGGAACAATCTGCCGCCAGAGCGCGACCATGAAGCTTTATCAGATACAACTCTTTGTAGAATCAGCGGACAGTGGTTCGATTACCAATGCAGCCAGACGCCTTGGCAAGAGCCGCAGTGCCGTCAGCACGGCGATCGCCGCCCTGGAGGTGGAGCTTGGCGTCGACCTTTTTGAACGAGGGGCCAACCAGAGCCGACTGACCGAGATAGGGGAGCAGGTGCTGGACGACTGCAAGCGGCTGCTGCAGGCGGCCAACAGCCTCAAGCTCAAGTGCGAGCACCACGCCTCAGGCGCCGAGGTGGCGCTCAGGGTGGCGCGGGATGACGCCATCCCCGAGCCGGTCTGGCGCGAGATGCTGGGGGCGCTGCGCCACCAGTTTCCCGGCACCAGCATCTCCCTGGTGCTGGCCTCGCCCCCCGAGCTGCCAGCCCTGGTGGAAGAGGGGTTCGTGGATGCCGCCTTCGGTCTCATCACCGAGGAGCAGGAGCGCAGCGGCCTCAACATAGACGTGCTCAACCCCATCCGCACCCTGATGGTGGTGGCGCCCAGCCACCCGCTGGCGGGGTTGAAACGGGTGCTGCAGCAGGATCTGACCGATCAGACCCAGGTCACCCTCTCCTATGTGGACGAGTTCTCGGTCAAGAGCCTGCTCCCCATCGGCGGCCAGCACATAGGGTTGTCGAGCTTCGAGCTGATGCGGGATGCAGTGCTGGATGGCCTCGGCTGGGCGGTGTTGCCTTCACCGCTGATCCAGAGCCAGCTGCGCCAGGGGGAACTGCTGACCCTGAAGCACAAGTTCAGCCTACAGTGGCGCGATTACGGGGTCTATCTGTCGGAAAACGCCCATCACGGCAAGGTACTGGCCTGGCTGAAGAAGGCCATCGAGGCCTATCTCGAACCCTTCGAGTAGCCCCTTTCAGGGAGGAGAACGACAACAGAGGCCGCTGGCCCCTGTTGCTTGAGACGGCTGGAGGTCAGCGCAGGGCGTGACGGGGTGCGGGCTGGCGCTGGCGAAAGGGCAGCAGCAGCAGGCTGAGCAGCAGATCCCCCAGCAGGGAAGCGAACAGCCCCACTGCCACACCACAGAAGATGGCGGCCTGCTTGAGCGGCACCACATAGCCGTAGTTGCGCAGTGTGTCCTGCCAGAGCTGGGAGTCCGCCTGCAACAGCAGGTGGGAGAGCTGCAGGTACCATGGCTGATGCTGGAAGGCGCGCTCCTGCTGCAGGTGGCGCTGCTGGCTCACCAGCTGCTGCAGGCTGGTGGCATCCTGGGTAAAGACGGGATCCTGGCTGGCGCCGTAATGGGCGACCAGGGCGTCGAGATCGCCGCCAAAGTGCTGATCCGCGGTGCGCTGGAAGGGCGCCAGACCGAGGCTGGCCTGTTGCAGGCGCGCATCCAGCCGCTGGTAGTAGAGATCGACGATCCCCGGTATCTGCACGCCCGCCAGCAAACCGAGGGCAAACAACATCATGCGAAGGTAGCTGCGCATAGCCATCATCCTGAATAAAAAGAGCCTCATACTAGCCGCAAGCCCCTGGCGCGCCAAGGTGGTGCTGGCTGCTCCCGCATCCGGGGGGCCGGGTGGGAACAAACAAGATTCAATAGGATATTGTTTGTTACATGAATTCTTACATTTTTGTGATTCAAGTCACCGGGAGGCTGGCCTAGAATCACCGCTTTTTGAGGGAAGACTCGGCATGAGCAAGTTCATACCTTTCTATCTGATCGGGGGCCTGATTGCCCTCAGTTGGGCCACCCTGCCGGGTCATGGCCCCTGGGATCACTGGGATCTCGCCACCTTCCAGCGGGTCAATGGCTGGCTGGGTGAATCCGCCCGCTGGGCCGATCTGGTGGCCGTCACCAACAATCGCCTGTTCGATCTGGTCGCCCTGGGCTGCATGGGACTGATCCTGGCCACCTGCTTCTTCCGGGCCCAAGGTGAGGCGCGCCGTCGCCTGGTGGCCATGGGGATCGTCATGTTGCTGGGGGCTCTGGCGATCAATCAGCTCGGCCACCTGCTGCCGATCAGCCGTCCCAGCCCCACCCTGATGGTGGACGGGGCACTGCGGCTGACCGAGCTCAGCACCATCCCGACCAAGGACTCTGCTGGCGACAGCTTCCCCGGCGATCATGCGCTGTTCCTGATGATCTTCGCCGGTTTTGCCCTGCGTTACCTGCCACGCCGGGCTGCCGTGGTCGCCGTGCTGATGGTGCCCCTGTTCTCGGCTCCCCGCATTCTCGCCGGTGCTCACTGGCTGACCGACGTCTATGTCGGCGCCCTCTGCCTCGCCCTCATCTGTCTGCCGCCCTTGCTGCTGACCTCCCTCTCGGATCGGCTGATCGACCACCTGGCTCCCAGGCTGCCCCGCTGGCTTGCCGGAACCCCTTGTTGCTTGGGTAACGGAAGGCAATAAAAAGAAGGCGGGTGACCGCCTTCTTTTGCTTATGCCCATCGGTGCTGTGGTCGTCGCGAAATGACCAGGACTACGCCCGATGAGTGCGGGCTTGCGCCCTCAACGACAAGTATTGGCAGAGTCATTCGAGCTTTACCATCAGAAACTGACAGAGTTAAACGTTTGCATCCGATGAAAGCGTGATCCAGACCAGGATTTTTTCCGTGGGCTGCCTTAGAATCGCCGCCCGTTGCTGGAGGTCTCCCTATGCTTGTCACTTTTCTGCGCCTGTTGTTTATCGGTTGCGCCCTGGTCTTTATCTTCATGCTGGTCCACGCCTGGTGGCACAAGCGGCGCCGGGGCGAGCTGGAGTCCACCCCCTTCTGGCCGGTGGCGGCCATCGGCTTCGTCGCCAACTTTCTCGACACCCTGGGGGTCGGCAGCTTTGCGGTCAAGACCGCCTGCTACAAGCAGTTCAAGCTGATCGACGATCGCCTGCTACCGGGCACCCTCAACGGTCAGTGCGTGCTGCCCACCGTGACCCAGTCCCTCATCTTCATCGGCGTGGTCAAGGTGGATCCGCTCACCCTCATCAGCATGATGGCCGCCGCCGCAGCAGGCGCCGCCTGGGGGGCCCGTCATGTGGCTTCCTTCGACAGGCAGACCATCCGGTTGGTGATGGCGGTCTCCCTGCTGGTGGTGGCCGGGCTCATCTTCGCCGGGCTGCTGGGGCTCTTCCCCCTCGGGGGCGAGGCCATGGGGCTCAGTGGCTACAAGCTGGGGATAGCCCTGCTCGGCAACTTCCTGTTCGGGGTGCTGATGAACGTCGGTATCGGCCTGTTCGCACCCTGCATGACGCTGGTCTATCTGCTGGGGATGAACCCGCTGGCGGCCTTCCCCATCATGATGGGGTCCACCGCCGTGCTCAGCGTCTTCTCGGCGGGCACCTTCATCCGCAAGGGGGCCTTCGATGCCAGGGCCGTGCTGGCGGTGGCCCTGTTCGGTCCCATCGGCGTGGTACTGGCGGCCATGCTGGTACAGTCCATGGACATGGAGATGCTGAAATGGCTGGTGGCCTTCATCGTCATCTACACCTCCTGGACCATGTACGCCTCCTGGCAGGCGGCGCGCCGTCAGCCTCAGGCTCAGCTGGCTGAGGCCGCCAGCTCGTAGTGCCATAGACAGGGCGGTGGTACTGGCTCCGGAGTTGCTGGTGCAGTCCATGGACATGGCGATACTCAAATGGCTGGTGGCTTTCATTGTCATCTACACCTCCTGGACCATGTATGCCTCCTGGCAGGCGGCGCGCCGTCAGCCAGAGTCTCAGCTGGCCGAGGCCGCCAGCTAGTCGACGTCCAGAGGCTGGTGAAGGTTTATCCGGCCCGCCTGATCCGGCCATGCCACCTGGTGAGCGGCGCTTCCTGCGGGGCCGCCGCTGGCCGCTGACTGGAGGCGACCAGGGCGGCCTCGGCCTTGGCCCCGAGGAAGACATAGAGCCCCAGCGCCAGCAGCAATCCCACGGCGCAGCCCATCACCCCCACCGCGGGCCAGAGCAGTTCGTTCTGGCCGAGGGAGCCCTTGAACAGCAGCAACAGCCCCTCGATGGAGACAGCGATCAGGATGGCGGCGATGAAGCGGGTGATGGTGCGGCGAATGGCGCTGTGGCGGAAGATGTCCTTATGCAGCAGCACCTCCTCCTCCAATATGGTCTTGCCCAGATCGAACACCGCCAGCGCCAGGGTCAGGAAGATGATGGCGCTGAAGGCGCCGAGCCGGTTCTGCTGGGTGCCGCACAGCAGCAGATAGAGCTGCTCGAGGCCATGCCAGATCAGGGTTCCCACGATGAGAAACAGCGCCAGGCTCAGGATCACGTAGACGGCCCTGAACCAGGGGATGGCGCGGCGCCGCTCCCTGTCCCCCATCAGCCAGGCGATCAACTGGTGCAGATTGATCTCGAGCTCGCGGCCATGGCCCTGCACCCTCAGTCGCAGCTGCCCCTGGGGGGCCGGAATGGGGGGCAGGATCCCCGCTCTTGCCTGGCTCTGGCCCAGGCTCTGCACGCTCAGCACGAAGGGATAGCCCTTGAGGGCCTCCTGGGGGAGGGTGAGCAGCCCCAGCAACAGGGGGGTCAACTCGGTTTCGTACTCCTGATATCGCCGCAGCACGTCGATGGGGCTCATCTCTGCCATATGGACCTCGGTCAGTGGGCTCCTGAGTCAAGCATTGCAAATAGTGGGCCCGTTTTATGACAGCCAGTGTGGCCGTGGATGCACCAGCAAGTGGCAAACGCCGGCAATAAGAGAGAGGGGGCTGCACCAGAAGGGGGCTCTGGCACGGCGAGGCGGCAGAGGTAACAAAAAAGGGCCCTTCGCGGGCCCTTGATTCATGCTGGCAGGGCTCAGCCCGCCAGTTTGGCGAAGCTGCGCTCGGCGGCGGCCAGGGTGTGTTCAATCTCCTTGTCGCCGTGGGCCAGTGACAGGAAGCCCGCCTCGTAGGCACTCGGCGCCAGATAGACACCCTCTTCCAGCATCAGATGGTAGAAGCGCTTGAAGCGCTCCATGTCGCAGCGGGTCACCTGCTCGTAGCAGGTGATCTCGGTCTCTTCGGTGAAGAAGAAGCCGAACATGCCGCCCACGTAGTTGATGGCGAGCGGGATGCCGTGCCTGGCGGCGGCGGCTTTCAGCCCCTCGGCGACCCGGGCGGTCTTGGCACTCAGCTGTTCATAGAGGCCCGGCTCCAGCAGCAGATCCAGCATGGTGAGGCCGGCGGCCATGGCCACAGGGTTGCCAGAGAGGGTGCCGGCCTGATAGACGGGGCCGGTCGGGGCTATGTATTGCATTACCTTCTTCTTGCCGCCGAAGGCGCCCACCGGCATGCCGGCCCCGATGATCTTGCCGAGGGTGGTCAGGTCCGGGTCTATGTTGTAGTAACCCTGGGCGCCGCGCAGGGAGACGCGGAAGCCGGTCATGACTTCGTCCAGGATCAGCAGGGCGCCGAACTCGTCGCAGATGGCGCGCAGCCCTTCCAGGAAGCCGGGTACCGGCGGGATGCAGTTCATGTTGCCTGCCACCGGCTCGACTATGATGCAGGCGATCTCGCTGCCGTACTGGGTGAAGGCTTCACGCACCGAGTCCAGATCGTTGAACACGCAGGTCAGGGTGTGCTTGGCGAAATCAGCCGGGACGCCTGGGCTGTTGGGCTGACCCAGGGTCAGGGCGCCGGAACCTGCCTTGACCAGCAGGGAATCGGCGTGGCCGTGGTAGCAGCCTTCGAACTTGACGATCTTGTCGCGGCCGGTGTAGCCGCGGGCCAGGCGGATGGCGCTCATGGTGGCTTCGGTGCCGGAGTTGACCATACGTACCTGCTCCATGGAGGGCACTATCTGGCGTACCTTCTCGGCCATCAGCACTTCGATTTCGGTCGGCGCACCGTAGCTCAGCCCCTTCTCAACGGCCTTGATGACGGCGGCCTTGATGGCAGGGTGGTTGTGACCCAGCAGCATGGGGCCCCAGGAGCCGATGTAGTCAACATAGGCCTGACCGTCCACGTCATAGAGGTAGGCGCCATCGGCGTGATCGATGAAGCGGGGTGTGCCGCCGACCCCATTGAAGGCGCGGACCGGTGAGTTGACGCCGCCCGGAATGGTCTGGCGGGCCTGTTCAAACAGCTGATCTGATTTTGACATGGATCATCCTTAATGGGATTTTGGTCGTCACCCGGGCGCAGGCGGTCGATTGCGGCTCGGCAGGCTGCGGTGGGAGGAGTATGCTTTGCGCTCTCGCCACCCGGACTCCCGGACTGCACCCGTGATAAATGAAACGGGCCGACTATAGCAGAAAGGCCCTGTGCTGGGCAGCCGAGCCGAGGCCGGGTGTTTTCGACCCTCGTCAGATGAGCGTGAATACCCATGGTGCAACAAGCTATCCCCCCTCGCGAGGCGACCACACAAGCTCGCCCGCCTGTCCTGCAGCGCCTGATCCAGCGGGACAAGATGCCGCTGCTGGTGCTCTTGCTGGCCGCCCTGGTCGGGGTTCTGGCCGGACTGGTCTGCGGGTTGTTTGAATCCGGTGTGCACTGGCTGGCACAGCAGCGAGTCCTGCTGCTGGCGGATCGCCCCTGGTGGCAGCTCGGGCTGCTGGGCTTTGGTTTCAGCGCCCTGCTGGGGTTTGTCGGCTACTTCCTCACTCACACCTTCGCCCCGGAAGCGGGTGGTTCCGGTATTCCCGAGATCGAGGGGGCCATGGACGAACTGCGTCCGGTGCGCTGGTGGCGGGTCTTGCCGGTCAAGTTTTTCGGCGGCATCTGTACCCTGAGCTCCGGCATGGTATTGGGGCGGGAGGGGCCCTCGGTACAGATCGGCGGCAACCTTGGCAAGATGGTGGCGGACATCTTCCGCCTGCCGAAGGAGCATGGTCATGCCCTGCTGGCGGCGGGGGCGGCGGGAGGACTGGCCGCCGCCTTCAACGCGCCGCTGGCGGGGATACTCTTCGTGATGGAGGAGATGCGGCCGCAGTTCCGCTACTCCTTCCTCGCCATCAAGGCGGTGGGGATCTCGGCCGTCATGGCGACCCTGATGCTGCAGAACATGAAGGGGCAGGCGCCAGTCATCAGCCTGCCCCACTACGATGCCCCGGCCCTGAAGGCGCTCTGGCTCTTCCTCTTCATGGGGGGTTGTTTCGGCGTGCTGGGCTTCGTGTTCAACAAGCTGGTGCTCGCCTGTCAGGACGGCTATCTGGCTCTGCATCAGAACAAGCGTCACCGCTTCGTCGCCATCGGCATGCTGGTGGCAGGCACCTTCGGCGTGCTCTCGCTGTTTGCCCCCTCGGTGACCGGTGGGGGAACCGAGTTGATCCCTCATCTGGTGGGGGGGAACTATGGGATGGCGACCCTCTTCCTCATCTTCTCGGTGCGACTGATTGCCACCCTCGTCTGTTTTTGTTCGGGCGCCCCCGGCGGCGTCTTCGCCCCGACCCTGGCACTCGGCACCCTGTTCGGGGTGGTCTTCGGCCACCTGTTCCATGCAGCCTTTCCCGATCTGGGCATAGAGCCCGGCGCCTTCGCCATCGCCGGCATGGGAGCGCTGTTTGCCGCCACCGTGCGGGCCCCCATCACCGGCATAGTGCTGGTGACCGAGATGACGGACAACTATCAGCTGATCCTGCCCATGATGATCACCACCATAGGGGCCACCCTGGTGGCACAGTGGTTGGGAGGGCGCCCCATCTATTCCCAGATCCTGGAGCGAACTTTACGGCTTGCGGCGCGTCAAAAGCGGGGAGACGGCAGAGTGGCTGCCAGTTAACTCCTTGTTTATCCGCATCAATCCGGCAAGGTCGCGTATAGTGAAGGGAAACAGGCCGTGGTATGGCGTGCCAATAGAAGAGGCCCTATGTCCCAAATCGTGAAGGTATTGGTGGTGCTGGCGGTGGGGGCCTGTATCGGCTATTTCATCGGGAATCGGCAAGAACTGGCCCAGAGCAGTCTGCTGACGGTGCAGCAAGAGACTCTGGAGCGGCAGAGCAAGGCCATAAGCCAGCTCAAGACGGATCTGGGGGTCAAGGACACCTTGCTGGCGACCCAGAAGGCGGCCTTCGAACAGTTGCAGAAGACCCTCAAGGATCAGGAAGCCCAGGTACAGGAGCAGAAGCGTCAGCTGGCCTTCTTCGAGCGGATCATGCGCCCTACCGGTGATCAGGTGGGGGTGACCATCGACAACCTGACCCTGCAGGAAACCAGCGTGCCGGGTCGCTATCACTATCGTCTGGCCCTGACCCAGCCCGCCAAGAAGCGGGAGCTGTTTCGGGGTCAGGTACAAATCAGGGTCGAAGGCAGTCTGGCAGACAAGCCCAGGATCCTCAGCGGGCGTGAGCTTGGCATGAAGGTCGGGGAGGGACGCTATGCGCTGCGCTACTTCCAGCTGTTGGAAGGCAACTGGCAACTGCCGACCGGCTTTGTACCGGATAGGGTGAGGATCATCATCGCCAAGGAGGGGCGCCAGCCGGCCCAGGAGTTGCTGGCGGAGTGGAGCGAGGTACTCAAGCCCCTGGTGACTCAACCAGCCCCCTTGCCCGTGGTGCAGTAAGAGAGTGGTGAATACTTGAACTAAATGGTCGGGTATTGGATAATTTCGCAGTTTCCATGTTTGTGGATGTAATGGTTGTGAGGTCAGTAATGAGTGCAGTAGCAGAAGCCCCGTTGCCCATCCAGATGACGGATGCGGCGGCGAACAAGGTAAAGACCTTGATTACCGAAGAAGAAAATCCCGAGCTCAAGTTGCGGGTCTACATCACTGGGGGGGGCTGCTCCGGTTTCCAGTACGGTTTCACCTTTGACGAAAAGATCAACGACGGGGATACCGTGGTCGAGAAGAGCGGCGTGACCATGGTGATCGATCCCATGAGTCTGCAGTATCTGGTTGGGGGTAGCGTGGACTACACCGAAGGTCTGGAAGGCTCCCGCTTTACCGTGACCAACCCCAACGCCTCGACCACCTGTGGCTGTGGCTCCAGCTTCTCCATCTGATTGGTCAGCAGCACACATTTGAAAGGGTCCGGCAGGGCCCTTTTCTATTTGCGCATCTCTCCCTCATATATGACCCCCCTCTATATAGAACAGGCAGCCTGGCCTGGGCGGCCCGGGTGCTGCCGAAAGTGACCTCTTATGAGCCCTTTGTCGAAGGTGTTTTGTACGATTTGGTTGCAGATTAAACACTTGAACGTCTTTCTCAAAAAAACACATGGTTTTTGCTTGTCAGAAAGAATCAGATCCCTATAATGCGCCTCCATCAGCACGGCGCAGTGCGCGTCTGGTCTGGCTTGCAAAGCAACCCAGTGAGGGTTATAGTTTCAAACCCTGCTCTTTAACAATTTGAATCAAGCAATCTGTGTGGGCACTCACAGCATCGAACATCAAACAATTTTGTTGATTTTCA